>NZ_FNHB01000002.1:0-300000 GCF_900104455.1 Dendrosporobacter quercicolus
TGATGCGGTCGCTTAGTTAGAGCGGAGCGATAACATCCATAATGTATATCGCGACAATCTAACGAAGCAAAAACCATCCTAAAATGAATATCTTCTGTGAAGTTTTCAGGGAATATACCTTTCAAGGATATTCACCTGACGATTCAGTGGCGATAGCTGCGAGGCTCCACCTGTTCCCATACCGAACACAGTAGTTAAGCTCGTATACGTCGAAAGTACTTGGTTGGAAACGGCCTGGGAGGATAGAAAGCTGCTGATTGAGAAACACCTGTCTTGCGACGGGTGTTTTTTTATTGTGCGAATGAGAAGGCCGGAGGGTGCGGCCATTAGGCAACGCTGCGCCGCTGCCGCTTAACCTCCGCTTATGCCTAATGGCCGCATGCTCCTTGGTGATGCTGACGGCTGTGAGGGAACACAGTAGTTAAACCTATATACGCTGAAAGTGCTGATGCGCTTACGCATACAGTAGGAACGGCCTGGAGGCTAGAAAGCTGCTGATTGAGAAAGCACCTGTCCTGCGACGGGTGTTTTTTTATTGTGCGAAGTAGAGAAGGCCCGGAGTGTGCGGCCATTAGGCAACGCTGCGCCGCTGCCGCTTAACCTCCGCTTATGCCTAATGGCCGCACACTCCTTGGTGATGCTGACGGCTGTGAGCGTGCGGCTATTACAACGGCTGCGCCGCTGCCGTTTAGCCTTCGCTTATGCATAATGGCCGCACACTCCCAGGTCATGCTGACGGCTGTGAGGGAACAAGAGAACAGCCCCTTTGTTTAATACATAGGGGAATCGTCCTGTGTGTATTTGTCTATCGCTTAAAGACTTGTTGTCCGTTGACAAAAACCTGTTCAATATTGGTTGCAACAGCAAAGGGGTCGCCGTCTAAAATGACAAGATCAGCCTCTTTGCCTGCTTCAATACTGCCAACGCGGTCACTTACGCCGATAATTTCAGCAGCCGTCAGCGTGATTGCTTTTAGCGCGATGTCGCGCGGCAGACCTTCGCGGATGGCTAAGGCGGCCTCCAAACGGAGACTGCTGATTGGGAGAATGGGGTGGTCGGTGATTAGCGCAATTTTTACGCCGGCTTGATGTAGCAGGGCTGGTGTACTGTAAGTCCGTTCCCGCAATTCAACTTTTACCCGTGCGGTAATTGAGGGGCCAATGGTAGCGGTGACATTGCGGCGAGCTAATTCGTCAGCTATTTTATGAGCTGCTGTGGCATGCTCGATGTTGAGCTTTAGGCTGAACTCATCGGCAATGCGAATTGCCGTCATAATATCGTCGGCGGCATGAGCGTGCGCCCGCAGGGGGATTGTGCCGTTAAGCAGCAGCAGCAAAGCCTCCATGCGTAAATCGCGATCAGATGAAGTGGAATTTTTCTGATAGTTGCGGGCTTTCACCAGGGCTTCTCTAATGATACCGGCGATACTCATGCGGGTAGAGGGCGGCTGATCTTTATTGACATAGGTTTTGATAGGATTTTCGCCAAAGGCCATTTTAATTCCCGCAGGCTGACGCAGGACCATATGATCAATGATATGCCCATAGGTTTTTATTGCAACGCTTTGACCGCCGATTACTGTTTCGCTGCCCGGTGTAATGATAATTGTTGTAGTGCCGGAGCTGTAGGCGTCACGCAAGCCGGGGTCTTCGGGGTTAATGCCGTCAATGGCCCGCAGGTGGGGGCAAACCGGATCATTTACTTCGTTTTTATCCAGGTGAGCTGCTCCGGCGGCTTCTTCCGCCAGGCCGATATGAGTGTGGCAGTCGATAAAGCCAGGGGTAATTGTCTTGTCTCTGGCGTCAATTATTTTAGCATCGTGAGGGATGGAAATATGTTGGTTAACAGCCAGTATTTTGCCGTTTTGAATAAGAATTGTGGCCCCAGGCAGCGGACTGGTACTGGCAGCTGCTGCTGTATAGACTGTTCCTCCGCAAATAGCAAGCATAAGTTGCAGGCCTCCTGTTTCCTTGTTTTAAATGACGCAAGGTACCAGATAGTTTATGCACCGGCCGCCTTTTTATCCTGTGCGCCAAGGTGTTTTTACTGGTTGTTGTTGCCAATGCGTGCATGGTGGACAGGCTTTTCAATTTTGCGCAAATAGTGTAATATTCAGCAGGAAGCTCCGGCCTACCTGCTGAACATATACTTGGAAGGAGTGTAAGTTGTTTGGACGCAATTTTTTATGAAATAGAGCATAAAATCCGGGACGGCGTGCGATTAACCCGTGATGAAGGCCTGACTTTATTTAACTCACAGGATTTGGCCTGGCTGGGCTATTTGGCAAACATCGCCAGGAAGAGAATTAGTGGCGATTATGTGTATTTTAATGTAAACAGACACATAAACCTTACGAATATATGTACGGCCCGCTGTAAGTTCTGTGCATTCGGCTGTGATGCGGATAGTGCTCAGGCCTATACAATGACCAAAGAAAAGGCAGTCAGCCTGGCTAAGCAGTCAGCCCAGGATCCCGATCTCCGGGAGCTGCATATCGTCAGTGGGCTGCATCCCGACTGGCCTTTTGAATTTTATCTTGATGTATTGCATTCTCTCAGGTCGGCGTTGCCGGATATTCATCTTAAGGCATTTACCGCTGTCGAGATATGCCACTTTGCTAAAATTTCCGGGAAATCAATTGAAGAAGTGCTAAAAGCGTTGATTGACGCCGGTATGGACTCAATGCCCGGCGGCGGCGCTGAAATTTTATCCGACCGGGTTCGCGAGCAGTTGTGTCCCCAAAAGGCCAGCGCCGGCGAATGGCTGGAGGTTGCCCGTACCGCGCATAAGCTGGGCTTGCGCAGCAATGCGAGTATGTTGTACGGTCATATTGAGACGGTTGAGGAGAGAATCGACCATTTACTGGCGCTTAGAGAGCTTCAGGATGAAACCGGAGGCTTTCAAACGTTTATTTGTTTTCCTTTTCACCCGGTGAATACAGAGCTGGAAAACCAGATTATCCGTACTACCGTGTGGGATGATTTAAAAATGATGGCTATTTCCCGCTTAATGCTGGATAACTTTAAAAATATTAAAGCATATTGGATTATGTTAACTTTGCCCATTGCCCAGTTAGCCCTGGGGTTTGGGGCAAATGACATTGACGGTACAGTTAGCGAGGAGCGGATCATGCAGGCAGCCGGGGCGAAAGCCGGGCGATCATTAAGCAAGGAAACTTTAATCAATTCCATTCGTCAGGCGGGGCGGATACCTGCAGAGCGGGATTCGATGTATAATATTATAAAAATTGTTTAAGAGGTAGTGCTTTGCCCGTCTAAACTTGCGGTGTTTTGGCGGGATTTTGCGTTCGCGCACTGGCTTGCCGATGTTCTGCAGGCGCGGCTTCTCCGCCTTGCTGGGCAGACCCATGTGCAACTCACTGAAATTTAAGAGCTACAGAGCAAAAAGAACAGTCATAGCTGTTCTTTTTTTATCATGGATAAACTATTTTTGGGGAAACTAAGCGTGGGTTGTTTAATAGAAAGAGTGACAACAGGAGGTGATATCATGAGCCGGGTTTATGATCACAATGACCAGTCTAAGCATGGTCCCTGGGGTACAGTTAAAGCTAAGCATCATGGCCCTTATGGCAATAAGGACAATCAGCAGCAGGCGACAACGCAGTTTAAAGGCGAGAAGCAAGTCAAACCGATAGAAAAACCGGATAGACTAAAATAAAGGCGGCCTAGCTGCCTTTATTTTTACAGTTGGAAGAAAGGGCACGCACCTTTTTAGCCTGCTGCGCCAGGCAGGATAGTGGGCGGCAGATAACGAATGAATTTACCATGGGATTTTTTCAGGATAAGGAGTGTATTGATGAATGCCGTAGTACTGACGATTTTTGTCATCTTTAATTTTTTCTATTTGTTTTTTGAAATGCCGGTTTTTTCTTGGGGGTTTACAGACTGGTCGCCACTGGCAATGATTTGGGGCATACTATTGCTGGTCGTCCCGGCAGTGTTGCTGATCAACAAATTCCGGGCCTATCTTAGGGGTACTGTACTGGGTGAACTGCTGGAACAGCATTTTGGCTGGGTGTTTCAAGAGCGCAACAATGTTGTTGATATAACCAATTATCAACACAATGGCAATATGAGTAAGCGGCATAAACTTTTAGCAGTGTGTGGAGCGGCGTTACTGGTATTAGGGTTGGTTAACCTGTTGATTCTTCCTCTATTAACCAGCTTGCCTTTATTTTATAGCAAAGCCTACCGCAATTTGCTGGGGGATGTCAAGGAAAGCTCTTTTAGCTCCGATATTGAGCCAATTAATTTAGCTCAAATACGAATTGTTGATGAGGAAACCGCCCGGAAACTGGCTGAGAAAAAAATTGGTGAAGTTCCGGCTTTGGGCAGTCAGGTCCAAATGGGGGCACTGGCTTTACAAAACGTGAAAGGCGGACTGTATTATATTGCCCCGTTAGAGCATCGGGGGCTTTTTCAGTGGATTTCCAACCGCTCGCCGGGCAGTGAAGGGTTTGTAATGGTTTCGGCAACCAATCCCCAGGATGTCAGGTTAATTCAGGATATACATATTAAGTATCAGTTGCGGGGGTTTCTTTTTGACTATTTGCCGCGCTACTTATATTTTAAGGGTATCGTTACTGCCGGTATGGCTGATTTTTCCTTTGAAGTGGATGATGAACTACAGCCTTATTGGGTTGTGCCTCTATATAAGAATAAAATAGGCTATGGCGGAGCTGACGCTGTAGGCGTTGTAACTGTAAATGCTCAAACCGGCGATATTGCCAGGTATTCGCTGGAGAATATTCCCGCCTGGCTGGACCGGGTGCAGCCGGAGCAACTGGTGTTTAAACAGATCAGAGACTGGGGCGAATATGTAAACGGCTACTGGAACAGCATATTTGCTAAAACCGGTACCCTAAGGCCAACCAATAATGAATTGCATTTAATTTATGGCAATGACGACCATGTGTATTGGTATACCGGAATTACATCTTTAGGGCGGGACGAAAGCACGGTTGGCTTTATTTTGGTGAACTCAAGAACCAAGGAAGCAAAGTGGTATAAGGTAGCCGGGGCGAATGAAGCGGGCGCGCGGAAGTCGGCGGAAGGTCAGGTTCAGGAAAAAGGATACCGGGCCGGCTATCCGATTTTGTATAATATCAATGGCATTCCTACTTATATAGCGCCGCTCAAGGATAAGGAAGGCTTATTGAAAGCAATTGCATCTATTTCTGTTGAAAATTATAATCTGGTAGGGGTAGGACCGGATATTGAAAGCTCGTTGCGGGCTTACCAGCAAAGTCTTGCCAATCGCGGCAATATGTTTATCCCCGGAAATGAGGTTGCCAGAGCCGAGCTAACCGGTAAGATCAGCCGTCTATCCCAGGTTGTAAAGGGCGGGGAGTCGTATTTTTATCTCATGCTGGAAGGCGATCCGCGCATCTTTATCGGCACTATCAATACTGCTCCGAAACTGCCGCTGGTAAAGCCCGGTGATGTTGTGAAGATAACGGTTAATAATACTCATGATGAAACGATTAATATTGTTGGATTTCAGGGAGAGAATTATTAAGCGGGGGTGACGGCGGTGGTTCGTCAATGGATTGTGAGGGTACAATGATAGCCAATAAGTATAAAGCTGCACTTACGCTGGGAGCAGCTTCGGTTGGCTTGCTGGCCGGCTTTCCCTATAGTCACCATTTTTGGGGAGGCTTGCTGACGAGCGCCTGTCAGGCTGCCGTAGTGGGCGGGTTGGCCGATTGGTTTGCAGTAACGGCTTTATTCCGTAAACCGCTCGGTATACCGTTCAGAACAGCAATTGTACCACGGAACCGCAAAAAGATTTTTCAAGCGATTGCTGAAATGGTGCAAGTGGAGTTATTGTCAAAAGAGAATATCGCCAAAACGCTGGTAAATTATGATTTATCAGCCGTTGCCCTGCATTTTCTGAATGAGCATGATGGCCGTAAATACCTTAAAGAAATTGTTTATCAATTTGCTTATAAGTTTATTGAACAGGTGGAGCCGGATGAACTGGGTGTTATCATTGGCGGGATATTAAAAAAATACGCCCGGGACGCCAGGCTTGCGCCACTCATTATTGAATCAAGTGAATGGCTGATTGAGAACAAGTATGATGACCAAATCATAGATTTTTTCATTGCTCAGCTGGAAAGTATTGGGGAGCAACAACCATTCCGGCATTTGCTGGGCGATTTGGTGCTGGAGGCGCGCAAATCGTATGAACGGGACAGCGAGCGCCGCCGGATATTTAATGATTTGTTCCAGTTGTCTCAGCAGCAGCTGGCCAAAGATGCCCAGAAAGCTTTGCTGGATTTTCTTGACGAAGTAAAAAGTAGCGGACATCCTCTCCGCAGCCGCCTGAAGGACAGGCTGGTCCGGTTAATCGTTAATTTGCGGAGCGATGAGGCCTTGCAGCAGCAAATCGAGGACTGGAAAACCAGCCAGTTGAGCAATAAAATTGATTTTGTCCAATACAGCACCAGTTTTATCGCTGAGTGGCGGATGAAAGCAGTGCAAAACAAAGAGCAGGCAGCGTGGCTGGGAGAATTGTCAAATCAGCTCAACCAATTTATTGATGAGTTTGCCGCCAGTAAAACCAGAAGGCTGAATTTTGACCACCAGGTTAAACAGTTAATTGGTAAATGGCTGGACAGTAATCAGGCTGAAATTGGCAGTCTGGTTAAAAACAGCCTCAAAAAAATGACAGACGATATGCTGGTGGAATTCATTGAAACCCGGGTTGGCAATGATTTGCAGATGATTCGAATTAATGGGTCGGTTGTTGGCGGTTTGGCGGGAATGTGCATCTATTTATTGACTTTTTGGTGGTAGAAGGCAAGGTGCTGAAATGAGTTTTAGAAAAATAGCCAATCAAATGCTGGCGACGGTTTTTTTGCTGTTTATGGCCGTCGCAATGTTAAAATATCATTATCCCGGCAACACAGCAGTCACTTTGGTGTATGTTTGTCTGGAAGGGGCTTTGATCGGCGGAATTGCCGACTGGTTTGCGGTCACCGCTTTATTCGGGCGGCCATTGGGCATTACCTGGCATACTGAATTAATACCCCGCAACAGGGAGCGGATTGTCCAGGCTTTAACTGAGGTGGTGGAAAAGGATTTGCTCAGCGTGTCGGCGATTCGCAAGCGGCTGGCCGGAATCGCTTTTGTCGAAGCCTTTATTGACTGGGTGGATGAGCAGGGCGGACAGGAGTATTTAGCCGGAGTTTTTGCCCGTCATGGCAAAGCGGTTTGGGACGACAAGGATTTTCAGGCAATTGTCGGTTATTTGGAAAGCTTACTGCGGCGTAATGCCAATGAGGTCGATATGGCAAACTTGTTTCATCCTTTACTCAATCAGGCGCTGGAACGCGGCAAAGGGGAAAAACTGGTCGATTTTATTCTGGAGGAACTGATTGGGCTTGTTCAAAAACCATCATTCCGACAGGCGGTATTTCGCTATATGCAAGAGTTAAAGCATAAAAAAGCCCGCTCCCTGCTGGAAAAAGCGGTGGTGTGGCTGGGTGAGCAAACGGACAGCATTAATGTGGAAGAAGCGTCTAACGCCTTATGTGACGAGTTAGTGGTTTTGTTACAGGAGCTAACCGATAAAGATCATTTGGTTCGCCAGTGGATAACTGTTAAATTAACGGCCATCGCAGCAAATGTTGCCGGCAACCGCTTGTGGCTGGACGCAATGGAAAGCTGGAAGCTGGCTCTGGTTAAGCAGCTTCAGTTAACAGCGGCGCTGGAGCGCGTGGTAACCAAGACTGCCGACGGATCTTATCAGCCGGTCAGTAAATGGCTGGCGAAGCAGGTGCATATTTACTGGACCGTGTTTAGAGAAGACAAGGCTTTACAGGGCTGGTTCGAGGCAAGAATTAAATATGCCGTATACCGGTTGGTAAAAAAGGAGCATCATTTGATTGGCCTGGTGGTAAAGTCGGTTTTGGGAAACTTTACCAACCGCGACCTTAGTCGGTTTGTTGAGGCTAAGGCCGGCCAGGATCTGCAGTGGATCAGGATTAATGGCTCGATTGTCGGCGGGATTGTCGCACTGATGCTGTATATGTTCCTGCACAATTTATATGTACCGTATGTCATACCAGCCATCCGTAACTTGGCGAGTTAAAAACACCAGGCATTTGCATTACCGGCGCGGAGTACCGATAATTAATACTTCAACTGTGGCGATGCCTGCGCCATAAGATCAGCTTGATCAGGCGTTACTTTATTTATTATTCTATGAGCAGGCTCCTTTCGGGTTTATTGAAAATGAATTGTCGTTTATAGTTTCTGATCCGGATGAATGAATAAATAGTTCAGTTACTGTTTGCCGATACTATAAGGAGGAAAGTATTTTTAATAAACATTGGAGGTGGGCGCAATATGCACTGGCTGATTCGTCCGGCTATAGGCTGGGGCTCCTGGCTTTTGCTGCATAGTGTGGTTATTCCAGCCGTGTACGCGGCAGGAAAGAACTGCGGGAAGAAAGAAAACCAGTCCAAAGAATGTATGACGCCGGAGTAACCGGCGCAGGTTTCAACGGCAAGGGAAGCCAGTTTATGAAGAAATACCGGCAAGGCGACAGCCTTGCCGGTATTTCTTCATAAACTGGCTTGTCAACAGCGATTGTTCCGTAGTATAATTGCAAAGAAAGTGATAATCATTATCGCGATTATTTTACATAAGCTTAACAAAACATTAATTCTCTTCGTATGCTTGTCAGGTATACTAAGAATACAACGTTTCAGATTAAGAACCCCCCCGATGGTGCGATGTGCATAGCCTAAATCGCGAACAAGAAAGGGAGATCATTATGCTGCATAAACTAAACGGCGGCTCTAAATTAAAAACCGGGCATTTTGGTAAACCGATCTGTTCGTTGCCACGGACGCAGGCTGGGGGAAGAGGCGTACGCTTGAACCGGACCAAATTAAAGTTAATGCTGCTTGAACGGAAATTAGCGCGGCGGGAGTCGCAGGTAGCCGCCGCAGTCGAGCGTTGTCTGGCGGAGCTTAGGGAGCGGATAGATTGGTTTGGCTGCCGCCGTAAGCGCGAGGCTCGCCGGCAATTGCCATCTTTGTTAAAGGCGAATAGCAGTTGTGAAGCTATTTTGGCTCAATTGATGGATCAGCAGCAGTTTTTGGCTTTAGAAATTGAGGTTAAGCAGATGATTCAGCAGCAGCTTAACCATTTATACGAAATTAAGTCAGTAAATGTCGCAGCCGTTCCTGATTATCCGGCTGATAAAGCCGGCTTAAGGCGCCTGGCCGGAGCGTTGGCGGAAAGCCGCCGGACTGTCTGGCTGGCCAGGGCCACGCTGAAGCTCGGCAATGCGGTCTGGGAAAAGGGGATGGCGCATAGTGGCTTTCCCAAGCCGGTAGGCGATTTACTAGGCAAAATTAATCTAACGGCCATTTTTTTGAAAGAGCTGGACTGTCTGCCGCAACAGCGGCGGCTTACTGATCAGCGGCAATTGGCAGACAGGGTGGCCGGTATGATTGACAACGATTGCTCGCGGTTGCTTGCCGATCTAAGCATGCGGTCTGCACAAATCTTTTATCAGCTGTTTGACGATGTATTTGCCAGGCCTATTCTCCAGCGGCGAGCAAGGCTGCTGGAGCGCCTGCAGGCAAATAAATTACCTTACCCCTCTCCTAGTTGTACCAAACAAGCCGGATGATCTTGATGATTATCCGGCTTGTTTGTTTTTCGGCAAGTATATTGATGGTTAATTTTGGCTATAATAACGTTGATTTAGATTAGTATAGCAGTCGGAAAGGAAGGATACACTAGTGTCTGTAGAAAGCCAAAGTAAAACAGGCCGGGAGTGCCGGGACATTGAACGAAACAGTGCGAAAAGTTCGCACCGCCGCCAGCAGGCTTTAGCTGCAATGAATGAGGAAACGGTTACCTCGCTGGACGAGGTTTTTGAGGCCAAGCTTAACGCAGTACGCGCCTATGAACAGCGGCTGGCGAGAGTGGCGGATCCTTATGCCAGGCAAACACTGCAAAAGATGATTCAGGCCGAACGGCGGCAATTGCTGAATCTGGCGGAACTTATTGATATAGTGGAAGACAGTCCGAATATGGGCGGGTTTACCAAAGCCACGCGCCGGATGACCCATCGGCTTAAAACCGGCGACGGAAAAAATGCTCTTTATGGCTTAGGGGCCATTGTACTGGCTGCAATGCTGATTCCCGGCGTTAAAGATGCGTTGAAACCCCTGGTGGGCAAGGTCATGAGCGGTGTTAACGAATTGTCCGAGCAGGCGCAGGGGTTGATTAGCAGCGTTAAGGAAGATATGGAAGATATGGTTGCAGAAGCCGAATTTGAAAAGTTGAAGCAGGCAATTGATCATGAAGTGGCTGAAGGGGAGACTCCTCATGAGCCGGTCTAATGACGCAAGCCAGAATAAGCTAGGTAAGGAGCGGAAAATAAGGTGCCAAAAGGTTCAGACGGGGCCGAATTGCAATTGGATCAGCTGGAGGAATTGACTGTTTTGTTGCGGCGGATATCAAGCGACCTTAGATTTGCCGTTGATTTGACGGTGCGGGTACGCAGCCAGTCACAGCAAAATAAGCCGGCGACAATTTCGTTATGGGAAGAATTATTAAGTGGACTCTTCGGCTATATCAAGCAAAAAAGCAAAGAAAGCAAAGACAATCTTTTGTCCGGCATATCCTTAACCCGTATGCGCTTTTTTTAGCAGGAAAGCGGTTGGCCTGAAGCAGCGAGGAATAAGCAATCTCGCTGCTTTATTTAGTTACAGAGGAGGCAGTTCATTGTCACAGGCGACGTTGCGAATAATACCGGGGCGGTTGCGAATTACCGTAGCCGGGATGAAAAGAAATAAGGAGTTTGCCGTTTATTTAACGAATAAACTGCAACGAACAGCAGGTATAACCAATGTTTCAGCAAACCCCCTGAGCGGACGGGCGTTAATTTTTTATACTTGCGGCGTGATTTCAGTGGCGGAAATTCAACAGCAGATTCAGGGCCTTCGACAAGTGTTTATCCAGGCGGAGGCAGAAAAAAAACGCTTAGCCGGGACGGCGGGGCAAACGGCCTGTACCGGGCTGCAGACCTGGCCGTATCCGCCGGCTGAACCGGGCTTCAGGCTGCAGCTGATTCATACGGCGGCAACGGGCGCTATTTTGGGCGGGCTTGTCCTCAAGCGTCTGATCGCCGGCCGGTCGTCAAGAGCTAATTCCGAACAAATATTTAATGTTGCGGCAGTCACTACGATCATTGCAGGCTATCCGCTTTTACGCCGGGGCATTGACACTTTAATCCGGGATAAACGGTTAAGCAATGATTTGCTATTGTCTGCCGCCTCGCTGGTTTTGCTGACCATGCGGGAAAGTGTAACCGGTCTGTCCGTGCTCTGGCTGGTGCAACTGAGCAATTTGTTTCTCTATTTGATGCGGATGCGCTCCCGGCAGGCGATCACTGATCTGGTAGACTGTAAAGCAGGCAATGACTGCCTGCAGGCCGGCAATGCCCCGAACGCGTCAGAAAGGGCGCCTTGCCAGCCGTCTCCGTCCGGCAAGGCTTATTTCAGCAGGCTGGCCCCATGGACGCTGGGAATAGCTGCAGCGGTTTTTCTTTTCACTCGTGATTACCGGCGCAGCCTGGCAGTGCTATTGGCCGGCTGTCCGACTGCCATCGCTTTATCCGGCAGTACGGCTTACGGAATGGCGGCGGCGCAGGCGGCCCGTCAGGGAGTAATGCTCAAAGAGCCCGGCAGTCTGGAGGCGGTCGGCCAAATTGACACCATTGTCTTTGAAAACGATAAGCTTTTTACTACGCAGCAGCCGGAAATCGCGGATATCGTCAGTTTGTCTGATGAGTTTGAGCCAAAGCAGATCCTGGCATTGGCAGCTGCTGTGGAACAGACGGTGGATCATCCGCTGGCCCGGATGGTCTGGCGGGAGGCCGGCCGGCAGGGAATGGCGCCGGCGGCTGCCGACAAACGGGAAGTGCTGGCCCAGGGAGTGAAAGGTCTAGTCGGAGAAAGCGAGGTAATGGTTGGCAACGGACAATTGATGGACAGTCAGGGGACTGCCATTGATAAGGCTAAAGCCCGGGCGCTGCGTCTGAACCATCTGGGCTGTCAGGTAATCTACGTTGCCGTCAACCGGCGGATAGCCGGACTGATCGGCGTAAGGGAGGAAGTGCGGCCGGAAAGCCGGCAGGCTGTGGAAGGAATTCGGGCGGCGGGAATAACCGATATCAGGGTGCTGACAGACAAGCGGCCGGACAATGCTAACCCCGGTATCAGGGAATTGGGCATAACGGCAAGTGCGAGCGGCCGGCGGCCGGACGATGCCCGGCGGATCGTTACGCAGTTGCAGCAGTCCGGACAGCGGGTAGGGCTGGTTGCCGCCGGCCGCGGCAGCCTGCCGGCAATGGCGTCGGCCGACCTTGGCTTTGCCTTGGGCTCGGCTGGAGCGGCGGAAGTTGTCCAGGCTGCCGATCTGGTGATCTGTGGCGACGATTTGCGTAAAGTGCCGGCAGTGGTGGAGTTAAGCCGTAAAACATCGCAAGTTCTCCGGCAAAATTTAATTTTTTCGACCGGCGGCAGCATTGCAGGAATTGCTTTAGCCGCAGCCAAACTGCTTTCTCCCTGGTCGGCGGCGCTATTGCTGAATGTTAGCATGCTGGGCGTGGTATTGAACTCAGCCCGGCTGCTTAAGTCAGGACCAGCAAAACGGCCCGAAATCGGGCTGAATTTGCAACAGTTCGCTCAACTAACCCCGGCAGTCAAAGCTGTGGCCGTCCAGAACAATGTCGTTATGCTGCCGCAGTTTAGGCCGGCAGGAGCAGGGCTGGCCGAACAGGGCGGGAACTGGCACTGCTTACCGGCGGCGGCGGTTTGCGCCCGGCTGGATAGTTCTCTGCCTTTCGGTTTAAGTGAGCAGGAGGCCAGGCGGCGTTTAACGCGGCATGGGCTGAATTGCCTGGCTGAGGCGCCCCGCGCTTCATTCTGGCGTCTGTTTGGCGATCAGTTTAAGGATTTTATGGTCCGGGTGCTGTTAGGCGTAACCGGCTTATCGTTTGTGTTAGGCGAGGTGCAGGACGCCTTGCTGACGGCAGCCATTGTGGTTGCCAATGCTCTGCTGGGCGCGTATCAGGAAAGCCGGGCCGAGCAATCGCTGGATGCCATGAAGCAGATGGCTGCCCCGCTGGCCAAGGTTGTGCGGGGAGGACGGGTCCGGTGTGTCAAGGCTGAGTCTTTGGTGCCTGGCGATTTAATTGTATTGGAAGCCGGCGACCGCATTCCGGCGGACGCCCGTATCAGCACCTGCAATCAGTTTGAAGTTGAGGAGGCTTCCCTGACCGGAGAAACTTTGCCGGCCCCCAAAAATTGTCATCAGTTAGAGCTTCATCATACCGTGCCGGGCGATCGTAAAAATATGGTCTTTATGGGGACAACGGTAACCAGAGGGCGGGCCCGGGCGGTCGTAGTAGCTACCGGCATGGGGACGGAACTGGGGAAAATTGCGCAGCTGCTGCAGGGGCATAAGCCTGAACCGACTCCGCTGCAACGGCGTTTGGAGGAATTGAGCAAAACCATTGCCCTTGCCTGTCTGACAATTGCCGGAATTGTTTTCGCCATAGGGGTCCTGAGGGGACAACGCGCACTGCCGATGATCCGGTCGGCGGCGACTATTGCAGTTGCGGCCATTCCGGAAGGGCTATCGGCAATTGTCGTTGTCGCTTTGGCCCTGGGCGTGAGAAGGATGGCAAAAGAAAATATTCTGGTCCGTAATATGGCGTCAATTGAAACGTTGGGCGGTGCAACCGTTATCTGTTCTGATAAAACCGGAACGCTGACCAAAAATGAAATGACGGTAAGAAAAATTTTTACAGCCGGCCGCAGGTGGAGGGTAAGCGGTGAAGGGTATTCGGTCCAGGGCGGCTTTTTCCTTAATGGGAGCAACACGGAACCCGCGGTTGACGGAGCTTTGATGCAAACGCTGCTGGCCGGAGCCTTATGCAACAATGCCAAACTGAGGGAAAACTCCCGGGAGCGGCTGCCGGGAACTGACGCCGGTAAAGGCTGGTTTATTGACGGCGACCCGACGGAAGGCGCCTTATTGGTGGCCGCCGCGAAAGCCGGGCTATGGGAAGATCAGCTGGCTCTCTCTTATATCCGTAAGCAGGAATTGCCTTTTGAATCAGAGCGCCGGATGATGTCCGTGATTTGCAGCGGTCACGATAAAGCCGAAACCCTTTATTGTAAAGGAGCGCCGGACAGCATTATGGAGCTATGCACCCATTACCTGGCCGGCGGAAAAGTTCTGCCGCTGACCGGCGATGTGCGCCGGGAATTGCAGGCCGCCGTGGTACAGATGGCGAATGAAGCCTTGCGCGTTCTTGCCGCAGCCTATCGCAAGCTGGACAGCGACGAAGCGGAGGAGCCATTGGAAAGGGAGCTGATTTTCTGCGGCTTAGTGGGCATGATTGATCCGCCACGACCTGAGGTTCCACCGGCAATCGCCAGGTGCAAACAAGCAGGGGTGCAGGTTGTGATGATTACCGGCGACCACCCGAATACCGCCCGGGCGATAGCACGGGAACTGGGGTTATTGGAACAAAACGGGCGGGTGCTGACCGGCCGGGAGCTTAATCAAATGTCTGACAGGCAATTGACGGAGGCGGTCGAAACAGTCAGGGTCTATGCCCGGACGGCTCCGCAGCATAAATTGCGGATTATCAGGGCGCTCAAGCAAAAAGGCTTTATCGTTGCCATGACCGGGGACGGAGCCAACGATGCCCCGGCGATTAAGGCGGCCAATATTGGCATTGCGATGGGCCTGACGGGAGCCGATGTAACCAAGGAGGCGGCCTGCCTGACTTTAGCGGATGATAATTTTGCCACAATTGTAAAGGCGATGCAGGAAGGGCGGTCGATTTACGCTAATATCCGCAAGGCAATCCGCTATGGGCTGGCTACCAATTTCGGTGAAGTGGTGCTGATGTTTTTTGCGACCTTGCTGGCTTTGCCGCTGCCGCTTTTGCCCATTCAGCTGCTGTGGATTAATCTGATCGGGGACGGATTGCCGGTTATTGCGCTGGTCAATGATCCTCCGGGCCAAGGCATCATGCAGCAGCCGCCGCGCGGGGCCAAAGAAAGTGTATTTTACGGGGGACTGGGGCCTAAAATTATCAGCAGGGGGCTGATTATCGGGGGAAGCGCCTTGGCGCTGTACGCCTGGAAGCTGTTCACCGGCGCTAGCCTCAGGCTGGCGCGGACGTTCGTGCTCGCTCAGATTGTCATCAGCCAGTTTATCCATATATTTGACTGCCGCACAGAAGAGCAGGCGGGCAAAGTCGGTATGTTCAGCAACTGGCCTTTGATTGGGTCGGTCGCTGTATCGATAGCGATGACGGTGGCGGTTATTTATCTGCCGCCGCTGCAGAGAATTTTTTGCACTTCCGGTTTGAGCGCCGCCGACTGGCTGCTGGTAGGAGCGGCGTCAGCCGGAACAGCGGCGCTGGACGCCGCCGCAGGCCGGGTCATGAGCAAGACAGCTTACTGAGGATTCCGGGCGGTTGATATTTCGCCGGACAAATGGCGCTGAAGGCCTGAGCAGGAAAAGACTGATAAACGCAAAAGGTCCTCTTGCTAGCTGCGGCGGTTAAGCCGGCCGGCAAGAGGACAATAAGGGGACGGATTGCGGCAGGGGGCGGAGCTGGCGTTAATGTTCCGGCAAATCGGTGAATTCCCCTTCCAGCCCATCATTGATTTCCGTAGTCTGCGTGTTGCCCGCAGAATTTTGGTTGCGCAATTCCCTGGCATCCGCTACGACGGTCTTCAGCCCGTGAGAGGCATTATGAGCCAGCCCCTTGGCTTTATCGGAGGCGGCCAGCACTCCGGCGGTAGCGGCTACAGCCATACGGCGAGGCTGTTCTTTTAAGTTGTCTTTCAGTTTTTTGTAAGCCAGCTTATGGTCGGTGCTTTTGGCTTCATCGATCAATTCCTGAATTTTTTGGCGGGAGGCGGCCGAGTGCTGTTTGGCTTCATCGGTCAGCGATAAAATTCCGCTTAAGGTTACAACTGCGGCCCGCCGCAGTCCTTTCCGCACAGCCGGTACAGCCAGTGCGGCGACCGTACCGCCGGCGATAAGGCCAAGCGGCGAGGTGCGGCTGAGCATACGGGATCCCATTTGTAAAAAACGCATTTCTTATTCCTCCTCATCTGCGTTACGACTAAATTGTTGGAATGGCGACAAAATGGCTTGTAGTTTAGTAATGCCCTGATCCGGATTATTTATGTTTGCACGGGTATAGTTTTGAGCTGAAAAACATATTAATGTCTTGGCAAAGTTGTGAATTAGACAGTGTAGATTTTTTTGCAGTGCGAAAAAAATCTACACTGTCTAAGCTGGGCTTTTACTTTGTCAAGACATTAATAGCATGATTTATTAAAGTAAAATGGAGAGGATAAAATGAACGTAGGCTTGGTTGGCTTAGGGCGTATGGGACAGGTTTTAGCCAGAAAGCTCGCCGGAAGGGGCAAGCTATGCGTGTTTGACCGGGGTTTTGGCCGGGCGCGGCGTCTGGCGGACGAATTGAATATTTCCGCCGCTGACTGTCTGGCTGATATTGTGGAACAGGATGTGGTTATACTGGCCTTGCCAGAGCAGGAAGTATTGCGCTGCATTCAATATTTCAACCAGCTTAAACAGTCCTTAGTGGTGATTAATGTTGCGACAAATGTTTCACAGCAGGCGCTGAATGAGACGGCCGAACTGCCGGTTAGAGGCATTGGGGTAAAGTTTATCGGCCATGCCGGCGAAATGGCTTTGGGGCTCGAACCGGTCATTGTTGTTGAGGAAAAGCCGGCGGAATTGGCGGAATTGGCGGCGAATTTATTCCGTCCGGTAGGAACGGTAATGTTTGGCCGGTCTGATATGGTAAGTGTCATAAATGGCGCGGCAGCAGAAGCGGCCTTAACGGCGGCGGTGCAGATTGAAAAAACGCTCCGCTTTCAGGGCGTAAGCAATGAAGATATGATAAAAAGCGCCATCAGGCAAGTCGCCGCCGGCATTCTTAAAGCCTATGCGAATAATGATTTAGGACCGTTTGCGCAAAAGGTTGTTGACTCCTTAAACCTTAAGTGGAATAACTAAGCTTACCGGCTGCATCTGTAATGACCTATAGTAAAACTGTATCCATTGAAATTATAAATTCTGGATATTTTAAAGGGGCCAAATTTGCTTTATAATACAATATATACTAGCTGGTCGAGTAGAATGATGAGGAGGTAATGAAACAATGCAGCAAGGAACTTTCCGGGTTAAGGCCGGTCTGGCCGAGATGCTTAAAGGCGGCGTAATTATGGACGTTACTACCCCTGAGCAGGCAAAGATAGCTGAGCAGGCGGGGGCTTGCGCCGTTATGGCGCTGGAGCGGGTGCCGGCTGACATCCGGGCCGCCGGCGGGGTGGCCAGAATGGCGGACCCTACGATTGTCGAGCGGATTATGGATGCGGTTACGATTCCGGTAATGGCTAAAGCAAGAATAGGACATTTTATTGAGGCGCAGATCCTGGAAGCTCTGGGCGCCGACTATATTGATGAAAGCGAGGTACTGACGCCTGCTGATGATAAATTTCATATCAATAAAAATCAGTTCAAGGTACCGTTTGTGTGCGGGGCGAAAAATCTTGGTGAAGCACTGCGCCGGATCGGTGAAGGCGCGGCGATGATCCGTACCAAGGGCGAGCCCGGTACCGGCAATGTTGTCGAAGCAGTAAAGCATATTCGGATGGTGATGGGCGAAATACGGCTGTTGCAAAACCTGCCGGAAGAGGAAATTGCCGCATTTGCCAAGAATATCGCCGCACCGGTTGAATTGGTGCTGGAAACTAAGCAGTTAGGGCGGCTTCCGGTGGTTAACTTTGCTGCCGGCGGTATTGCCACCCCGGCTGACGCCGCTTTGATGATGCAATTAGGCTGTGACGGAATCTTCGTCGGCTCCGGTATTTTTAAATCAGGCGATCCGGCCAAACGAGCCAAAGCAATCGTTTCAGCAACTACTTACTATAATGATCCGAAGGTGCTGGCGGAGATCTCCAAGGACTTAGGCGAGGCTATGGTTGGGATTGAAATTGATACCATACCTCAGCATGAGCGGATGCAGGAGCGAGGCTGGTAGGCCTGTATGGCGGCCAGGAGGGAGCAGGCATGAGAATTGGCGTATTGGCTTTGCAGGGGGCGTTTCGCGAACATTGCCGGATGCTGGCGGAGTTAGGGCTTCAGGCGGTGGAGATTAGAAAAGCAGTTGAATTAGAAGACATTGAAGGACTGATTTTGCCAGGCGGTGAAAGTACCGCAATTGGCAAGATGCTGAACGACTGGGGATTGATGGGAACGGTCAGGGCACGAGCCGCCCGGGGGATGGCGGTCTATGGAACTTGCGCCGGAATGATTTTACTGGCTAAGGAAATTATTGACAGTGAGCAGCCCCGGTTGGGATTAATGGATATAACTGTGAGGCGCAATGCCTTTGGCCGGCAGTGTGAGAGTTTTGAAGCCGATTTATCTGTCAATGAATTTGGCGTCGAGCCGGTGCGGGCAGTCTTTATTCGCGCGCCCTACATTGAGGCGGCCGGACCGGCGGTCCAAATAATGGCTAAAGTCAATGACAAAATAGTCATTGCCCGTCAGGACAAGCTGCTGGTCACTGCTTTTCATCCGGAGCTAACCAGAGACCTGCGTATTCATGAGTATTTTATAAAAATGATCAAAGAATAGGCAAAAAGCTGTCGGCCCGATGCCAGGCGGCCTTTTATTCCGCCCGGTGTAATGGGCTGATAAAAGCAGGAGACTGGGAAAAGCTATCGAATTATCACTAAATAAAGATGAAATAGATGGAGGAAGTTGCACAGTGGCCGGAAATCCTTCCATAGTGAAATCAGCAGCCCGCACGCTGGCGATATTGGAATTTATTGTACAGTGCCCAAAAGCGCCGACCTTTACTGTTCTTCAAGAACACATGGATATTCCCAAGAGTTCATTATCCTATCTGCTGCAAGAATTATTGAGCCAGGATTACATCCAGTTTGATGCTGACCGGAGAGTATATTCGCCCGGACTCAGATTGGTGCAAATGAGTGCTTCCTGCATCAACAACACCAATCTCTCTAAGGAAATATGGCAGGGGATTAAGAAGCTGAGCGAAGATCTGGGAGAAACTACTCATGCGGCTGTTTTAGATGGCCGGTTTATTGTTTACATTGCAAAATGTCAGGGTACAAAAGATGTCAGTATTGTGACAACGGTCGGCTTTAGGGTGCCGGCCCATGCCACAGCTATCGGGAAAATGCTTTTATCCTCGTTAAATGAAGCGGAGCTGGAGCACCGGCTGGGGAATACGGCTTTAGAACGTTACACCGATAATACCCTGACTGCCCCTGACCAATTGATGGCAGCCATCCGGCAGGCGGCTGTTGAAGGTTATGCCATTGATCAGCAGGAAATTATTTCTGGCGGTGTATGTGTGGCTGCGCCGGTTTATGATCAAAATAATAAAATGATTGTGGCGATCAGCGTAACAATGCCTGCAGTCCGGGCAACGGAATCATTTTTGGAGGAATGCATACGTCAGGTAAAACAGGTTGCCGATACCGTATCAAGGCGCTTAGGAAAACTATAAGGCGTACAGAAATATTTATGCCAATGCAGGAAAACTTGTATGCTAAGCGTAATACTTAGCATACAAGGAAGAATTTGATGATTGTAACTGACTCAGGCAATGAGCCTGAACCTACTACTGCCATGAGAGGCTGTAATTTTTTTATTCATATAAATGAATTAAGTTCATATACATGAATTGTGTCGATTTTGTGCGCATTGGGCCGGCTTGTATAGGCCGGGAAGGACTTGATGCGGCAAATTTCAATAAATAAATCGTTAAAGGAGCGAGACGCGATGTCCAAACAACGGTGTCAGGGAGTTAGGGATTCATGGGCGCAGGTGGATGCTTTGATGCTGGGCATGAATTGGTCGGAGGAGGATGTGGAAAAACCCCATATTCTAATTGATGATGTGCAGGGAGACAGTCATCCAGGCAGCTTTCATCTGGATGTTTTAAGTGATGAGGCTTGTACCGGGGTTTATGAAGCCGGGGGTAAGCCGGCCAAGTTCCATGTTACCGACATTTGTGACGGCTGGGCGCAAGGCCATGACGGGATGAATTATATTTTAGCCTCCCGGGAAATTATTGCCGATATGGTTCAAATTCATGCCTCGGTTATCCCCTGGGATGGGATGATTTTATTATCCGGGTGTGATAAATCGGTGCCGGCCCATTTGATGGCTGCTGCGCGAATGAATATACCCACGATTCATATTCCCAGTGGTTCAATGCGCTCAGGACCGGATATATCTACCTCCGGACTGGCCGGTCCTTTGTCGGCCAAAGCGAAAAAGGGTTTAGTCAAACCTGATGAGATGCGCAACTACAAGCTAACCGGCTGTCCGTCCTGCGGAGCTTGTCAGTTTATGGGCACTGCCAGTACCATGCAGTGTATGGCCGAAGCCCTGGGCCTGGCGCTGCCAGGGACTGCGCTGATGCCGGCTACCTTTGCGGATATCCGCCGTCTGTCCCGAATTGCCGGCAAGCAGATTGTGGCGCTGGCCTGCCGGGATATTACGGCAGCGCAGATTATGACCAAGGCTGCTTTTGAAAACGCCATTAAGGTGCATGCAGCCATTGGCGGCAGTACGAATGCGCTCATTCATCTCCCGGCAATTGCTCATGAACTGGAGCTGGAACTGGACCCGCAGATTTTTGATCAAACAGGCCAACAAATTAAATACTTAACCAATATTCAACCCAGCGGAAAATATGTTACGGAAATGTTCTGGTTTGCAGGCGGAGTGCCAATGATTCAATGGTTAATCAGAGATCAGCTGGATCTTAATGTAATGACTGTTACCGGCCGGACTTTAGGTGAAAATCTACAGAAACTGTGGGCTGACGGATTTTTTACCCGCTGTTTGAATTATCTTAAGACATATGGCATTGAGGCTGAGGAAATTATCAGACGGCCGGAGCAGTCCGATAAGTATGGCTCGATTGCCGTGCTGAAAGGAAATGTTGCACCTGACGGGGCAGTTGTCAAATATTCGGCAATTGTTCCGGCAATGCAAAGGCATACCGGCCCGGCAATGGTATTTGACAGTGAGGAAAATGCCCAGGCTGCAATCATTGCGGGAAATATTAATCCGGGTGCGGTAGTCGTTATCCGTTATGAAGGTCCTAAAGGCGCCGGCATGCCGGAAATGTTCATGACAACAGATGCTATTGTGTTTGATGAAACACTGAACGGAACTGTCGCGATCGTAACCGACGGCAGATTTTCAGGGGCAACCCGCGGACCGTGCATCGGACACGTTTCGCCGGAGGCTGTTGAGGGCGGCCCGATTGCTTTGATTGAAGACGGCGATTTAATTGAACTTGACATTCCGGCGAGAAAGATTAATATTGTCGGCATTGCCGGCGTTCCAGCCGGCCCGCAGGAGATCAGCGATATTCTTAACACCAGGAAGGCAGTATGGCGGCTGCCGGTGTTAAAACCGAAAAAGGGCATTTTAAAAAGATATTCGCAAAACGCGGTATCAGCCATGGCCGGCGCTTATATGAAGTAAGCCTTGCAGCCGGCAGATGCCGGACAATAAAAAATAAGGAGGTCAATTGTTAATGTTTAAAGGTATTCTTACGCCGGTAATTACCGTCTTTGATGACCGAGGCAAGTTTGACTTTGAAGGCAACACAGCTGTTATTAACCGTTTAATCGAACACGGGATGCATGGACTGCTGTTTTTGGGCAGCATTGGAGAATTTTTTGCCCTGACAATGGAAGAAAAAAAAGAGTTTATTCATTTTGCGGTGCAAACCGTAGACAAAAGGACGCCGGTGTTAATTGGCGCGGGAGGTACAGTACCGGAAGAGGTTGCTGCTCTTACACAATTTGCCGAGCAGGCCGGCGCTGATGGCGTTGTGGTGGTTTCGCCTTACTATTTCAGTCTTAATGCCGAAACAATTTATCACTATTACGCCAGCCTGGCCCGCAGTACATCGCTGCCGATCATGCTGTATAACTTTCCTGACAGGACAGGCTCTGATTTGACGCCTGCGCTTGTTTTGCGCCTGGCTACAGAATTTAGCAATATTGTCGCCATCAAAGACACTGTTGATAATATCAGTCATACCCGCAAGCTGATTCAGACAGTCAAGGAGCATCGGCCGGAGTTTACGGTTTTATCCGGGTTTGACGAATATCTGATTCCTAATTTAATGGCTGGCGGCGACGGCGTACTTTGCGGTTTGACGAATATTGCGCCAGACTTATTCGACGGATTGCTAAAAGCATACCGGGCGCAGGATTTTGCCAAAGTGGCTGCAGCGCAGGCCAAAATCGCAATTTTGATGAATCTGTATGAGGTTACCAATCCGTTTATTGCCGGGATAAAAGGAGCCGTTAAACTTAGCGGCGTTCCAATCAGTACGGCTGTCAAAGCGCCTGCGGCGGCGATTACCGAGCAGCAATTGGAGGCTGTCAGGGCTATTTTGGCCAAGGCTGGCAAGGAATAATTGAAAGTCGGGGTGCAAGCGTTTTTTAAAAAAACGTCAAGCGCTCCGCTTTTTGCAAAGAGGAAGGAAAAGAATCTGTAAATTGAATAAGAACAGGGCGCTGTTCAGTGCAAAAGCTCCTTATTCTTTAAGTTCACCGGTGTAAAAGGGATTAACTTCGTTGGTATAGAGATCAGCGGCTTTAATTTCACCAGGCTTTGCAAGGCCGTTTCGTTCCATCATGTCAATCCAGAACTGAACCTTTCTCTCATCAACCCATTTGTCCTGCGCATGCCAGTTGCCGCCGGATAGTGGGGTCTTATTGTAGTCGGCCCATACCTGTTTGGCCTCTTCAAAGTGCTGATTGCCCCACTGTTGACCGCGGTAATTGCCTACAATGTAGGCTTTAACCACCCCTGGGTATTTTTGAATGAATTCTTCGCTAAAGGCACGCACGCCTAAGCCTACAGCCTCGCCGTCGCCGGCTGCAACCCCGACTTGATAACTTGAAGCCAGCACTTTAAGGCCTGGGCGCTGTTGGGCTGCAAGAGAAAACTGGGAATGGAGAAAAGCAACGTCAATTAAACCCTGCCGCAGGGCCTGTTCTTGCTGCAGATCAGGCATTGTTACCAGTGTTACCTGGTCTTTGGCGATACCATTTTGACGAAGGTATTCGTAGGTTAAAAGTTCGGCGCAGCCGCCCATATTGGCAACAGCAATTTTTTTACCAATCAGGTCCTGGGGAGCATTGATTTTCCCAGCGGTCCGGACCAGCCAGTACATGTGTCCTTTATCATGATCGGGATGGTCAACCAGGCCTTGCATAACAATTTTTATTTTCATTCCGGCCTGCCTGGCCATTGCAACATTAATCACATGACCGGAATTCATGAGATCAACATCGCCTTTTACGGCAGCCTGAACCAATGTTCCTCCTTTGATGGGCCCTAGATAATCGGTAATAATACCGACATCCTTGAAGAAACCGTTGACGTCGGCCATTGCATAATCAAAGGCGCCGCCTTTTACTACTTTGAGTTGGAATTCCTTCGTCAGTTTGCCGTCTCTAAATTGATATTCGGCGCCAGCCGGTTCTTTTGAACAGCCGTTAAAAACCATTGCTGCAAGAACAGCCAATGAAATTATAAAAAAAATTCTTGCTTTCCGTTTCATTCGCAATCTTCCTTTCACGAGGGACTCATTATCGCTGGAACGGTGGATTTGCAGTATTTAATACTATTTCCAATGGGTTATTCTTTTTTCAATGCCAACCAAAGTATAGTTTAAAATCAATCCCAACAGGGACATTGACATAATCGCCGCATACATTGTCGGTATCTTATACTTTACCTCCGAATCGTATAATAAAAAGCCAAGACCGGAGTTTGCTCCCATCATTTCAGCGGCAATGAGGATTAGAATAGATGTTGTCGCGCTGAGTCTGACACCGGTAAATATTGAAGGAACAGCTGCCGGAACAATGACCTTTATGAATATCTCCAGAGAGGATGTTCCCATCGAGCGGGCAGCCTTGATCAGCAAGGGATCAACATTTTTTACACCGGCAATGGTGTTAAGCAGGATCGCCCATTGCACCCCCCAAAAGATGATAGCCACTTTGGAGACTTCACCAATCCCGAAAAAAAGAATAAAAACCGGAAACAGCGCCAGCGTGGATGTCTGGCGAAAGGTCTGCAGCAAAGGATCAACAAGCTCTTCAAACCGCGGGAACCAGCCAATGAGCAGTCCTAAGGGAACAGAGACCAGCAGGCCTAAACTAAAACCAAGTACCGAACGGCGCACGCTTTGGGCAATATGCGTAATTAGCTCCCCTGAGCGCAGTAAATCCCAAAAGGCCGCTACCACTTTGGAAAAAGGCGGCAGAAATACCGGATCGGCTAAGCCGATCCGGGGAGCTGTTTCCCAGATCAGCAGAAAAGCGGCTATCGCAACTAAGCGGTACCCTATTGTAAGTAGCCTGGTAATTAATTTTTGTAGTGTAATTTTAAATCACCTCCTGCTTATTTAATAGCTAAGACAATGCCTGCAACTTCGTGTAAAAATAAAAAGGCCGGGAGTAATTATAATTACTCCCGGCCTTTGATTGCCTGACCAACCAGCCGGTAAACAGATATCAATTGATCAAATAGTACCATGGCAGAGGATAAAATGCAAGAGGATTTTCGGTGCGAGGCAAACAGGTGGTTTTTAAGGTCAATGAAGTATGCACGAATAAATTTGAATCATAGCCACAGATGAAGTACAATAATAAATACATTATGGAGTTTTAATTTAGAGTTAGGAGACAATGCCAATGAGTGAAGTCACGGAAGGAATTATTACACAATCGTCGGCAGTGCGCTTTCGGCAGGCGGCTCTCGGTGATCTTGATTATATTGTGGAAACCGAACATGCCGAAGAGAATGCCAAATATGTCATTCCCTGGCCCCGGGAGGAACATGCCAAATTGCTGAATACGGATAACACGAAACATTTTATTGTGGAAACGGCTGACGGCGGGAAAAACGCGGGGTTTGTCATCGTATCCGGTTTAAAAAATCCATTTCAGGAAATCGAGTTCTTACGGATCATCATGGCTGAAAAGGGACGGGGCTATGGCCGCCAGACAGTACGGTTATTGCAGAGCTGGGCATTTAAAGAACTGGGGGCTCACCGGGCCTGGCTGGATGTTAAGGATTACAATGACCGGGCTCGTTATTTGTATAAATCTGAAGGTTTTGTCGAGGAAGGGCATATTCGGGAATGCATTAAAAATGGCGATTCTTATGAGTCTTTGATCATTCTGGGCATATTGGAACACGAATACTTTGCTTTAAACAAATAACGCTGCAAGTGAATCCGCTCCAGAGTAAGCCGAGCTATACCACAGCCCCAAATTGGGTATAGTATTGTTATGGATGTCGTGCAACCTCAGGGGAGATGTCAATGGAAGAATTCAGCAAGCTAATGATTGCGTATATTGCCGCATGGGGGTATCCGGCGCTGGTGCTGGCATTAATGCTGGCCAATATCGGTGTACCGGTGCCCAGTGAGATTACTCTGGGGTTTGCCGGCTTTCTGGTATTTGGCGGACAGCTTGAATTTGCGCCGGTCATTGTTTCGGGGATTATTGGCGAGGTATTAGGCGCTTGTCTGGCTTATGGGCTGGGCTATTATGGCGGAACAGCCTTTCTGGTAAAATACGGACGTCTATTGGGACTATCTTTCGCTACACTCGAGCGCCGCCGGCATTGGCTGAACAAATATGGCGCCGCGACAATTTTTTTTGGCCGGCTGCTGCCGGTTGCGCGGGGATTGATTGCTTTGCCGGCTGGTTTTATCCGAATTGATTTTTGGCTTTTTTTCTTATGTACAGGCTTTAGTTCGGTTATTTGGGTGGTAGTACTGGTTTATATGGGGCAATTGCTGGGGGAAAGCTGGCGGGAGGTTGATGCGGTCGGCTATGGTATGGGCAAGGCGGTATTCATTCTGGTGCTGCTGGCGGCGGCGGCATTTTTGTACCGGAAAAGACGGCTGCGCGGTTTTCAGCATTAAGCAGGGGGCTTACATAATAAGGCCAGAGTATGCCTGATGACAGTTGCCGGGTCAGTACTGTGCAGGCAGCGCAGGTCGTTGCGCGGACAAACTGTTTTGTGGCAGGGGGCGCAGGGCGTATTGCCGGCAAGTGCAATGTGTCCCGCCTCAAGCGGGCCGAATTTTAGCGGGTCGGTAGCGCCAAAAATACTGACACTGGGCGTTCCTACGGCAATTGCCATATGGAGCGGCCCGGTATCGCCAACGACCAATACGGCGGAACGTTTGAGCAAAGCCGCAAGCTCCAGCAGGCTGGTTTTAGCTACGGCATTAACTACCGGAACCTTTGCCAGCTTTATAATTTCAGCGGCGGCCGCCTGATCGGCTGGCCCGCCGCATAAGAGTATTTTGGCATAGCTGCTGATTTCCCTGATCACCTGGGCAAAATAATCGGGCGGCCAGTTTTTCGCGGCCCAGGTGGTCACCGGGTTTACCGCGACGACCCGATCTTCAGGGCCAATGCCGTGCTCAAGCAAAAAGTCATTGGCAAAGTCATTGGCGGCAGGCGGGGTGATTAACGTCATCCGGTAGTCCGCGGCAGCGATATTAAGCGGTTTCAGGATGCTGAGATAGCGCTGAATGACATGTCTTTCAGCGGGCTGCACCGGAGCTGTTTCGGTCATGAATAAACTATTCAGCTCCTTGGTTTGGCTAAGGCCGATCCGGCGGACCGACTGGCTGGCCGCTGTTACCATGCCGCTGATGAATAACCCATGAATGTCAAGGGCAATATCATAGTGCTTGCCGTGAAAGTAACAGCGCAATTGTTGCCAGATCCGCCAGGCCTGTTTGAGTTTCCCCGAACGCATGGCCTGCTCCCATTGTTCGCGGGGCCATACATATAATTCGTCAATATATGGATTGTAACGGAGCATATCTGCCGATACTTTGCCGACAATCCAGGTAATGTGGCAGGCGGGCAGAGCTTCTTTGAGCGTGCGGGCTACCGGCGTACAGTGTAAAACATCACCTATTGAGCTTAGTCTGACAATTAGAATACGGGGATTGCTGATCATAAATAGCCACCTTGCTTAAGGATTAGATTAGGTCAAAAGCTGTATCTTGAGTGTATCTTTATTTACTATTATGCGCCAACCGGACGGTAACAATCAAATCATTATTTTTCCTAAGTCTGACTGTCAGCGGGGCCTGTGGGGTAAGAGAAAAGCAGTTGCTTATAAAAAGGTTACTTTGCCGTCCTTTAGTGAGCCAATGCGCACAAGAGATTCTACACGGTAGCCGGCCTGGCGCAGTTTAGCGGCGCCTCCCTGAAAACTCTTTTCAATAACAATGCCAATGCCGGTAATTTCACAGCCGGCCTGACGGGCCAGAACGGCCAATCCTGAAGCGGCCGCGCCGCTTGCTAAAAAATCATCAATAATTAATACTTTCTCGCCAGCCGGCAGGAATTTTTTTAATACGGTAATATGGTTGGTTTCCTGTTTGGTGTAAGAATATACTTCAGTAGTGTAAGCCTCTTCGCTCATGAGAAGGGATCTCTTTTTGCGGGCGAAAACCAGCGGGACATTAAGCTTTACGGCTGTGGCTAAAGCTACTGCAATGCCGGATGACTCAATAGTCAGTATTTTGTCGACCGTGCAGTCTTCAAACCGGCGGGCAAATTCAGCGCCTATCTGCATTGTCAGTACAGGGTCCAGCTGATGGTTGAGAAAGGAATCGACTTTAAGCACTTTCTCGTTTAAAACCGTTCCCTCCAGGAGAATTTTTTGTTTGAGTAATTCCATATGCCCCTCCTATGCCTTTGTACACTCGTGTACATAATACTTAGGAGTTTAGCACACTGACCTTATGAGGGGAAATAAGTGGTGCTAATATACCTATTAAAATTACTTATATTAAATTGCCAATGGAAACAGAACAGTTATTGGAATCATTAAAATATTAAAAATTGATTTAAATCACAGTGTGAGCAGGCAAAAAGGGGTATGATAAGCTCAAGTATTCAGGAGGTGTGTACCATGTTGCCAAAAGGTGCGAATTTACAAAAAATCCGGGATGGGAAAAAAACTTACGCAATTACGCCGCATTTACCGGGCGGGTTTATCAAACCGGATACCATGCGGAAGTATGCGGATGTTGCCGATAAGTATCACGGTGTATTGAAGCTGACTTCGGCTCAGCGTATTATGATTACCGGACTTAAAGCAGAGGACATTGAAAATGTCTGGCAGGATTTAGGCATGCAGCCTGCTTTGGGATTTGCCAATTGCGTCCGCAGTGTAAAAATCTGTCCAGGCAGCTTATTTTGTAAGCGCGGCAAACGCGATAGCATCAAGCTGGGTATGGAACTGGATAAATTGTATCATAAAAAGGAAATGCCTTCCCGCATTAAACTGGGGGTAGCCGGCTGCCCCAATTCCTGTGCCGAAATCTATGTGAAAGATGTTGGCCTGCTGGCAACCGATCAGGGCTGGGATGTTTATGTGGGCGGGACGGCGGGCGCTCATCCGCGGCTGGCTGAAAAGCTGGTGGAAAGTCTTATAGATGATGAGGCCCTGAGGATTGTGGCTATCATTCTGCGCTATTACGAAAAAAATGCTGACATTGAACGGGTTGGTCAATTTATAGACCGTATCGGCTTTAAAAAGTTCCAGGCGGACATTTTAGCCGAATTTTACGGTGAAGAAAGCCGGCGTGGGCAAGCTGAGACTCCGGCGAGCGGCGAAAAACTGAAGCCGGTTCCAGGAGCCCTGACAGAGGGAACGCTGGTGGCCGGCGATAAGATCGAGGCCGACAGTGTAATCAGTGACATTATCAGAGTATACCCGCAAACTGTTCCGGTTTTCCGCTCTTTTGGGATGGGCTGTCTTGGCTGCCCCTCATCAACAGATGAACCGGTAACCAAGGCTGCTGAAATTCATGGTTTGAATGTTCCCGAATTATTGTCGGCATTAAATAAAGTGGTTTAAGGAGGTAATAAGATGAGCGCATTCCTAGGACATATTCATTATTGGCTATATCATAAAATTCGCCGGGTGATTGAGCGTGAACATCTGCTGTATGATAAAGCAGAGGCTATGTGCGGCAGTACGGCGGAAGAACTGCGGTCCCAGGTATGGCAAAGCTATGGTCAGCCTTTGGTGGATGTGGACTTAATTGATGTGATTGATCAGTCTAATATTCACGGCTGGCTGCAACGCCAGATCAATATTGCTGAAAGCAGGGAAGCTGCTTTTATTAAAGAGCTTGGCGATACCTGCTCGTCCGCGGGGATTGAACTGGCTGAAGCCGCCTTTGCCGAGCATGGCGAGCTATGCGGCAAGCAAGCCGGCGGGCAGGGAAAATATAGTACTGACAGCGCAAAGGGAATTTATCAGGCGCTGCAGGATTATTACCTGAATGGAATGCCCTGCGACCAGGTTGATACGGTTATTGTGAACACTGAGGATGAAGTTGTCTGGGAAGGCGGCGAATGCCTGCAGGCGGTAAATTGGAAACGGGCCGGCGTTAAGGCCGCAATCATGAAAGGCTGTTACCGTAAATGGCTGAGCGGCTTTGTAACCGCATTAAACAGCGGATTTATTTATACGCAGACCGCCGATACCATGAAAGGCGATCGATTAGACCGGCATAAAATTGCAAAAGCCTAACAACGGCTGCCTCAAAATTCAAGTGACGCATGGTACTAGTGTTTTGGCAACACAGGGGATCTTTTTGTTGCCAAATACGATGGGAGTTAACGAAAAGTGATAGTTGCTTTTATTCATGGCATGATTCTGGCTTTGGGATTGATATTGCCGTTAGGTGTGCAGAATGTTTTTATCTTTAACCAGGGCGCCCTCCAGCCTACGGCTGTTAGAATAATGCCGGCGGTATTTACCGCCGCGCTTTGTGATACTCTGCTTATATTGCTGGCTGTGGGCGGCGTATCGGTGCTTGTATTGTCAGTTGCCTGGGTAAAAACGGCGCTTGCCAGTGTTGGCGTGGTTTTTCTGGTTTACGCCGGCTGGATTACCTGGAATACCGTAACCTCAGAGCTGCAGGACCGCCAGGGAGAAGAACGGTGGCCGGTTAAGCGTCAGGTATTATTCGCAGTGTCGGTATCTTTGTTGAATCCTCATGCCATTTTGGATACGATTGGCGTTATTGGCACCAGCTCGCTTTCTTATACCGGATCAGCAAAAATAGCCTTTGTGGCAGCTTGCGTCATCGTATCCTGGGTGTGGTTTTGTCTCTTGGCCGGGGTTGGAAAATTTGTCAGGTATTCCGCCAAGTCAGGGCAAATATTGACTGGGATCAACCGGGTATCGGCGTTGATTATGTGGGGCTGCGCCATATATCTGCTGCAAAGCATATAATGCGGAAAGGTGAGCGATATGGCTGAGTATGAAACTGAGTTAAAGTTACAGATAACAACGTCTGCCGACGGGGATAAAATTTTGGAAGCGCCTGTCTTAACGGCGGCAATGCAAGCCGGTACACGGCGCAAGGACTGTTTGGAGGCGCGTTATTACGATACGGCGGACGGCAGTTTGCGCATGGCCGGCTGGGCATACCGGGTCAGGTGCGAGGCCGGAGCGTGGGTTGCTACAGTCAAGGGCGGCGGTCAGGCGGCCGGCGGACTGCATAAACGGCTGGAATATAATATTGCTGTGGCTGGTCCTGAACCTGATTTAGCGGTATTTTCGGGTACTCCGGCCGGTAAAAAGCTGCGGTCGGCGGCAGGTGCGAGTAAGCTGAAGACTGTCATGCTCACCCGTTTTGAACGGGAAACTGCTCTGGTGGTCATTGACGGCAGTACAATTGAAGTGGCGGTCGATAAAGGTGAGATCATCGCGGGCCATCAGCGGTCGCCTATTTTGGAAATAGAGCTGGAGTTAAAGGCCGGAACGCCAACTGTGCTGTTATTGACCGGGGCTAAACTGGCGGAACAGTTTTCGCTGCTGCTGGAACCACGCAGTAAGTTTGCCCGGGGGCTGGCGCTGGCCGGGCTTGCAGCCTGGGCTGACCAGCCCGCAGCCGGGCCTGTCATTAACCGGGTGCACAGGTTGCTGGCTGCACAGGCGGCGCTCTGGCATAACCCGGCGGAACAGCAGCAAGAGCAACAATTGCTGGATATCAGCGATTTACAGCAATTGATCGCCGGTATTGCCGCTTATGATGGTCTAAAGCCCCGGCTGGCGGACTGGCGGGCTGTTTTGGAACAAGCGGGAACGATTGATAGCAAAAAGACGATTCCGCTGCTATTGACCGTTTGGGCAATTGCGCTTGATTTATAATACGAAGGTATGGAAGAAAGACGGGAGGTGTCCAAATCTGCTAAAAGCGTTTTGGACACCTCCCCCTGTTTGCTAGGAAGCGCTGATTTAATGAACATGCCGGCCCAAACGAGAGATTTTTTTGCCCGGCAAGGAAGAGTAAGCGCAGGAATCGGGTGGAAAAGATGCGTTGTATAACCTAACTTCCAATCCGGTACTAGCGTGTACCGAAAATTTCTCCCTCGCTGATTGCCGCTTGAGCGGCGGCCAGGCGGGCAATCGGCACCCGGTATGGCGAGCAGCTGACAAAATCAAGTCCGATTTGGTGGCAAAATTCAATTGAGCTGGGATCGCCGCCATGTTCACCGCAAATGCCGATGAGCATACCGGGGCGGGTTCTGCGGCCGCCTTCGACTGCCAGCTGCATAAGTTTGCCTACCCCCTTGCGGTCAAGAACGGCAAAAGGATTTTCCGGCAGAATTTTGGCATCCAGATAGTGGGGGAGGAATTTTCCTTCGGCGTCATCCCGGCTGAAACCGAGGCAGGTTTGCGTCAGGTCATTGGTGCCAAAGCTGAAAAATTCGGCTGATTCGGCCAGTTCGTCGGCCAGCAGTGCGGCGCGGGGCAATTCAATCATTGTGCCGGAAGTATAGTGGAAGGTTGTTCCGGCCTGCTTCATCACCTCGCCGGCAATCCGGTCAATGCGTTCTTTGAAGAAATCCATTTCGGCTTTGCTAAGGGTAAGCGGAATTTCCACTTCCGGCAATACGGTATAGCCTTCACGGCTAAGACGGGCGCAAGCGTTAAAAATAGCCTGAATTTGCATTTCATACACTTCCGGGTAGGTAATCCCAAGCCGGCAGCCCCGGTGTCCCAGCATTGGATTAAACTCATGGAGTTTGCGAACCTGTTTGAGCAGGACTTCTTTTTGCGCCAGTAACGGGGGATTGTCGCCGCGGGTGCTGAGAACAGCGGTTTCAATCAACAGTTCTTCCATTCCGGGCAAAAATTCATGCAGTGGGGGGTCCAGCAGTCGGATACACACCGGATAACCGTCCATGGCTTTCAGAATACCATAAAAATCACCTTCCTGCATGGGGAGGAGGTGGCCCAGCGCCTGTTGACGCTCTTCCAGCGTTTCCGCCAGAATCATCTGCTGGACATAGGGCAGTCTGTCCTGCGCCATAAACATATGCTCGGTCCGGGTCAAGCCGATCCCGGTTGCGCCGAATTCACGGGCTTTAAGGGCATCTTCCGGCGTATCGGCATTTGCCCGGACGTCAAGCTGCCTTAGCTCATCCGCCCAGCCGAGCACTGCCAGATATTCCGGCGACAGTTCAGGATCTTTCATTGGCACATCGCCTAAAATCACCCGGCCGGTCGCGCCGTCTATGGAAATATGATCGCCCTCTTTGATGATCGTTTGATCAACGGTGAATTGTTTTTTATGATAGTCTACCTTAATCGACTCGCAGCCGCATACACAAGGTTTACCCATCCCGCGGGCCACTACGGCGGCATGACTGGTCATGCCGCCGCGACTGGTTAGGATGCCCTGGGCGGCAATAATACCGTGGATATCATCCGGCGTGGTTTCCATCCGTACCAGCATGATTTTTTGACCCGTTTTACTCAGCCGCTCGGCGTCATCAGCGCTAAATACAACCAAGCCGGATGCTGCGCCGGGCGATGCCGGCAGTCCTTTCGCTAGAATGCTGAGACTGGCTGAGCTGTCGATCTGCCGGTGCAGCAGTTGATCAAGCTGGCCGGGTTCCACCATAAGAATAGCCGCCTTTTTGTCAATGAGTCCTTCAGTAAACATGTCATGGGCGATTTTGATCGCAGCCTGAGCGGTTCGTTTGCCATTACGGGTTTGCAGCATATACAGCTTGCCTTTTTCAATGGTAAATTCGATATCCTGCATGTTCCGGTAATGCTTTTCCAGTGTTTGGGCAGTTTGGGAAAACTGGTCGAATATAATGGGCATTTCAGCCTGAAGCTTGGCAATGGGTTGTGGCGTCCTGATGCCTGCAACTACATCCTCGCCCTGCGCATTGGTTAAATACTCTCCGTACAAAACGCGTTCGCCGGTGGAGGGATTTCTGGTAAAGGCAACGCCTGTGCCGCAATCATTGCCCATATTGCCGAACACCATGGATTGAATATTGACGGCGGTACCCAGTTCGTGATCAATTTTATTCAAATTACGGTAAATGATGGCGCGGTCATTGTTCCAGGAGCGGAAAACGGCTTCCACCGCCATAAATAATTGTTCCAGCGGGTTTTCCGGAAAGGGTCGTCCGGTTTCTTTCAGGACAAGCTTCTTGTAGTTGTCAATCAGGCTTCGCAGTGATTCCGGCGTAAGCTCTTGATCGAAAGCAACTCCCTGGGCTGTTTTTTGGTTTGTCAACAGATGTTCAAACGAATGCTTGGGAATTTCCAATACGACATCGGAAAACATTTGAATAAAGCGGCGATAGGCATCATAGGCGAACCGCAAGTTGTTGGTATTTGCCGCCAAACCCTGCGTTGTTTCCTCATTCAGGCCCAAATTTAGAATGGTATCCATCATTCCCGGCATGGAAAATACTGCGCCGGAGCGAACGGATACGAGTAAAGGGTTGTCGGTATCGCCAAACTTTTTACCGACAGCAGTTTCGACTGCTGCAAGGTTTGCCCGGACTTCAGCCTCCAGGCCGTCCGGCAGCTTGCGTTCCAGGCGGTAATATTCGCGGCAGGCTTCTGTGGTAATGGTCATGCCGGGCGGAACGGGCAGGCCGATATTGGTCATTTCCGCCAGATTGGCTCCTTTGCCGCCGAGCAGTGAACGCATGTCGGCCCGGCCTTCATTAAAAAGATAAACAAACTTAGCCATTTTTACCAGCTCCTCTATAGTAAAATTCCAGTACTTTGGCCGCAGTCTCTTCAGTTGCTTTATTGGTGACGTCAATGATCGGGCAGCCGATTTTGCACATAATGGCATCGGCATATTCCAGTTCATGTAGAATGCGTTCAAAGCTTGCGTAATCGGCAGCCGGCGACAAGCCCATGGATTTTAGGCGTTCTTTACGGATTTCAAACAGCAATGCCGGCCTGATGGTAAGACCAACCACTCTCTGCGCCGGAACCTGGTATAATTCAGCCGGCGGCGGTATTTCCGGCACCAGCGGCAAATTTGCGGCTTTAATGCCCTTATGCGCCAGATACATGCATAGCGGCGTTTTGGATGCTCTTGATATGCCGATAATGACAATATCGGCCTTTAACAAGCCGCGAGGCTCTTTGCCGTCATCATATTTCACGGCGAATTCAATTGCCGCCACTTTACTGAAATAGGCCTCGTCGATCTTGCGGATTACTCCCGGTTCATTTTTGGGCTGCAAGTCGGTGACTTGTTTTAAGGCTTCAATAATTGGCCCCATGACGTCAACCGCCGCCAGGTTAAGTTGATGAGCTTTTTGTTCGAGATAGGCTTTCAGATCAGGGCGGACCAAAGTGTAAATGACAACGCCGCCGGCATCGGCTGCTTCAATGAGTGCTTCTTCAATCTGTCTGGTTGTTTCTAGAAAGGGAACGCGGCGAAAATCCACATGGCTAGTGGCAAACTGGCTGGCGGCGGCTTTTACCACAACTTCACCGGTTTCGCCGATTGAGTCGGATAAAATATAAACAATCGGGGCTTTTATCTGGTCTAGTTTCAAATTAATGGAGACTACCTCCTCTATGATATTGTTTAGCTATCCGCCAGATTGACGAATAACTGGGTTATATTGGTTTTGGTAATCCGGCCGACTACTTTGAATTTTTCTATCTGATCAACGGTTGCCATTTCGACAACCGGCAGGGAATCGACTTGATGGCTGATGAGTTTCTTGGCTGCTCTCAATATTGGCTCATCAGCTGCCGCCAGAATGATATTGGGCATTCTGGTCATTGCCAGGGTAACCGGAAGCTCATTGATGTTTTTGCCCCCCATGGCCGCTTTTAAGAGGTCTTTACGTGAAATAATGCCTTCGATGAAGCCGCCGTCGGAGACGACGACAATGGTGCCGACGTCTTCAGTGAATATTGCCACGATGGCGTCATAAACCGAACAGGTTTCCCGGATGACAATAGGCCGGGATTGAACATCAGCGACGCGGATATTGCCGATAATGCCGGCGATAAGTTCGGTAGGCTTTTTGCCGGTATGATAATAACCAACCCTGGGCCTGGCTCCCAGCAGTCCGGACATGGTCAGAATGGCCAAATCAGAACGGAGGGCGGCCCGGCTGAGGGATAATTTTTCGGCAATCCGGGTTCCGGTAATCGGGCCAAACTGTTTAACCATTTCTAAAATGATTATTTGTCTCGGTGATAGTTCGATATCAATTCACCTGCCTCCGTTAATTAGTATACGCTATTTAATGAAATTCGGGAATAATTATACTATATTTCATTATTAAATACTTGTAAAGAGTAAAATATAAGTAAATAGGGTCAAGTAAAGGCAATTTATTGCTGCTTTCTTGGAATATCCTTTATTTTCTAACCCTAAATTGAAGGGATTTATTCGCCTTTGCCGGAATATATACTTGACAGCACTAGGTTCTTGTCAGCCTTAAAAACGGTAGAATAATGGCTGATAAGGTACTATCATCATCGTGCCAGGCTGATGCCGGTCCGGGGCCAAGCGTATCATTTCCGCAATCCGGCCTTGTCGCCAATCGGCGTACTGCCGGCCCGTAGAAGGGGGTGGTTGTTATTTTGCTGTTGCGCCGTGTAACCGGCTTGCTGTTGCTGTTGCTGACAACCAGTGCCTTTTTTATGCCGGCGGCAAGCGCCGGGTTGATCAGCACCAAAGATGAAATTTCCATTGGCCGCAGTGTCGGCAAGCAACTTGAGGAAAAATATGGCGTGGTTGACGATCCTGCCCTGCAGGAACGGGTGACGCGCATTGGAATGAATATGGTGGCCGTATCTGACCGCAGCAATTTACCTTATAGTTTTAAAGTGCTTAATTCCAAAGAGATTAATGCTATGGCTGCGCCAGGCGGATATATATACATATTCCAGGGATTAGTGGATTATATGCAGTCAGATGACGAACTGGCCGGGGTTATTGGCCATGAAATCGGGCATGTCGTTAAACGGCATACTGTCCGCCAGATGGAAAAAAGCCTGGGGCTTAGTCTTCTGTTTGGCGTGGTGTTTGGCGATCGCGGCGTCATGCTGCAAAACCTGGCGTATAATGCGATTATGGCCGGCCATAGCCGGTCTGATGAGCGTGAAGCCGATTATCTGGGATTTACGCACTCGTTCAAGGCCGGGTATAATCCCTATAGCATGCTGCTGGGGCTGTATAAATTATCCGAACTCGACCAGAAGTACCATTATGATTTGTTTTCAGACCATCCCGAAGGAAAGGCCAGAATTGCCCTGGTCCAAAAGCAGCTTCGTGAGGCCGGCATTGAACCGCTGGTCGTGCTGGATGAAGACGGCAAAACGGCCCGGGTGGTTGACGGCGAGTGGCAGCTGCCGCCTATTTATGCAACTTTAAACGGCTATAAGCCGCTGTTGCGGGCTTATTTTGTCGCCGGAAATTTATACAGGCTTAGGGAACTGTCCGATTATTCCAGCGACAAGTATATTCTGGATACCGACGGTACAAACTTTACCGTTTATTATGATGACCGGAAAATCATTACCGTAACGCCCGAAGACGCGGCAGCGCAAAGCATGAGCGTCCAGGAACTGGCTAATCTTCATATTGACACGCTGCGCAACTGGCAGCCCAAACAATTGCTTGACCAAAATAAAATAAAAAAATAACAGTATAAACCGGTAAGCGCTTAGCGCTTACCGGTTTATACTGTCTGGGAGGAAAGAACGGCGTTTTACTCTGGACTGGTAGAGCAGCAACCCTAATCCTGTAGATACTGTCACTATACTCGCAGTTTTAAGGTTGATGCTCTACTTGGCGGTACCCCGGGATAGTATATGGACTTTGACATCCTTCATTCCAAAGTCTTCGGCTTCAGCTACCGACCATTTGGCGATGTCAATACGGTTGCCTTTGATTGCGCCGCCGGTATCTTCAGCGACGGCATACATACTGTCGCCGTTCGGCAATTCAATATAGACCTTAGAGCCTAGCGGAATAACGTCGGGATCAACAGCAATAACGCCGGGCCGGATCTGGGTACCCAGATACGTTTTGTTACCCCACTGCTCATTGTCATGCGGGCCTGGGGCATAGGCAGTGGCTGTTGCGTTCAGGGTTTGTTTGGCGTCAGACCAAGCCTGGCTGTTTTCAACGGCCTTAGTCTGCTTGGCTTGGCCCGGCGTTTTGTCAGATCGGTTGACGGCCTGTACGGCTTTTAGATCCTGTTCGGCTTTTTTGCCGACTTTAACTTGTTTGGCCAGGCCGTTTTGTTTGGCAGGCTTAGCGGCGACAGGTTCAACCGGAGGTTTAGCGGCCGAGGCCAACGGAGTAAATAAGGCCGCCGACATTAACGCTGCCCCGGCAAAGGCTGCTGCCACCCGGCGGTATTTTTTATCTTTATGAGGATAAAAACGTTTAGGCTTCATGATTTTGCTCCTTTGCGAGGTAATAATAAGTATAGTTTCCACTTCTTTTGCCTGGCTAATTCAAGTATTTTCAGGTAAAAATGCTGCGTAATCTAATAAAATATCGTTTAGTCCCAATTTACAGCAAAAAACGGTGATAAAAAAGCAGGATAAGTTTTTATTTGTTTTTTGGCGAGGCATTTTTAGGTTGAAATTAACATATTGTTTTATATAAATAGCAGGTGAAATCCAAAAAATGTAAAATAATAATAAGACACGAATCGTAATATTTTGCTATCAGGCCGGCATAAGCTGAGAAAGTGTGCATAGTGAATGGCTGTGCACAATACAGGCAAAAGCGGAGGGGGAATATCTTATGAGAAAAACAGAGTGTTTGGCAATGATACTGGCAGGCGGTCAGGGCAGCAGGCTCGGAACATTAACGAAGAAACTGGCTAAGCCGGCGGTACCATTTGGCGGTAAATACCGGATTATTGATTTCCCTCTTAGCAATTGTTATAACTCGGGGTTAAATACAGTCGGAATTCTGACTCAGTATCAGCCGTTGGCGTTGCACAGTTATATTGGGGCCGGCGGAGCCTGGAATCTCGATAGGAAAGACGGCGGAGTTTTTGTGCTGCCGCCTTATGCCGGCGAAAAAGGCGCCGAGTGGTATAAAGGCACGGCGGATGCTATTTATCAAAATATCAATTTTATTGAGATGATTAATCCCAGCTTTGTATTAGTATTGTCAGGCGATCATATTTATACTATGGATTATTCAGTGCTGCTGGATTATCACAAAACCCAAAAGGCTGAGGCCACAATCGGCGTTATAGAAGTTCCCTGGACGGAAGCACCGCGTTTCGGTATTATGGCGGCGGCCGATAACGGGCGAATTACACAATTTCAGGAAAAGCCGGTTCAGCCGATGAGTAACCGGGCTTCCATGGGTATTTACATGTTTAACTGGAAGTTTCTCAAGCGGATTCTGGAAGAGGATGCCAAGGATCTGGCATCCAGCCATGATTTTGGCAGAACCCTTATCCCGAAAATGCTGGCAGGGGGACATAAATTATTCGCCTATCCTTACGCGGGTTACTGGAAAGATGTTGGCACAGTCGAAAGCTTGTGGGAAGCGAACATGGATTTGCTGGCAGATCATCCGGCGCTTAATTTGCATGACCCCGCCTGGCCGATTTATTCGGTTAACCCAACCAGACCGCCGCATTATCTTGCCGCCGGCGCCAGTGTCAGATGCTCGCTAATTAGTGAAGGCGCCGTCATTTATGGCAATGTTGAACATTCGGTTATTTTTCCCGGCGTTCAAATCGGCGCAGGGACCAGTGTGAGAAATTCAGTGATTATGTCCTATACCCGGATTGGCGAAAATGTAGAAATTGACCGGGCGCTGATTGGGCGGCGCTGCGTTATTGACGATAATGTCCGCATTGGTTTGGAGCAGCAGGATGTTATTGTTATTTCCGAAGGCGATGTCATTGAACGTGATACTAAAATTGGCGGGTTAGTCCCGCAACAACAGGTTGGCTAGTACGGCGTAGCGTGCCTGCTAACCAGCGCAAAGCAGTGAGGTGCTATATGAAAAGAGTAATGGGGATAATCAATCTTTATGAAAGTGAAGCCGCCATTCAGGAAATTACCGGGCACAGGCCGCTGGCGGCGGTGCCTTTCGCCGGCCGGTACCGGCTGATTGATTTTATTTTATCCAGCATGGTCAACTCCGGCATTCAGAATGTAGGCATTTTACTAAAAAGCAAATCACGGTCGCTGATGGATCATTTACGTTCAGGCAAAGAGTGGGATTTAGCCCGCAAGCGCGACGGCCTGTTTATTTTACCTTCCGACGGCGCTTCAGCCGGAGCAGGAAAAGGCCAGGGCGATGTTGAAAGCTTTCAACATCATTTAGATTATATCGAAAGCAGCCGGCAACAGTATGCTCTGGTCAGCGGCAGCCATTTTGTCTGCAACATGAACTATCGCAAGGTGTTGCAGTTTCATGAAAACACCGGGGCGGATATTACTATTGTCTATAAAGAACTAGACCCTGCCAATGATGATTTTAGCGGCTGCACCGTGCTTGAAACAGCCAGTGACGGACGGGTTGCTGATTTGGCGGTTAATCCGGTCCGTTACAGCAGTTCGAAAGTTTCGCTCGCGATGTATTTGTTGAGAAAAGAGCTGTTGATTGATTTAATCAGCGGGTGCTATGCCAGGGGTGGTGTTGATCTTCTTAAAGACGGAATAATAAAAAATCTGGCTCATTTAAACGTTTATGGTTATCCGTACTGCGGGTTTGTAGCCCGGATCAATTCGGTAGGCAGTTATTACCGCCATAACATGGAGCTGCTCAGACCGGACAAATGGCAGGAGCTTTTTGTTAAATCAGGACTGATTTATACTAAGGTAAAAGATGCCGCTCCGGCCAAATATCAAGAGCAGGCTCAGGTAAGCAATGTGATGATCGCCAATGGTTGTGTTATTGAAGGAAGTGTCGAAAATAGCGTGCTGTTCAGAGATGTCAGGGTACATAAAGGCGCGTGTATTCGAAACAGCATTATTATGCAGAAATGTCAAATTGGCGAAAACGCACAGATTGAGAATGTAATCTGCGATAAGGACGTCGTTATTACAACCGGTAAATGGCTAAAGGGTGATCAAAATTATCCGCTCGTAATTGAGAAAGGGACAGTGATTTAACATGATAAAAGTGTTGTTTGCTGCAGCCGAAGCTGTACCGTTTATTAAGACCGGCGGCTTGGGTGATGTAATTGGCTCTTTGCCGAAAGAACTGGTCAAACAGGGCCTGGATGTACGGGTGATGTTGCCGCTCTATCGGGATATTGCCGAGGAATACCTGGATCAACTGACGGTTGTCCACAGGCTGGTGGTGCCTGTGGGCTGGCGCCGTCAGCCTTGCGACATTGCTCAGCTTAAGCATGAAGGAGTTACTTTCTATTTTGTTGGCAACGACTATTATTTTAACCGCAGCGGCGTCTATGACCATCCTGACAATGCTGAAAGATTCGCATTTTTTTGCCGGGCTGTGCTTGAGGCTTTGCCGAAAGTGGAATTTCAGCCTGATATTCTGCATTGTCACGACTGGCATACGGGTATGGTCAGTGTGCTGCTCAGGGCTCATTATGCTAAGCTGAATTTTTATTCCGGCATAAAAACTGTCTTTACGATTCATAATCTTGAATACCAGGGCAATTTTGCGCCCGATATTTTGGGAGATATGCTTGATTTAGGCTGGGAATATTTTACGCCGGACAGGGTGGAAGCCGCAGGCCAGGTTAGCTTTTTAAAGGGGGCCTTGAATTCGGCCGATTATCTTACCACTGTCAGTACAAGTTATGCCAAGGAAATTTTAGCGCCGGAACATGGGCGAAATATGGACGGGCTGCTCAGAAAGCGTTCCGGCCAGCTTGTTGGCATAAACAACGGTATCGATTATCAGCAGTATAATCCCCGGAAAAATACCATGATTTACACCTCGTTTGATGCCCGTTCACTGCGCCGGCGCAGTGAAAACAAGCGGCAATTGCAGCAGGATTTGCAATTGGAACAACATTTAAACATACCGCTGATGGGTCTTGTGGCCCGGCTGGTCGATGCCAAGGGAATTGACCTAATGATAGCGGCATTGCCCGATATTATGGCCTTAAATACTCAACTGACAGTGCTGGGAACAGGCGAAAAGCGTTATCAGCAGTTTTGGGAAGAAGCTGCCCTGCGCTATCCGGGCCGCATCGCAGTCAATATTGGTTTTGACACCAGGCTGGCTCATCGCATTTATGCCGGGTCGGACCTGTTCTTAATGCCGTCGCGCTATGAGCCCTGCGGTTTGAGTCAGCTCAATGCCCTGCGCTATGGCAGTATTCCGGTAGTGCACGCTACCGGCGGCCTGAAGGATACTGTGCAGCCTTATGACAGCATGACTGGGGAAGGAACGGGGTTCAGCTTTACGGAATATACGCCGTCCGGCTTAATAGCGGCAATACAACAGGCAATCGAAGTATATAACATCCCCAAAGCGTGGAACAAATTAATCAGGTCGGCAATGAAACAGGATTTTAGCTGGCAACAGCCTGCCGGACAATATAAAGAGCTGTATCGGCGGGTTCTAGTCTAGTCCCTTGACCCAGTACTGGCCCCCAGTAATCCGTAAACTCCCAGGCAACGCAGTATGACGGAAAGCCATCCGTCAGTATCCACAGATTTAGGATTGGTGCTGCAGTACCAGCCAAATAGATTAACCAAAAATCACCCAGCCGAATAATATATAATGCTTGCAGCATAACATTGCTATACCGACGCTAACAATGCTTTGCAGACCGCAGATATATTCAGGAGGTGATTTTTTGTTCACAAATAAAGCAGAATTTAAAGATGCCTTTATCAATAAGCTGCAAACCATGTGCGGCAAGGGACTGGATGAAGCGGGCATTCATGATTGTTATATTGGCCTGGCCAGCCTGGTGCGCGACTGTATCAGCCGCAACTGGATTCAGACCAATAAGCAATACCGGGATCAGGGTGAAAAGCAGGTTTATTATTTTTCCATTGAATTTTTACTGGGAAAGCTGCTTGACTGTCATCTCATTCATACCGGGCTGCGGCAGATATGCCGTGAAGGCTTGCATGAGCTGGGCTTTGATCTCGAAGAAGTATTGGCCGAGGAGCCTGACGCCGGCTTGGGCAATGGCGGACTGGGACGGCTGGCCGCCTGTTTTTTGGATTCAATGGCGGCGCTGTCTCTGCCCGGTCATGGCTGCGGCATCCGGTACAGGTATGGGCTGTTTGAGCAAAAGATCGTCAATCACCATCAGGTTGAATTGCCTGATCACTGGTTGAGAGACGGCTATATCTGGGAATTCAGAAAAGCTGATAAAGCGGTTGAAGTACGATTTGGCGGCACCGTACACTGCTGTAAGCAAGGCAACGGCAAATTGGCGTTTAGTCAGGAAGACTATGAGAGTATTAAAGCTGTGCCGTATGATATTCCGGTCATTGGCTATGGCAATAATACCGTCAATACGCTGCGGCTTTGGAACGCCGAGCCCCTGCAGGTTGATTTTGATTTGTCCTCATTTAATCACGGCGACTACCTGAAAGCTGTGCAATATAAACAAGCAGTTGAACGCATTTGTAAAATTTTATATCCGGATGATAGTTTTTATGAAGGTCGGCTGCTTAGGTTAAAGCAGCAATACTTTTTTGTTTCAGCCGGCCTGCAAAGTATTTTGCGGCGCTTTAAGCGGCGTAAGATCAGTATTCATGCCTTGCCGAGCAAAGTGGCGGTGCATATTAACGATACGCATCCGGCGCTGGCTGTGCCGGAATTAATGCGGCTTTTGCTGGATGAGGAAGGTCTGGGCTGGGAGGCGGCCTGGCAGATCACGACGGAAACCATTTCTTATACCAATCATACAATTATGCCGGAGGCTCTGGAAAAGTGGCCGGTGGAAATGTTTCGAACATTATTGCCGCGCATTTATATGATTGTGGAAGAAATCAACCGGCGGTTTTGTGAGCATGTCTGGAACCGCTATGCTGACTGGGATAAAGTCCGCGAGATGTCAATTATTCTGGATGAACAAGTGCATATGGCGCGCCTGGCCGTGGTGGGAAGCTATAGTGTTAACGGAGTTGCCCAAATCCACTCCGACATTTTGCGCAAGCATGTCATGGGTAGTTTTTATAACTTTTCGCCACATAAATTCAACAATAAAACCAACGGAATTACGCACCGCCGCTGGCTGTTGAAAGCCAATCCCGAATTGGCGGACCTTATTTCCCAGGCTATTTCGCCAGGCTGGATCGCAAACCCTCAGGAACTGTCTAATTTGATGCGTTATGCCGCCGATTCAGGGTTTCAGGACCAGGTGGCTGAAATAAAACGAACCAAAAAAAACAGCCTTGCCCATTTTATTACCGGGAAATATGGAATAAAGATTAACCTTGATTCCATATTTGATATACAAATTAAGCGTATTCATTCATATAAACGTCAGATCCTGAATGCGCTGCATATTATGGATTTCTATCACCGGTTGAAGCAGGACCCCGATTTGCCGATAACGCCCCGCACCTTTATTTTCGCCGGTAAAGCGGCGCCTGGTTATTTTATTGCGAAGCAGACAATCAAGCTGATTAATCGTTTGTCGGAGTTGATTAACGGCGATAAAACCATCCGGGATAAGCTGAAAGTAGTGTTTTTGGAAAACTACAGTGTATCACTGGGCGAGCTGTTATTTCCGGCGGCCGATGTCAGCGAACAGATTTCTACCGCCAGCAAGGAAGCCTCGGGGACCGGCAATATGAAGTTTATGATGAACGGCGCTGTTACCGTGGGTACGCTGGATGGCGCTAATGTTGAAATCAGAGCGGCAGTTGGCGATGATAATATCGTCATCTTTGGTCTGCGGGCGGAGCAAGTGCTTGATTATTACCGCTACGGCGGTTACAACGCCTGGGATATTTACAATAGTGACGGCCGGGTAAAAAGGGTGCTGGAACAGCTGGTCGACGGATTTTTTTCCGGGGAGAAAGAAGAGTTCCGGCTGCTGTACGATTATTTACTGCTAAACAATGATGAGTTTTTTGTGCTTAAGGATTTTTCAGACTACGCTGCCGCGCATGTACGGCTGGAAAGTAAATACAATGATCAGCGGGAATGGTGGAAGATGAGCATTGCCAATATTGCTCATTCCGGCAAGTTTTCCAGTGACCGCACAATTAGTGAATATGCCCAAGGCATCTGGAGTATAAAACCGGTAATTATTCCCTAAGGCAAAGCCCTGGGGAAAAGCCGGGCTGTTCCGCCGCTTTCGTAACAGAGCCTGGCTGCCAATAACAATGTTTTGCGCAACTTTAGATCCCCATGAGGATGCCTCCGGTATTTTATCATTCCGCCAGAATCAGGCCAATTGGGCAAGCGGGCCTTTTTCCTGGAGCAATGATTTACCGGCAATTCCCGGCTGGGTCATTTCCTCCGGCGATAGAATAACATCCAGGTCTTCCTTGGTCAGCAGCCCCTGGCTCAATATGATTTGCCGAACCGGCTTGCCGGTGTTATAGGCCTCTTTGGCAATCAGGGAAGCATTTTCGTAACCGATATGAGGCAGCAGGGCAGTAACAATGCCAACGCTGCCTTCCAGCCAGTCTTGGCACTGAGCGGTATTGGCCTGCACATTTTGTACGCATAATTTGTTGAAGGTATCAACAGCATTGGTCAAATAGGTCATCGAATTAAAGATATTAAAAGCCATTACGGGTTCCATAACATTTAATTCAAACTGACCATTTTCGACGCCAAGGGTAACCGCCAAATCGTTGCCAATTACTTGATAACAAGTTTGATTTAGAACTTCCGGAATAACCGGATTGACTTTACCGGGCATAATGGATGAACCGGGCTGACGGGCCGGCAGCAGCAATTCATTGATTCCGCAGCGGGGGCCGGAGGCCATCAGACGGAAGTCATTGGCTATTTTTATTAAAGACAGCGCCGTTATTTTCATAGCGCCGGATATATCGGCAAAGGCATCGGTGCTGTTGGTTGCATCAACCAGGTTTTCCGCTGTTGTCAATGGTGCGCCGGCTATTTGCGATAATTGTTTAACCACCTCCCTGATATACTCAGGTTCCGCATTTAAGCCTGTGCCGACGGCAGTAGCTCCCATGTTTACCTTGCGCAGGCTTAGCAGGGCATGATCAATGCGTCCGGCGCCCCGGCGGACGGAAGCGGCGTAAGCGGCAAACTCCTGGCCCAGCGTGATGGGGACGGCATCCTGCAGGTGGGTCCGTCCCATTTTTAAAATGCTGTTAAACTCCCGGGATTTTTTATCAAGCGCGGCCGACAGATTGGACAGTGCGGTTATGAGAAGGCCCCCTTTGCGGATAGCGCATACTTTGACGGCTGTTGGGAAAGCATCATTGGTTGACTGAGCCATATTTACATGATTGTTTGGCGAGATGCGTTCATAGTTGCCTTTGACGTCGCCAATAAGTTCTAAAGCACGGTTGGCTAGGACTTCATTCATATTCATGTTAAAGGAAGTGCCGGCGCCTCCCTGGATTGGGTCCACGCAAAACTGATCATGCAGTTTGCCGTCAATGACTTCATCGGCCGCTGCAACAATGGTCCGGCCAACGGTTTTATCCAATCGTCCTGTGGCAATATTGGCCTTGGCGGCAGCTTTTTTCACCATGGCTAAGGCTTGGATAAATACCGGATCTAATTTTTGCCGGGTAATTTTAAAGTTCTCCATGGCCCGGAGGGTTTGCACGCCATAATATACATTGTCAGGCAGGCTCATTTCTCCTAAAAAATCGTGTTCATAACGCATCAGTGTTTCCTCCTGTAGTTATATTGATCGCCGGCGGGCATGCCGGCAATCAGTGAAAAAGGCCGGAAAATGTCAGGCCTCCGGGTTTACTTACTCTGTCAGGTAGAGGCGGAACCCAGATCATACATCATCAGCAGGCCTACATATCTTTTGGTGGTTTTATTGACCATTCGCTGGCTCATTATTTAGTTAGACAATCGATATAAAATTCCTGCATTTTGTATACAATATTTTTTATACAATAATTGTGTTAAACAATCCCGTATGGCGGTATTTATAAATTAAAGTAAGATAGTCCCTCGTTTGCGCCGTTCATAATGGCGTTGTCCGTGAAGGAATCTCGGATTAAAACTAAGCTGGGATCCTCTATGAATTCCTGCCCGGCAGCCGCGGAACAGGCTGGAAAAAAGCGCCACAATGCCAGCATTGCTGTGCGTCATGGCGCGAATTTTATGTTTACCTGGCTTCTGTACCGCCAACAGGCGCCGGAATTTCCGGCAGGCAGAATTCACTACCAGCCGGCTCTTCTGTTTTCAATAAAGTTGCGATTAGACGGGCAAACCGCCCTTTGGCAAGCTGGGCCTCGGCTGCTGCTGCTTCCCTTTGCCCATACTGGTGCAGTTCGTCCGTAACTTGTTTTGCTACCCGCCGGGACACGTTTGTCAGGAGTTTTTGTACGATACGGTCATCGGCGTCCAGCAACAGCAAAGGGCTAAGCTTTATTTCCTGCAGGGCGCGCTGTACAGTACGGTCAGGCAGGCAGACTATTTCTTCAAAGAAAAATATATGCTTTCTTAGCGATTGCAGCAGAACCGGGTCGTCTCCAGTCCAGGCATTGAGCAGATCGGAGGCATAACGGACGCCGGCCAGTTGGGCGACTGACATCATAATACCGCCGGCCTTACTTTCGAATTGCTGCAGCGGCTGCAGTGAAGGCAGGCCGGCAGCGGCAACCTCCGACGGTAAAAAGCTGTTGCTTATGGTTTTTATTTCCTGCAATAAAGTCAGTTGTTCAGCTCTTGTCAGCAGCAGCAAGGCCTGTGCCGCTTCATGATCAGGCATTAACAGCAGGACTGCCGCAAAAGCACTTTGTTCGCTCATGATAAACGCTCCTCGTATAGTAGTTTAAAAATGCCGGCTGCACGAATGTTTATGGGTTAGAAAAAGGCGCTTTTCGCCGCTTCTGCCAAAGGCCTGGTGCAAAACCAGTTTTCCTGATATTCCCCGCAGGGCCGGCAATCCCCTGCCTGAACGGCGAAAAAACAGCAGCCTTTGGATATAGTTGTTTACAAAATAGGCGGAATGCAGTATGATTTGATTACAAATCAATACGGTAAAGCTAGGGGGGCCTTAGGGCTGAGAGGACTTTGTCCGACCCTTGAACCTGATGTGGTTAACACCACCGTAGGAAAGCTGAATTTATATTTTACAGGCTCGCTACGCGCGGTGTCTGTATTTTTATTTAGGGGGGAGCGCAATGATAAGCTATACAACGCAGATGGATGCTGCGAAAAAAGGAATTGTGACTACAGCAATGCAGGTGGTGGCAGCCAAGGAAAAAATGGCGGTCGAGCGCTTGCGCGAGCTGGTGGCTGAAGGCAAGGTGGTCATTCCGGCCAACAAGAATCATCCGAGCCTTGATCCGGAAGGCGTTGGCGCCGGACTGCGCACCAAAATCAATGTTAACCTGGGGGTGTCCAAAGATTGCTGTAATCTCGATTTGGAGCTTGAAAAGGCCAAACGGGCAATTGAACTTAAGGCTGAGGCCATTATGGATCTGAGCTGTTACGGCAAGACACAGGCTTTCCGCCGCAAACTCATTGATTTCTCACCGGCGATGATCGGTACAGTGCCGATGTATGATGCCATTGGCATGCTGGACAAGGACCTCAAGGATATTACCGCAGATGAGTTCTTTCAGGTTGTTGAACGGCACGCCGCCGACGGTGTGGATTTTATGACGGTACATTGCGGAATTAACAGGGCGACAGCGGCAAAAGTCAAAAATAATAAACGTTTGACGAATATTGTTTCCAGGGGCGGCTCAATTCTCTTTGCCTGGATGGAACTGAATCATTGTGAGAATCCATTTTATGAACAATATGACCGTTTGCTTGATATTTGCCAGGCCTATGATGTTACCATCAGCCTTGGGGATGCCTGCCGGCCCGGGTCAATCCATGATTCAACCGACGCGGCGCAGATTGAAGAACTGGTGGTTCTGGGCGAACTTACCAAATTGGCCTGGGAGAAAAATGTCCAGGTGATGATTGAAGGGCCTGGACATATGGCGATTCATGAAATAGCCGGCAACATGATGCTGGAAAAGCGGCTGTGTCATGGCGCCCCCTTCTATGTATTGGGACCGATTGTGACTGATGTGGCGCCTGGCTATGATCATATCACCAGCGCGATTGGGGGAGCAATTGCCGCCGCCAACGGGGCTGATTTCCTCTGTTATGTCACTCCGGCTGAGCATCTTCGTCTGCCTGATCTGGATGATATGAAGGAAGGTATTATCGCCGCCCGGATCGCCGCGCATGCCGCTGATATTGCCAAAGGCATTCCCGGGGCGAGGGATTGGGACAATGCTATGAGCACCGCCCGCGCCGATGTCAATTTCCCCCGGATGATCGAACTGGCGATGGATCCGGAAAAAGCCAAGCGCTACCGCGAAACCTCCGCGCCGGAAAGCGAGGATACTTGTACGATGTGCGGGGAAATGTGCCCGATGCGGAATATGAAGAAAATTCTCAATGGTGAGGAACTTCGGCTTAAATAGTCGGCTGGCGGCAACCGCCCAATTGGGGAATACCGCAGGATTTTGACAAATCCTGCGGTATTCCCTGCTTTCCGGCAACCGGCTGCGCTACAGGGACTATTTTCTTTTCAGGCTTAGCAGGCTTTTTTGAAAAAAGACAGAAAATTCACATAGTATGTTTTTCATTTAATTTGGTACTATTATTTTTTAAGGAGTGGCTGCGGTGAGATTACATATGCCTTGTGATGATCGTCTTGGCCTCGTGCGGGACCTGGCTGGTGTTTTGGTCGAGCGGGGCGTCAGCATTATTGCAATTGAAATGGATAACGGCGCGGTCTATTTAGAATGCCAGTCAGTTTCAGAAGCTGATGCACAGGAGCTTATCCTGGCTTTTCGCAGGGTGCGCGGTATCCATCGTGTGGCTCTGGTTCCGGCGATGCCTTATAAAGAGCGGGCTGAGCAGCTGCAAGCCGTTTTGGCATCGGTTCGCGACGGAATTCTCGCTGTGAATGCCGCGGGAGTTCTCAAGCAGTGCAACACGGCCGCTGCCCGAATTTTACAGCTTTCGGCCGAAGCAATTGATCAAGCGCTGCCGCAGGCTTTAGCCGACAGTTTGTTGATCAACAGGACCTTGCGGGAGGGGCGTTCTTTTGGCGATTGTGAGGTGTTTATTGAAAGTATCGGCAGTTATTGCGTTGTAAGCACCCGCCCTTTGTATAATGAGCAGGCCGAAGCAGCCGGGGTAGTGGCGATGGTTCGCGACATCCGCGATGTACGGGCGCTGGTGCAAAAGGTGACGGCCGGCCGGCCGGTTTCTTTTGCCGATATTTCGTTTGCCAGCCCGGCCATGGAAAAGGTATTGAAGCAGGCCAGGCGTTATGCTTCCAGCGATTCGACGGTTCTTATCCGGGGAGAGACCGGGACAGGGAAAGAACTTTTTGCCAGGGCGCTGCACAGTGGGTCCCCCCGGAGCAAAGCCATTTTTGTGCCGGTAAATTGCGCCGCTATTCCTGACACCCTGCTGGAAAGCGAGCTGTTCGGCTATGAAGAGGGCGCTTTTACGGGAGCTGCTAAGGGCGGCAAGCCGGGCTTGTTTGAACTGGCCAATGGCGGGACCTTGTTTCTGGATGAAATCGGCGAAATTTCCGTCCATCTTCAAGCCAAACTGCTGCGGGCGCTTCAGGACAAAAGAGTCCGCCGGCTGGGCAGTTCACGGGAATTGCCGGTCAATGTCCGGATTGTAGCTGCAACTAACCGCGAACTGGAGGACATGGTTAGACTCCGGTTATTTCGCGAGGATCTTTATTACCGTCTTAATGTTATTCCGTTGTATCTGCCTCCTCTGCGGGAGCGGACTGAGGATATTCCGCTGTTGGCCGAACAGTTTCTCAGGCGGTTCGCCGATAGGCTGAACACGCCTGCCCGCAGCTTTTCACGCGAGGCAATGGTCAAACTGCAGCAATACGCATGGCCGGGCAATGTCCGCGAATTGGAGAATGTTATTGAGCGGGCTGTCAATTTAGTGGATGGCCCGGAAATGACGGCCGAGCATATTTATCTCGGCCGGCCAAAACCAGCTGCCGTCCGCCCGCAGGTCCGGTTTGAGACTTACCAGACATTGCAAGAGCGTTTGGCGGAAGTTGAACAGGATATTTTGCAGGAGACCATGGAGCGCTTTCCGTCGGCGCGGCGGGCCGGCGCTGTATTGGGGATTTCCCACACCTCTGTGCTGAAAAAACTGCGAAAATACGGCTTGTGGCCGGACAAGCCGTAAACTGGCGGCAACACTGTAAACTTTTACGGCAACTATAGTTTCCGCTGAGCGTTAAGGCAGTTGCTAAAACCTTCTTTTGCGCATTGGCATGAATTTTGCTGTTTAAAAAAAATGAGGGAAAAGCAGCACGTTTGCGCGGATGATAAGCGCGAATGGGCACTGGCAAAATCATTACAATGCGTCTAAGGAGGAATTTGCTATGGAAAGAAAACTGATTGCCGAGCCGTTTAAAATTAAGGTGGTAGAGCCCATTACAATGACCAGCCGCAGTCAGCGGGAGCACGCTATGGAAGCTGCCGGATACAACACATTTTTACTCAATTCGCGGGATGTATATATTGATCTTCTGACCGACAGCGGCACAAGCGCAATGAGCGACAATCAATGGGCCGGCATGATGCTGGGGGATGAGGCCTATGCCGGCAGTGCGAATTTTCACCACCTGGAAACGGCGGTACGCGAAATTTACGGTTTTAACTACGTGGTTCCAACTCACCAGGGACGGGGGGCGGAAAACATTCTGTCCCGTATTGCGATTAAACCGGGAGACTGGGTGCCCGGCAACATGTACTTTACGACCACCCGCGCCCATCAGGAGCTGGCCGGCGCCAATTTTGCAGACGTTATTATTGATGAAGCTCATGATCCGCAGGCGGCTCATCCGTTTAAGGGCAATGTAGATTTGAATAAATTCCAGGAGCTGATTGACCGGGTCGGCGCCGGCAAAATCCCCTACATCTGTGTTGCCGTAACGGTAAATCTGGCGGGCGGTCAGCCGGTAAGCATGGAAAATCTGCGGGAAGTAAGCGCTATGGCCCGAAACCACGGAATTAAGGTCATGTTTGACGCTACCCGCTGCGTGGAAAACGCTTATTTTATCCGGGAGCGGGAAGATGGGTATCAGAACAAGCCAATTGCCGAAATTCTCAAAGAAATGTTTAGTTATGGCGATGGCGCTACGATGAGCGGCAAGAAAGACTGCCTGGTTAATATTGGCGGCTTCCTGGCTTTAAATGACGCTGAGTTGTATCAGAAGGCCACGCAGTTGGTGGTACTGTTTGAAGGAATGCCCAGCTACGGGGGGCTGGCCGGCCGCGATATGGAAGCCATGGCGCGGGGCATTTATGAGTCTGTTGATTATTATTATATTCAGCACCGTATTGAGCAAGTCCGGTATTTGGGGGGGGAACTGGCCAAAGCCGGTGTGCCGATTGTCGAACCGGTTGGCGGGCATGCTGTTTTCCTGGATGCCAGGCAGTTTCTGCCGCATATTCCGCAGGAGCAGTTTCCCGCGCAAACGCTGGCTGCCCAACTGTATATTGAGTCGGGTGTACGCAGCATGGAGCGCGGTATTGTTTCCGCCGGACGCGATAAAAACGGCAAGCATTATTTACCCAAGCTTGAGCTTGTCCGCCTGACCATCCCCCGACGGGTGTATACCTACGCCCATATGGATGTTGTTGCGGAAGCGGTAATTGCTTTGTTCGAGCAGCGGCATTTAATCAAAGGGCTGGAAATGGTGTATGAGCCTCCGGTTCTCCGGTTTTTTACCGCCCGGTTCCGCCCGCTTGCGCAGTAATCTTAGCGGTCTTCCCCGCAAAAACCAGACTGCAATCGAGCTTCGGCGGGCAGGCTGGAAATCCGGGCGGTAACGGTTTACAGGCTACAAGCCGCCGGGCGGCTGACTTCATCAGGGGGAATGAATATGAGTATTTTCCGGACCAAAAGTATTGAACTGCTTAAATTGGAAGCCAGCACTCACCCGTTGCGTAAATCACTCACTGCAATGGATATTATTCTGCTGGGCATTGGCGTGATTATCGGTACGGGAATTTTTGTACTGACAGGTGTGGCGGCGGCAAAATATGCCGGTCCCGGCCTAATGCTGTCCTTTGTCCTGGCCGGCATTACCTGCGCTTTCGTTTGTCTGGCTTATTCCGAGCTTGCGGCAATGGTGCCGATCGCCGGCAGCGCCTACACCTATACCTATACTTCGCTGGGCGAATTTATCGCCTGGCTTGTCGGCTGGAATCTTATTCTGGAATACTCGGTTGGGGCCAGCGCTGTGGCCGGAGGCTGGTCGGCCTATATGGCCGGCCTCTTAAGAAGCGCCGGCGTTGAACTGCCAAAAGCCCTGACATCAGTGCCGGCGGACGGCGGGCTTGTTAACCTGCCGGCAGTCCTGATTACGCTGTTTCTGACCTGCCTGCTGGTGCGCGGGGTGCGGGAAAGCGCCAATGTCAACCGCATTCTTGTGGCCATTAAACTTGGTGCTATCTTCATCTTTATTTTGCTGGCCGGCCCCCAAATTAACGCCGCCAACTGGGAGCCGTTTCTGCCGTTTGGCTGGGCCGGTGTTTCGGCCGGCGCCGCAGTAATCTTTTTTGCCTATCTGGGCGTTGATTCTATTGCCACCTCGGCGGAAGAAACGCGTGATCCCAGCCGTGATATGCCTATTGGGATTATCGGGTCACTGGCGGTATGCACAATTTTATATATTGCCGTTTCCGCAATTATGACCGGGGTCGTCCCTTACCATCAGCTCAATACCGCCGAACCGGTTACCTATGTTCTGCGCCGCATCGGCTATAATTTTGGTTCGGCTCTGGTCGGGACCGGCGCTGTTTGCGGTCTTTCCACCGTCCTGCTGGTCATGATGTATGCCCAAACCCGCGCTTTTTTTGCCATGTCCCGGGATGGGCTGCTGCCGGACAGAATTTGCAAAGTACATGCCCAATATGGCACTCCCCATATTATTACGGTGATTGTCGGCTTAGGCGTAGCTTTTATTTCCGGTTTTACTCCGATTCATATTGTGGCGGAAATGTGCAGCGCCGGTACGTTGTTTGCGTTTATTATCGCCATGGCCGGGGTGATGGTACTGCGGAAAACCAAACCTGACGCCGTCCGCCCGTTTCGCTGCCCCTCGCTTCATTTTGTGGCCGTGGCGGCAATGATCTTCTGTCTGTATATTATGTATAATTTAGCTTTAGGCACCTGGCTCAGGTTTGTCGTCTGGACATTGATCGGCACTGCTGTCTATTTTTGCTACGGGCGTTCTCATAGTGCGCTTAATCAGCTTAAGGGCGGTGACGGTCAGTCCGGTCCTCCGACATAACGGCGGAGTCACAGCTTAAAGCATTGGCGGACTGTGGCAGGCAACAAGGCTGACCGGCGGATAAGAGTCAGCCCTGCTGCCTGCTTTTGTTATGCAGTGGGAAGATTTACCGCAGCCGGTGGTTTGCACCATTTTTCCGGCTCTTCGGCGGTCTGGTGTGCCCAGCTTTATCAGAATTTTAAATATTTTGCCTGGTTTTAGCAGGTTTTTGCGCCAGCAAGCAGAATTGGCCCTATAAGATCAATTGTAAGCCAGATGTTGAGAAGGGCAGGTGCAGTCTTATTTTAAAAGATAAGAAACGGTTTAAGGAAGCGTTTATTCAAAAACTTCAGTCCAGGCATGGCAAGAGTCTGGACGAAGCTGCCGCCGGCGATCTGTACAGTGCCCTGGGCGAAGTGATTCGGGATTATATTAGCGCGCGGTGGATTAAAACCAATAAAGTTTACACGGAAACCAGTGAGAAACAGGTATACTATTTTTCCATGGAATTCCTGCTGGGGCGAATTCTAAATACCAATCTGATCAATACCGGCTTACTGGATACTTGTCAGACGGCACTGGCCGAGCTGGGCATCGACCTGGCCGGACTTGAACAGCAGGAGCCTGACGCCGGACTGGGCAATGGCGGCTTAGGACGCCTGGCGGCTTGCTTTCTGGACTCAATGGCGGCGCTGGGCCTGCCGGGGCATGGAACAGGCATCAGGTATAAGTATGGCTTGTTTGAACAGCGGATTGTTGATCAGCAGCAGGTGGAGCTGCCTGATAACTGGCTGAAAGACGGCTATATCTGGGAATACCGGAAGGCTGATAAGGCGGTTACGGTGAAATTTGGCGGCACTGTTCAAATGCGCCGGATCAACGGACGGCTGACGTTTGAACATTCCGGGTTTGAGGCTGTACGGGCTGTGCCCTATGACGTACCCATTATTGGTTATGGCAACAATACCGTCAATACCCTGCGCCTGTGGAATGCTGAACCCATTCAGGCCGAATTTGATCTGGCCTGCTTTAATCGCGGGGAGTATCTTAAAGCGGTCGAATATAAGCATTGGGTTGAACGCGTTTCCATGATCCTCTATCCTGACGACAACTATGATGAAGGCCGGTCGCTCCGGCTGCGCCAGCAATATTTTTTCGTTTCGGCAGGCGTGCAAAGCATTATCCGCCGGTTTAAGAAGACCGGGCTCCCCATCCGGCAGCTGGCGGACAAAGTAGCGATACATATTAACGACACCCATCCGGCGGTGGCTATTCCTGAACTGATGCGGATACTGCTGGATGAGGAGGGGCTGAGCTGGGATGCGGCCTGGGATATTACTACCAGGACGGTATCCTACACCAATCATACCATTATGCCGGAGGCCTTGGAGAAATGGCCGGAAGTCATGTTCAAGGCGCAGCTGCCAAGAATTTATCTGATTGTCGAGGAAATCAACAAGCGTTATTGCAACGAGGTTTTGACCAAATGCTTCTGCCGGCAGGAACAGCTTGCCGGTATAGCGATTATCGCCGGGGGCAATATAAATATGGCCCATCTGGCGGTTGTGGGCAGCCACAGCGTAAACGGCGTTGCAGCAATTCATACCGAGATTTTGAAGAAGCATCTGCTACAGCCTTTTTATCAATTGCATCCCGGCAAGTTTAACAATAAAACCAATGGGATAACTCACCGGCGCTGGCTTATTAAAGCCAACCCCGGGCTGGCCAGGCTGCTCAATGACACAATCGGCGAATGCTGGATCAAACATCCCGGCGATCTGATCAATGTATTGCAATACCGCGATGACCCGGCGTTTAAACAACAAATCGCGGCGGTAAAACAACACAATAAGGCGCTATTGGCGAGCTATATTAAAAACAAATATGGGCTGACGATTGATCCCTGCGCTATTTTTGATGTGCAAATCAAGCGGATTCATGCATATAAGCGCCAATTGCTTAATATATTTCATATCATGGACTTGTACAACCGGCTGAGGCAAGACCCGGCCTGCGATATTGTGCCGCGAACATTCATTTTTGCCGGTAAAGCCGCACCTGGCTACTATATCGCCAAACAAGTGATTAAGTTAATCAACATGCTGGCAGAGCAAATCAATCGCGATCCGGTCATCAGAGAAAAAATCAAAGTGGTTTTTCTGGAAAATTACAGTGTGTCGCTGGGTGAACTGGTTTTTCCGGCGGCGGATGTCAGTGAACAGATTTCCACTGCCAGCAAGGAAGCTTCCGGTACCGGAAATATGAAGTTTATGATGAACGGAGCGCTTACCATTGGCACGCTGGATGGCGCCAATGTGGAGATTAAAAATGCCGTCGGCGCTGAAAATATTTTTATTTTTGGCCTTACGGCCGAGGAAGTAATGACCTTTTACCGGCAGGGCGGTTATTCGGTGTGGGATGTCTATAATAAAGACGAGCGGCTCAAAACAATTCTTAATCAGCTGATTAACGGCAGCGTTCGGGGGGCGCAGGAGGAATTCCGGTCACTTTATGATTCTTTACTATATAATAATGATGAATATTTTGTACTGAAAGATTTCTCCGCGTATGTCGATGCGCAGACGTTGCTGGACAACGCCTTCCGGGATCAGGCCGGCTGGCTGGGCTCAAGCATTCATAATATCGCCAAAGCCGGAATTTTCTCAAGCGACCGCAGCATTCGGGAATATGCCGACGACATCTGGAAAATCCGGCCGGTCATTATCCCCGGTTAGCAGACAAGTTGCACCAACATCATTCCGGAGGTGGCAATTGTGGCCGATGTACTACTTAGCGAGCACGACTTGTATTTATTTCATGAAGGAACTCATTTCCGCAGTTATCAAATGCTGGGAGCGCACCTTATTGTCCATCAGGGGAAGAAAGGCGTCCGGTTTGCCGTCTGGGCTCCCCAGGCGCAAGCCGTCCGGGTAGTGGGCGATTTCAACGGCTGGCAGGGCGATGCTCATGCGATGCAGCGGAGCGGATTCTCCGGTGTCTGGCAGCTGTTTATCAGCGGTTTAACCGTGGGCGCCAACTACAAGTATGAAATTATTACCGCTGCCGGAGCCCGGCTGCTAAAGTGCGATCCTTATGCTTTTGCTGCGGAACTGCGGCCGGCCACAGCTTCACAGGTATATGAACTCAGCGGTTTTGCCTGGCAGGACGGGGCCTGGCTGGCCCGCCGGGAGCAGCAGGCTTATGCACAGCCAGTGCTAATTTATGAAGTCCATCCGGGGTCCTGGCGTTTCAATGCTGAGAGGCAGCCGCTAAGCTATCGGGAACTGGCCGATCAGCTGGTTGAATATGCGGCCGGTATGGGCTTTACCCATATTGAGCTTATGCCGGTTGTCGAGCATCCGTTTGATGGCTCTTGGGGTTATCAGGCTACCGGTTTTTTTGCCGTAACCAGCCGTTATGGCACACCGCAGGATTTCATGTATTTTATCAACCGTTGTCATCAACGGGGGCTTGGTGTAATACTGGACTGGGTTCCCGGGCATTTTTGCAAAGATGATCATGGACTAAGGCAATTTGACGGCAGCGCGTTATTTGAATCCGCTGATCCGCTGAAAGCTGAGAATGCGGGCTGGGGTACGACAAATTTTGATTATGGCCGGCCGGAAGTCAGAAGTTTTCTGATTTCCAATGCCTTGTTCTGGTTTGACGTCTTTCATATTGATGGTCTGAGGGTGGATGCCGTCGCCAATATTCTGTATCTTGATTATTGCCGTAATCCAGGTGAATGGCGGCCTAATGAGTACGGCGGCAACGGCAATCTGGCGGGCATGGAATTATTGCGAAAGCTGAACGAAGCGGTTTTTGCCAATTATCCGTCGGCTTTGATGATTGCTGAGGAGTCTACTTCCTGGCCGCTGGTATCGAAACCTACGTATTTGGGCGGCCTGGGCTTTAATTTTAAGTGGAACATGGGCTGGATGAATGATATGCTGCGCTATATGGAGACCGACCCTCTTCACCGCAAGTGGCGGCACAATCTGCTTACATTTTCGTTTATGTATGCATTTTCGGAAAACTTTATCCTGCCCTTGTCTCATGACGAAGTCGTGCATGGCAAACGGTCTTTGCTGGACAAAATGCCGGGTGATTATTGGCAGAAATTTGCCAATTTACGGGCGTTTTACGCTTATTGGCTGGCGCATCCGGGCAAAAAGCTATTATTTATGGGCGGTGAATTCGGCCAATTTATTGAATGGAAATATGATGACAGCTTAGACTGGCATCTGCTGGAATATCCGATGCATCGGAAACTGCATGGTTATGTGAAGGTCTTGAACGACTTTTACCGCCGGCAGCCTGCTTTATGGGAAATCGACTGCGACTGGCAGGGATTTCGCTGGATTGATTGCCAGGACGATAAGCAAAGCATCATTGCTTTTATCCGTCAAGGCCGCCGGAGCGACGATTACCTGATTGTCATTTGTAATTTCACCCCTCAGCTGCATCAAGGATACCGGATTGGTATTCCTGACAGCTGCGGTTATCGCGAGGTGTTTAACAGCGATGATGAGGAATTTGGCGGCTCAGGCCAGAGCAACCGGGCGTTGTTAACGCCGGAAAAAATCGCCTGGCATCAGCAGCAATATTCGTTAAGGATTATCATACCGCCGCTTGCCGTCATTTGTTTACAGCCGGTCGCGATGGACGATACAGGATTCATTGGCGAGAAACACCAGGATAAATTGTAAAAAAGGGGATAAATATGCGGAAAAAGGAATGTATAGCTATGCTGCTGGCCGGCGGCCAGGGCAGCCGGCTGGGACTGTTGACCAAGGATGTAGCCAAACCTGCCGTTCCGTTTGGCGGGAAGTACCGGATTATCGATTTCGCTTTAAGCAATTGTCACAATTCAGGCATTGATACGGTAGGCGTGCTTACTCAATATAAACCGCTGGCTTTAAATAGTTATATTGGCATCGGCAGCGCCTGGGACCTTGATCGCAATGACGGAGGGGTGTATGTATTGCCTCCTTATGTGCATGAGCATGGGGGGGAGTGGTACAAAGGCACTGCTGACGCCATTTTCCAAAATATTAATTTTATTGATTTGTTCGATCCGGAACAGGTGCTAATGTTGTCCGGGGATCATATTTATAAGATGGATTACTCTTTGATGCTGGAGTACCATAAGGCGCGGCAGGCTGATGCCACCATTGCCGTAATTGCCGTACCCTGGGAGGAGGCAGGCCGGTTTGGAATTATGAATACCGATGGCGACAACCGCATTACCGATTTTGCCGAGAAGCCCAGCCAGCCTAAGAGCAATCTGGCGTCAATGGGTATTTATGTTTTCAACTGGCCGGTATTGCGGCAATACCTGATCGCCGATGGTTATGACTGTACCTCCAGTCACGATTTTGGCAAAGATATTATTCCTGGTATGCTGAATGAAGGCCAAACCCTGCTGGCGTACCCTTTCAGCGGTTACTGGAAAGATGTTGGGACAATTGAAAGCTTTTGGGAGGCCAATATGGATTTGTTAACCGAGCCGCCGGGGCTGGATTTATATGATGCCAGCTGGCGCATTTATTCGGTTAATCCTGTTCAGCCGCCACATTACCTGGCAGCTACGGCTCAGGTGCAAAATTCAGTGATCAGCGAGGGTTGCCAAATTTTTGGTGAAGTTGAGCATTCGGTGGTGTTTCCCGGCGTATACATAGGAACAGGAAGCAGGGTTGCCAATTCGGTGGTCATGCCTAATGCGCGGATTGAAGGCGGCGTGATCATCGATAAAGCCATTATCGGTTCCAATGCAATCATTAAGGCGGACAGCCGGATTACCGGCAGTATGGGAGACGGGCGGCAAGGCATTGCCGTCGTAGCCGGAGAGCAAAGTGCGGTTTCCCCGCCTCAACGGTTATGCGGAAAGGGGTCATAAGCTTATGGATGCCATTGGATTGATTAATTTATACGCTGTCCAGGAGCCACTGCTTGACCTGACCCAGAACCGTCCGCTGGCGGCTGTGCCCTTTGCCGGCCGGTACCGGCTGATTGATTTTACCTTGTCCAATATGGTCAATGCCGGTATTGGCGGTATTGGTATTTTGGTACAGCACAAATACCGGTCGCTCATGGATCATCTGCGCTCAGGCAAAGAGTGGGATTTGGCCCGCAAGCGCGATGGGCTGACTATCCTGCCGCCGGCTTATGCCAATCAGCCCGGCGATCGGCAGCTAGGCGATATTGACAATTTTAAGACAAATTTGGATTATATTTTGCGCAGCAATCATAAATATACCGTATTGGCTGAAACCGGTATGGTCTGCAATATCGATTTGAAAGCGGTGCTGGCGGCTCATCAAGCCAGCCGGGCCGATATTACGGCAGTATATTGTGAACAGGATGAAAACTTCGGTGACGGATACCGAACGCTGCTGACGCTCGATAATAACAGCAGGATTACTGATATGCGAATAAGCAGCCGCTGGCAGGCAGGTCAGCTGGCAACCGGGATATATATCCTGGAACGGCAGTTGCTGGTTGATCTAATTGAGAATGGAGCGGCGCGCGGCAAGTATGATTTCCTTAAACATTGCCTGATTAAAAATTTAACCAGCCTGAAGATTTGCGGTTACCGGCATTATGGTTACAAGGCGATGATCAATTCGGTACAAAGCTATTTTACGTGCAGCATGGATTTATTAAAGCCTGAGGTATGGAAGGAACTGTTTTTTCAGCCAGGCTTAATATATACCAAGATTAAAGACGAACCGCCGGCTAAATATAAGGCGGGCGCAAGGGTAGTCAACTCCCTGGTGGCCAATGGATGCTATATAGAAGGAACGGTCGAAAATAGTATTTTATTCCGGGGAGTTAAGGTCGCGTCAGGCGTAAAGCTCCAAAACTGTGTGATTATGCAGAAAGGCCAAATTGGGGCAGGCTCAGTGTTGAATAATGTGATTTGCGACAAGGATGTACAGGTGATGGCCGGGCGCAGTTTAAGCGGAGCGCCGAATTATCCCATGATAATAAAGAAAGGTATGGTGATCTAAAGATGGTTAAGGTACTGTTTGTTGCCGCCGAAGCCGTTCCCTTTGCGAAGACCGGGGGATTGGCCGATGTTGCCGGTTCACTGCCCAAGCAACTAAGAAATCAAGGGGCTGATGTCAGGGTAATTATGCCCAAGTACAGCAGCATACCCGCCCAGTACAGGGAGCAGCTGACGCTGAAGCACAGAACAACTGTGACGGTGGGCTGGCGTCAGCAGTACTGCGGAGTTGAGGCACTGGAGCATGAGGGCGTCCCGATTTATTTCATTGACAATGAAGCTTATTTTAAACGTTCCGGGCTGTATGGTTACTATGACGACGCTGAACGGTTCGCCTATTTTTGCCGGGCGGTGCTGGAGGTATTGCCCCACCTGGATTTTATACCCGATGTCATCCATTGCAACGACTGGCATACCGGAATGGTCAGCGTATTGTTAAATGCCCACTACCGGCATGACCCTCAATATCAACATGTCCGCACCATCTTCACCATTCATAATCTGCGTTACCAGGGGGTCTTCGCCAAAGAAATACTGCCGGATTTATTAGGCCTGGACTGGGAATATTTTAACACGGACTGCCTGGAGTTTTACGATCAGGTCAGCTTTATGAAGGGCGGTATTGTGTTTTCGGACGTGATTACAACAGTCAGCAAGACTTATGCTGAGGAAGTACAGTATGAATATTTCGGCGAAAAGCTGGAAGGACTGCTCCGTAAGCGCCGGGCCGATCTTGTGGGCATTGTTAACGGCATTGATTATGATGTGTACAATCCGGCCACGGACAGCCATCTTGCGGCCAGGTATGACGCCGGTTCAGTGAACCAAAAATATGAAAATAAGGTAAAGCTGCAGGAGCAGCTTGGACTGCCGGTAAAGCGCGGGACGCCGCTGCTGGCCATTATTTCGCGGTTGGTGGCGCCTAAAGGGCTTGATCTCATTGCCCACATTTTAGACGAACTAATCACCGGCGAGGATATTCAACTGGTGGTGCTGGGTACCGGAGAAGCCCGCTATGAAAGCATGTTTCAACAGGCGGCCTGGAAATATCCTCACAAGGTTTCGGCCAATATTCATTTTAGCGAAGCGCTGGCGCATCAATTATACGCCGCAGCCGATATTTTTCTGATGCCGTCGCAATATGAACCATGCGGTATCGGCCAGCTCATTGCTCTGCGCTACGGTGCGCTGCCAGTCGTCCGGGAAACCGGCGGGCTTAAGGACACTGTTCAGCCTTACAACAAGTATACCGGGCTTGGCAACGGCTTTTCCTTTACCAATTATAACGCGCATGACTTGCTGTTTACCGTGAAAAAGGCTTTAGGCCTATATTATGACAAACCGGTTTGGATGAAAATTGTTCAAAACGCCATGCAGACAGATTACAGCTGGCGGCAGTCGGCTCAGCAGTATCATTCCATTTACCGCCGGCTGCGCAGTAACGGGGGCTAGGGCTCGCATTCTAATCACGGTACTAGGGGCTGAATGCCAGGGAGGTGCGCAATGAATCAAAGCTGGTTGTTTCACAATTCCCATTCACTGGATTTTCGCAGTCCGTTTGGCGCGGTTTGCTGTGACAGTCAAATCAGGCTTAAACTGCAGGTATTGGCCCCCGGCCGTCCGGAATCGGTCACACTAAGGCTATGGGAAGATGATGCAGGGGAGCAGAAAGTCGTGATGAGACCGGCGTCAGCCGGTCTGCCGAATACAGTATATCAGACGAAAATTACCGCACCCCGGTCAGGCGGAATCCTGTGGTATTACTTTATTGTCGTCGTTGGCGGTCAAACTTTCTATTATGGCAACAATCGCGCTCAGCTGGGCGGGGCGGGAGAAATCTATCATTATCCGCCGCCTTCGTTTCAAATTACCGTTTACAGGCAGGGCACGGTTACGCCGGCCTGGTTTAAAGAGGCGGTGATGTATCAAATTTTTCCCGACCGGTTTTGCAACGGCCTGACCGGCCAGCAGCCGCCGGCCTTGAAAAAGGAAAGTGTGGTCCACTCCCACTGGAGTAATACGCCTTATTATATCCGGGATGTCGATACCAAGGAAATTGTTGCGTATGACTTTTTCGGCGGCAACTTAGCCGGAATTATAGCTAAGCTTCCGTATTTAGCGGAACTGGGAATCAACGTTATTTATCTCAATCCGGTATTTGAAGCAGCCAGCAATCACCGCTACGATACCGGTGATTATCATAAAATTGATCCCCTGCTTGGCGATAATGAATTGTTTGCCGAGCTTTGCGCCAGTGCCGGGAAACTGGGAATCGCCGTCCTTTTGGATGGCGTATTCAGCCATACCGGCAGTGACAGCCGCTACTTTAACAAGTATGGCAATTACCCCGGCCCGGGCGCATATCAGTCGGTCCAATCGCCGTTTTATCCCTGGTACCGGTTTACCGAGTTTCCGGATAAATATGAAAGCTGGTGGGGCATTGATACTTTACCGAACGTCGAGGAGAATGAGCCGTCCTATACCGACTTTATCATCAATGATGAAAATAGCGTATTGCACTACTGGCTGAAGCGGGGCATCAAAGGCTGGCGGCTGGATGTTGTTGACGAACTGCCGGAGAAGTTTGTCCAGGGTTTCGCTAAAGCCATGAAGGCGGCTGATCCGGATGCAGTGCTTATCGGCGAGGTATGGGAAGACGCTTCCCATAAAGTGAGCTATGGGGTACTGAGAAAATATTTATGCGGCGATGAGCTGGATTCGGTAATGAATTATCCTTTCCGGCAGATCCTGCTTGATTTCATGCTGGGCAGGACGGATGCCCGGATGACGCAGCGGTTGCTGATGAGCCTTTACGAAAACTATCCCCGGCAGCACTTTTATGCCCTGATGAACCTTTTGGGCAGCCATGATGTTGAGCGGGTGCTTACTTTGCTGGGTGAAGCGCCCGCCTCCGAGAGCCTGTCCATCACTCAACAGGCCAGGAGCCGGCTGACTGAGGCGCAGCGCATTCTGGCGGTGAAAAGACTGAAATTGCTGGTGGTCTGGCAAATGACTTTCCCCGGGGTTCCCTGCGTATATTACGGCGACGAGGCCGGGCTGGAAGGTTACAAAGATCCGTTCAACCGCCGTACTTATCCGTGGGGCGGGGAAGACCGGGAACTGCTGGAGTGGCATCAGCGCTTAATTGCGCTGCGCCACCGTTATCCGGTATTTAAGACCGGCGAATGGCTGCCGTTATATGCTGAAGGCGATATTTACGGGTATGTCCGGCAGATTATCAATGGCCGGGACTGCTTTGGGGAGGAACGCGCAGACAATACGGCCCTGATCCTTATCAACCGCAATAAAGAGGTGGGAGCGGAGCTAATCCTGAATGTCCGCGGGGTATGCCGGGGCCTGCTGCGGGACTTGCTCAGCGGCCGGGAGATCACCGTACGGCAGGGCAGCCTTGCCGTCGAGCTGGCGCCACTGGAGGCTAAGCTGTTGTTGCAGGTGGAACAAAGTACGCTGCCCCGGCAGTGCGGTCTGTTGTGCCACCCAACCTCCCTGCCTTCCAAATATGGTATCGGCGACATGGGTAAAGAGGCTTACGAATTTGTTAATTTTTTATATAAAAGTAAACAAAAGCTGTGGCAGGTACTGCCGCTAAATCCTGTAGGGTATGGGGAGTCACCCTATCAGGGGCTGTCGGCGTTTGCCGGCAATCATTTATTAATTTCGCTGGGCAAGCTTGTGGCCGAAGGCTTATTGAGTGCGGCTGATGTTAAGACGCCGCAGGTTTTTGCTGAGGATAAGGTGGAGTTTGCGGCTGTAGCTGCGTTTAAAGAACAGTGCCTGCGCCGCGCTTTCGCTAACTTCAAACAGCAAAGCATACCCGGTGATTACCGGGATTTCGCTGCCGGTCAAGCCAGCTGGCTGGATGATTACGCCTTGTTTATGGCCATCAAACAGCAGCTGGGGGGGCTGCCCTGGACAGAGTGGCCGGCGGAAATTGCCGCCAGGCGGCCGGAGGCCTTGATGGAATACCGGCAATTATTGCAGGAGGAAATAGCTTATCAGCTGTTTATTCAATATGTTTTCTTTAAACAGTGGCTGGCGTTAAAACGCTATGCCAACCAATGGGGCATACAAATCATTGGCGATATGCCGATCTTTGTCGCCCATGACAGTGCCGACGTATGGGCAAACCAGCACTTATTCCAGCTGGATCGAACCGGCCTGCCGCAAATGGTCGCCGGTGTGCCGCCGGACTATTTCAGCGAGACCGGCCAGCTGTGGGGCAATCCCCAGTACCATTGGCCGGAAATGGCCAGAGAAAACTACCGTTGGTGGCGGGACCGCTTTACGGTGCTGCTGCAGCTTGTTGACATTATTCGCGTGGATCACTTCCGGGGTTTTGAAGCTTACTGGGAAATCCCGGCTGGTGAACAAACGGCGGTGAACGGCCGCTGGGTCAAAGGGCCGGGCAGCAATTTTTTTGCCAGCCTGGAGCAGCAATTGGGCAAGCTGCCGATTATTGCTGAAGATTTGGGCCTAATTACGCCGGAAGTGGAAGATTTGAAAAATGAGTTTCATTATCCGGGAATGAAAGTGCTGCATTTTGCGCTTGTCTGTGATGAGAGCGGGTGCTGTGCGCCGTTTATTTGTGAAAAAAACAGTGTTGTCTATACCGGCACGCACGATAATGATACGACTTTGGGCTGGTATAAAACGGAGGTCGGCGCGGATGCCGATTACGCTGCGTGTATCAATCAAATGCTGCATTTAGAAAACACCGGCCCGGAAGAAATTTGCTGGAATATGATTGATTTCGCTTATGCCAGCAACGCCAACACGGTAATTATCCCGCTGCAGGATGCGCTGTGCCTGGACAGTGACGCCCGCATGAATATACCGGGAACGGTTGGCGGCAACTGGCAATGGCGCTGCCGCAAGGAATATTTAACGCCCGGGCTGGCTGCCCGCCTGGCTGCTTTAGCCGGGCGGCACAAAAGATAATCCGCTGCTGGTTTTAGCCACAAGCTTACTTGACGTCTGCGTTTTAAGTGCAAGCTAAAGGGCCTGTCGCAAAACGTTTTTTAAGAATGTCAGGCAGAAGGCCCGGTGCGGGAGCGCATTTAAGTGCTGCTTTCGCGCACTTATTTTACCGGGTGATAACCAAAGGCGATTTACTGCAATTGATCCATCCGCAATTTACCTATAACGCCAAGCTTGGCTGGCTGATTTTTGTCCTGCTGGTTATTGTGCAAACAATCCGGCTGGTGGATGATATGGCAACGCCTGGCTGTAATGCTCAAAAACACGTTTTCGCAGGCTGTTTCTATTATATTTTTATTGGCGCCCTTGCCATTTGTTTTCTCATACCGGCCGGGGAGAACGCCCCAAAGCGGCCTGCAGTTGTCAATATCAATGATACAAACCATATCCGGCTGATTACCGCCATATACGAGGACACAGACCGGTTTATTGACAGTGAAGTCAGCTTAAAAGGCTTTGTGTTTCGGCCTGATGGTCTCCAGGCCAATCAATTCATGGTGGTGCGGTTTGAAATTTTCTGCTGCGCCGCCGATGCAATGCCTAGCGGCTTAATTGTCGAAGCGCCTGACAGCCTTGCTGTATAAAAATGACACCTGGGTAGAAGTGCAAGGGACAATCCGGCAAGGGCGCTATGGGGGTGTTGCTGTACCCCTGCTGCAGGCAACTAAAGTAAGGAATATCGAACCTCTGTCTGACCCTTATGTTTATACGGGCGACCTCGTTGGGCCGCCCTGGGATGACGAGCGGCATGGTGAGTAAATGCCGCCGGACCAATTCCCCTTGCAGACCGGAGACTGTCTTCAACGACCGTCTTTTTTTGTTTGTTTTATGGAAAGAAGAATCATAAGAGAACTTGCTGATTTGCAGAGGAATGGATGGTTGAGCTAATTAGGATGCTTTAGACTATAAACAGCAAATGTATATTTAATGTGTTGCCATTATATATACATTTGCTTTACGGTTTGAATACAGTATGATATTATAATCATACGAATAGTGAGGTGATTATGTTGGCCAGAACTGCAAGTCTGAATATCCGGATTGACCCTGAAACCAAGCGGAGCGCGGAACAGCTTTTTTCGGCGTTTGGGATTACGCTAACCGACGCGGTGACCATGTTCTTACGCCAATCCATTATCACCGGCGGCCTGCCATTTGAATTGAAGCTGCCGCAGTATAACGCCGAAATGCTTGCCGCCATGGCGGAAGCAAATAAACTGGCAAAAAGCGGAATGGGTTTTGATACAGCCCAAAAACTACTGGGAAAATTGAAAGCTTGACGTTTAATTGCAATTTTACGAACCGGTTTGCGAAAGATTACGGCTGGCCGCATACGAAATCATGCCTGCAGTGTGGGTGACGGATCAAGAGTGCAGCCCTTCATTAAAAAAGGAGGGCTGCGTTTTTCATTCTGCTATGTTTATATGCTCCAGGCGGGTAAACGTAAAGTAACCTGTGCTGTCAATGTCGGCTATATAGTACTCTGGTGTGCCAATGCCGTTAAGTAATAAAAAATATCTGTGTTTTTCGCCATCATATAGCATCTTTAATTCAAAACCCGGCAGTTCAATGCAGTTTACTATTTCGTCGTTTATCTTAAATGTCAGCAAGTTAATCCCTCCTTATTACACATTTTATCACCATTATTTTGTAGTTGGTATTATTTTGTAGCCATAAGTATTAAAAAGTATAAATAATATTTATTTTTTAGCAAATTAACACTATTTTTGACGTATAAAATACTAATTAATGCGTCAAAACAATTTTTTTAGGCATTTAAAGTTATGATAAAAACTACTACTATTTTATAGGAGGATAAGCACCATATGGATGATATAAGATATACTTTACGCTTGAATAAAATCCTTTATAGGAAATTTCAACATATTGCCGATGATAATTTCCGTACTGTAAACAAAGAACTAGAAAAACTCATTACGTCCCATATTGCCGCTTATGAAAAAGATCATGGAGAAATCAAACTCTCGGATGAACATTGAATAACTGTTTTTGTAAGGACAATAAATAGTACATGTACTATTTATAATATATGTATTAATGATAATTCGTAACTTATCATTAAGCAAGGGGTTTGTTGTATGATAAGTTATGAAGTTTTTTGGCGCACGTTACACCGTGAAGGGGTAACAACGTACATGCTGCGCGAGAAGCATAATATCAGTCCGAATACCTTGACCCGTATGCGGAAGGGTGAGTATTTGAGCCTGCGAACGATTGAGGATTTATGTCGAATATTAAATTGTAAAATACAGGATATTGTAGAGTACATCCCGGATAAAGAATAAGCCGGCCTGATGCAAGCTGTGAAAGAGCTGAATTGGCCGGAAAACCAGGGGATTTTTATGGCTGAATATGAATGAATAGGCTGAAAAATGCACCTTACGCTTTGCGTAAAGTGCATTTTTTTCTTCGAGTCTATGTTTATTCAGGCTTTACAGGGCTGCCCGGAAGAGATTTTCCATTTCCGGCTGACTGGCTTTGCGGGGGTTGCTGAGACTGCAGACGTCCCGCAAAGCATTGGCTGCCAATGCCGGAATGTCTTGCACGTCAAACCCTTTGATTTCCCTCAGACCTGCGGGGATGCCGATATCCCGGGAGAGGGCGGTGATTTGGGTCAGCAGAGCCTGGATGGATTGGGACTGCTGCTGTTTAAACGTTTCAATGCCAAAGGCCTGGGCGATGTCAACAAACTTTTGGGGGACTGTTTCAGCATTGAAGGCCGATACCGCGGGCAGCATCAGGGCATTGCACAGACCATGCGGCAGGTTATAATACCCGCCCAACTGGTGGGCCGTTGAATGAACATAACCCAGATTGGCATTGTTAAAGGCAATGCCGGCAAGATAAGCGGCATAAATCATTCCTTCTCTGGCGGCAATGTCTTTTCCGCTGCTTACTGCCTGACGCAGATGCCTGGCAATCAGTTCGACCGCTTTCAAGGCTTTGCAGTCGGTTACCGGTGTTGCATCGGTTGAAACATAAGCTTCGATGGCATGGGTAAGCGCATCCATGCCGGTAGTCGCCGTCATCGCCGGGGGCAAGTCCAGCATCAGGGCGGCGTCATTCACGGCAATGCAGGGCGTAATATGCCAATCGGATATGGTCATTTTAATTTTTCGTTCCTCGTCGGTGATAACACAATACCGGGTGAGTTCACTGCCGGTTCCGGCAGTTGTATTGACGGCAATAAGGGTGGCGGAAGGCTTGCTCATTTTATTCAGGCCTTCATAATCCTGAATATGGCCGCCATTGGAGGCCAACAGGGCAATGGCCTTAGCGCAGTCGTGAGGGGAGCCGCCGCCAAAGGAAATTAAGAAGTCGCAGCCGTTATCCCGGTAGATTTTCAAGCCCTGCCGGACGTTTTGGGTGGTTGGGTTTGGCTTGACTTCGTCATGAAAGATGTAAAAAAGGCCGAGGCTGTCCAAAACACTGGTTAAATGCATAATGAGCGGGCTATTGCTGAGAAAATGATCAGTAACAATCAGCGCTTTTCTAAAACGCATTGGTTTTATGTATTCGGCTAATTTGGCTAAACAGCCGGTTCCGATTAAGCTAATAGGAGTCATGAAAAATTCATGTACACGCCGCTCCAATATTCTCACCTCTTAGTTAATAATATATCTTATCCTAACAGGTTTATGCAGCGGCGACAACGGGCAGCCGCCAACAGGGCAATGTTGCCCTATATAAAGGCTGAATTCTTAAATAAAAACCGGCTAGCCGTCCATGATGATTAAAATGGGGGTATCTGCCAATGCCCGGGCATTGGCAGATACCCCTTTTAGCATGGACTAGTTTATTGCAGGCGAAACTGTTGGACCATTGCCTGTAGTTTTTGCGCCATCTCCGCCAGGTTTTGGCTGGCTGAGGCGACTTCCTCCATTGACGCCGACTGCTCCTGGGTGGCGGCGGAAACCGTTTCAGCCTCGGCTGCCGTATGGGTGCTTAATTGATCAATCGTTTTCATTGAAGTGACGATTTCCTGACTTTCCTTATTTACCTGTTCCATGGCGGTGGAAATTCCGGCGACTTGTTCGGAAATCTCGGCGATTAGCCCGGCAATTTGCCGGTAGGAATCACCGGCGGCAGTGACCACTTTAGCGCCTAAGCTGACCTCGTGCGTACCGTTGTCCATCGCCGAAATCGCTGTTGTCGTGTCTTGCTGGATTTGCCCGACCAGCTCGGCGATTTGTTTGGCGGCTGTCTGGGACTGCTCGGCTAATTTGCGGACTTCGTCGGCCACCACGGCAAAGCCGCGCCCCTGTTCGCCCGCCCGTGCCGCCTCAATGGCGGCATTTAACGCCAACAGGTTTGTCTGTCCGGCAATTCCGGAGATGGTGTCGACAATCTGGCCGATCTCTTTTGATCTTTCGCCAAGCACGGAAATTAGCTGAGCGGAGGTATTGACCGTCTGCTCAATCAGTTCCATCTGATGAACAGCCTGGGCAATCGACAGATTGCTGTCTTTGGCTTTTTCGGCAGATTCTCCGGATTTGGCTACGGCGTTGTGGGCATAGGCGGTTACCCGGTTAATATTGACCGAGATATTGTCGATGCTGTTTGCCGTTTGCTCCACAGTCCGCAGCTGCACCTCGGCTCCCTGGGCTATTTCGGTGATTGAGCCGGCCACCTGATTGGCGGCCTGGGCCGATTCATGCGAACTGGCCGTTAATTGCTCGGTGGAAGCGGCGAGCTGCTCGGCGCTGGTATGTACCTGCAGGATTAAGCTGCGTAGACTGGCCACCATTGAGTTGAACCCTGCAGCCAGTCCGGCAATTTCGTCCTGACCGCTGACCGTGGCCTGTACGGTAAGATCCCCGGCAGCTACCTGGTTGACCTGATCCAGCAGGGTTTCAACCGGTTTGGTTATTCTTTTTACCAGCAGGGTAGTGACCGATATTACCACAACAATGGATAGGAGGATAATTCCAGCAAATAGTAATTTTAGCTTGGACAGCGGCTGATAGACAACGTCCGCAGGGACGGTCAGAGCCAGAGTCCACCCTGTTGAAGGAACTTTTTGATAGACGATCAGGGAGTCCTGGTGCTGATCCGTATAACCGGTAAAACCCTGATCTTCACTGAGTATTTGCTTGAGTACCGGAGCCAGAGCTTTCAGCTTGTCGGCCTCGAAAACATTTTTGGCGAGCAGCTCCTGATCAGGATGAGCCAGGATGGCGCCGGTGGAATCCAGCAAATAGGCGTAACCTGAACCATGCAGGTTGATGGTTTTGATATCGTCCAGCAGTGTTTGCAGCAAAATATCTCCGCCAATAGCGCCCTGAAACTGGCCGGCTGCGTCTTTAACCGGCATTGCGATCGTCAGCGCCATCTGCTGTGTTATGGAATCCTGGTAGGGGTTGGTGAAAATCAGCCTGTTTTGGGTTTCGGCCGCTTTATACCAGGGGCGGGTCCGGGGATCATAATCGGCCGGGGCATCCCATTTGCCGGCAATCATCCGACCGGCGGCTGAACCAAAATACATTTCCGAAAAGTCTTTATCGACAAACTGGTAGCCAGCCAGCGCTGGCTTGGTAATTTGATGAGTGCTGTCTGTACTTTGAATTGTGCCAAGCGTAATTTCCAACATTTTGGCCTTGGTTATAAGCCAGCCATCCAGTGTGTTGACATGGGAATTGAGAATTGCAGTCAATTCCTGCTGAATACCGGACTGCAGCTGCTGTCTAGCAAAGGTATAGCCGGTTATTGTGGCCGCGGCCAGAGCAACAAGCGTCAGCAACGAAATGATCAGTGTCAGCTTAGCTCTTAATTTCAAACATATCATCCTTTCCTGTAATATCTTTTTTTATGTTTACAGCGTCCACAGGCCTTTTTGCGCGCAACGTCAGGCGAAAAGGAATGCCAAAGCAGAGCAATGGAGCGACTGGGATTTTATGTAAATTTTTCTGATAAAAACTAGCTTTAGAGAATCAACGTTACTAAATATACCCTGTTCTTCCTGCAAATTCCTGCCGCGCAACGAAGAAATCCGTGGATGGCGCACACCTAAAAAAGCGATGGCACACACTGTACTTTGACAATGTGTACCATCGGAATAACTGCAAATTCTGCTGTTGTTGCTCTATCTGTAGAAATCGTCAATAATCTGGCAGCCTTTTTTAATGAAAGCTTCGTCCGAATAAGCCGACCGGTCCAGGGTTCCAGCCTCAATCGCTTTGAAGGTTTCCGCTTCCTTCTGTTGCTTGGCCTTGGCCTTCGCGGCAATTACCGCCGCATCCTGCGGCCGGATCACCACGATGCCGTCCGCATCGCCGGCGAGGATATCGCCCGGATTGACAACGACTCCGCCGATGCTGACCGGCACATTAATCTCACCGGGCCCGTCCTTATAGGGGCCTTGCGGGGTTACGGCGGCGGCATAAATCGGCATTGACATTTCCCGCAGCGCGCCAATATCACGAACAGCGCCGTCGATGACAATGCCCCCCAGCCCTTTCTTCAACGCCTGGCGCATCATAATTTCACCGGTAACCGAATTTACAGTATCTCCCTGTACATCAACGACAATGATGTCGCCCGGCTCGGCTAAATCCAGGGCCTTATGAAACAGCATGTTATCGCCGATACGCGCTTTTACCGTGAAAGCCGGACCTAAAAGCAGCGCCTTGTTGACCGCCTTAATCCGGGCAGCCACACAACTAAAGCGATTCATCTCATCCGCGATATTGGCTACCGGCAATCCTGCAAAAGCGTCTATTAATTCCCTGCCGGGTCGGTTGACCTTTTTAAAAATCCTAAATCCTACGTTTGACATGTTCCTCTCTCCTTTTATTGGCCCTGCGACAGAGCCATATTATTTATGCTTGGAAAAGTAGCGGGCATTCACAAAATCACCGGGCCGCAGGCTTTCCCCCCGGCTGATTTTAACAATATTTTCAATGCAGCGCTGCACCATGCTGACATTGATATCAAACGTACTTCCGCCCATATGCGGCGTGAGCACGACATTGTTCAGGCCCAGCAGCGGATTGCCGGCTGCCAGCGGTTCCCGCTCCACGACGTCAAGCCCCGCCCCCAGAATGCGCCCGTCCTGCAGCGCTGTGACCAAATCAGCTTCTTTAATAATTTCGCCTCTTGCCGTATTGACAATGATGGCCGTCGGTTTCATCAGCTCAATCGTCTGCCTGCAGATGAGATGTCTGGTTTTTTCGGTTAACGGCAGGTGCAGGCTGATAATGTCCGATGTTTTCAGCAATTCTTCAAGTGTCGCATAGCGGACCTTCCATTTAGCTTCCTCGTCCGCGGATAAGCGAAACGGATCATAATACTGTACGGTAGCGCCAAAAGCGTTGACTTTTTGTACCACCTGCCTGCCAATAGCCCCCAGACCAATCAGTCCGACCGTTTTTCCTTCTATAACATAGGAAGAACTGGCAATCCCGCTCTCGCCCCGCCATTTTCCGGCCAGAACATTATTGTGCAGTAAAGGTAATTTACGATAAACCGCCAGCATGAGCAGCACCGCCAGCTCAGAAACCGAGGGCGCATTCATGCCGGACGTAACGGCCACAGGAATATTCCTGGCTCCCGCCGCCTTAATGTCCACCGAATCATACCCAACGCCCCAGCGCTGAATAAGCTTCAGACCGGGAATGAACTGAATCGCCGCTTCTTTTAGGTGGAGCGTCCGTAAAATAATATAGTGGACATCAGCAAGTTGATCATACTCGCTCTCGGCTGTAATTTCTTTAATGACAAACTCATTGGGAATGGTTTGTAACAACCGTTCCTTGATCGCAGGATCATACGGTCCTACTAATGCAACTTTTTCCATCTAGGAGACCTCCGCAGTACAATTTAAGAATGTAAATACCGTGCAGGACGCGCCTGCAAAAACAACGCTTGGGCTTTGCTTCTCACAGCGGCACCAAGCCCATCAATAACACCACAAGCAACATGACAAGTGACGAACCGTTGGCCCATAACAGCGCAAACTTTTGAAATTCACCATAATTAACCCCTGTCAGATTGACCAGCAAATATGTCGAAGCCACCATCGGACTGAGAAGATGCGCCGGCTGCCCGACCAAGAGCGCCCGCCCGATCTCCGCCGGAGTGATGCCGTAAACGGCGGCCGTTTTGACGATGACCGGCATAATTCCGAAATAAACAGCGTCATTGGTTAAGAAAAAAGTCAGCGGCAGGCTGGCCAGGGCGGATACAACCCCCAGGTGTGAGCCGATTTCCGGCGGGATAATGGCAATCAACAACTGGGCCATGTTATCAATCATTTTGGTGCCGGCCATAATGCCGGTCAGCGTGCCGGCCGCGAGCAGCATGGCGACGACCGAAATGATGTCCTGGCCGCGGGAACTGATGCAGGCCTGCTGTTCTTTGACATCCGGATAATTGACGGCCAAACCTACCGCCGTTCCAATCAGAAACAACACGGCCAGCGGCATCACATCCGTGATCAGGCCGATCAGCAGCAAGAGGGTGAGCGCCGCATTAAACCAAAATAACCGGGGCCGTTTCAATTTTTCATCCCCCATGGATATCTTGCCGGCAAGTTCATGGGCGGACACCGCCGCCGTCAAAGAGTAGCCCAGCCGGCTGCGCTCTTTGCGGCCAAAATAGTAGGCCACAAATAACGACCAAATGACCGCCGCCGCCATCGCCGGAATTAACGGCAGGAAGATATCGCCCGGCTCCAGATGCAGGATACTCATCACCCGCGCCGTAGGGCCTCCCCAGGGCAGCAGATTGGTTACGCTGGCCGGCATCAGCGCGACAGTCGCCGCCATCAGCGGGTTGATTTTAAAATGCCGGATGATGGGCAGCATCGCGGTACAGGTTACCATATAAGTAGTGGTGCCGTCGCCGTCCAGTGAAACACAAAAGGCCAAAATGCTGGTGCCCATAAGGATACGTACCGGATCCCCTTTTGTGGCCTTCTGGATGGTTTCAACCAAACGGTCAAATAAACCGGCGTCAATCATGACGCCAAAAAACATAATAGCAAAGATATTCATGATCGCAATGGGGGCAATCTTTTTAAGACCATCCAAAATCATTGGCCCCAGATCGGCGCCAAAGCCCAAAGCAATCGCAAAGCAGAGCGGAATAAGCACAAGTCCCACCAACGCGGTGCTTTTTTTCGTCATCACCACATACATGAACACGAAAATCATGACAAAACCCACGATAGCCAATGTAAACATGAAAAACCCTCCTTAAAGCAATCTTACAAACACGACCTGCCCCCAATTTTTTCACCTCCGTCATGGGGGTTGTCCTTGGTTTGAATTAAACCGAACTTTCATCTTAAGTAATAAGCATATTGTGTGCCAACTTTGCCTGAAGAAAAAACAAAAGCGTTATTAGTGCCTGCAGACATTGGTTTTAAAGGACATAATCTTTTTTTACGGTCAATTGAAAATTTTTTAACTATTGTGTTTATTTGCTGTATTCTGATACACTAATATAGCAGCATGCTTCATGTTGCTATATTTTGCTGCGGAGTGATTGCTGTGTCCAATATTTTGTTTTTACTTTCCGATGATGCGATGGTTCATTATACGCGGCAGGTGCTGGCTCCCGGTCACTCTGATATCGAGCTGGAAGTAGCGTTTTTTTTAAAAGCCGTTGAGCTTTTGCCCAACCGTATTGCCCAGGGCTTGGAAATTGTAGCGGCCAGGGCCGGAACCGCCCTGGCCATTAAACAGGCTCAGCTCAACATTGCGGTTGTGGAAATTCCCATTACCAGTTTTGACATTATTCGGGTCATCACTGAGGGCCGTTTACAGGGGAAAAACATCGCCATTGTTACTTATTCCAATATGATTCTGGGGATTGACTCGCTGACGGAAATCTTAGACGTAACCATCCGTCAATACGTATTGCAATATGGACAAAGTTTTGAAGAAGCGGTATTGGCCGCCTGCCGCAACGGCGCGGAAGTGATTTTAGGCGGCGGGAGAGTGGTCGAGGCAGCCAATCGCCACCAATTGCCCTGTGCATTGATTAAGATTGGCAAGGAAAGTCTGCTGCAGGCGGCCAGGGAAGCCAAGCAAATCCAGCAGGCTCTGGAAATTGAGGCGGCCAAGCGCGGGTTTTTCAGTACAATCATGGATTATGCCTATGACGGCATTGTCACAATTGATCAGGAGCACACGATTACCGCCTTTAACCCGGCCGCCCAAAAAATCATTAAAATTAATAAAACCAAAGCCCTGGGGCAGCCGGTTGAAAAAATTATTCCTCAACTTCATTTGGAAAGAGTAGCCGCCCGGCGGCAGGATGACGTCCATCGCATGATAGACGTCAATGGCGCCAGAATCATGTGCAATAAAGTGCCGATCGTGGTAAACGGTAAATCCTTCGGTGCAGTGGCGACCTTTCAGGATATCAGCAAGATTCAGCAGATGGAGGCCATCATCCGCCAGGAAATCTATGCCCGCGGCCATATTGCCCGCTTTACCTTCGATGATATCATTGGCCGGAGCGGGGCAATTACCGACGCTATCGAAACAGCCAAGGATTTTGCCGCAACCAATTTCAGCATTTTGATCCTGGGCGAAACCGGTACCGGCAAGGAAGTTTTTGCCCAAAGCATTCATAATGGGAGCAAGCGCTGCCGCGGCCCTTTTGTCGCCATCAACTGCGCGGCATTGCCGGCGCATATTCTGGAAAGTGAACTGTTCGGATATGTCGGCGGCGCTTTCACCGGCGCCAATAAGGAAGGAAAACCGGGCCTTTTCGAGATTGCCCACGGCGGCACGATTTTTCTGGATGAAATTGCTGAGATGGATTATGTAAATCAAGGGCGTTTACTCCGCGTTCTGCAGGAAAAAACCGTAGTCCGTCTTGGCAGCCACAGGGTATTGCCGATTGACGTGCGGATTATTGCCGCCACGAACAAGGATTTAGAAAGTTTTATCACTGATAATAAATTCCGGGACGATTTATACTACCGGCTGAATGTGCTTAGCCTTGAACTGCCGCCGTTGCGTATCCGCAGTGAGGATATCCGCTTGTACGCCAAAACCTTTCTGCACGAGTTTTCCGACGGCGCCGTTCGCAACTTCACTTTTACCGCCGATGCCCTGGAGTTTTTTGCGGAATATTCCTGGCCGGGAAATATCCGTGAGCTCAGCAATCTGATGCAGCGCATTACGGCAACCGCCAAAACTGCTGTCATTGACAGGACTTTCTTAACCAGGATACTCAAAACAAGAAGGGGCGCTTCCCCGCCTGCGGCCGCCAGAGAAAGCCGCGTGGAAAGAGAGATTAAGGCTGCCCTGGCGCAAACGAAAGGAAACTATTCCGCAGCAGCCAAACTGCTGGGCATCCATCGCATGACTTTGCGCCGAAGGATGCTGAAGTTAAACATCAATGACTATTAACGCCTGCCCCAGGCCAGCGGGCCGCTGCAATCCCCAAGCCCTCCAAAGCACAAGCATAGCCGGGAGCTGTTTTTTGGTGCAGGATGGTTTTGGCAGGCGGATGCAAATCGCTGCGCCTGAATTTTAATAGCCAATTGCAGGATAATATTGCCGAATCGCAATTTCCAGAAGGATAGCGGCCGGCCATAATCAAAATAGTATTGGAAGCTTACGCTAGGACGGTGTCTGATATGCTGAAAAATCTTTATAGCGATTTTATTACTGCTTTTCAGTTTCTAACACGCATTCAGGTCCAAAATCCTCCGGCCTGGGCGCCTGGGGCTTTTGGACGCAGTGTTAAATTTTTTCCCTTAATTGGCGGGATTATTGGCCTTATTCTGGCGGCAATTGCTTATGGCGCCCATTTTTATGCACCGGGGAACGCTCCGGTGCATGTGCTGGCAGCAGTTTTGATTATTGTTGAAATTATGATTACCGGGGCTTTGCATTGCGATGGTTTAATGGATACGGCTGACGGAATATTTTCAGGCCGGTCGAGAGAACGGATGCTGGAAATTATGAAGGACAGCCGGATTGGCGCTTTTGGCGCCATTAGCTTTTTCCTGCTGGTACTGCTGAAGTATTCTCTGTTGGTCGATCTACCGTCTGGACGCTTAATTCCGGCCTTGTTTGTCATGCCTGTTACGGCTCGCATGACCGTTGTTGCAGCCATTGCTCTCTTTCCTTATGCCCGGGCGGAGGGGCTGGGAAAGAGTTTCGCAGGAGGAACCGGCAGCTATACGGTTTGGATTGCCGGCTTATTGACGCTGGTGCTGGTCGCGCCCTTTGGACTTACCGGCCTGTGGCCGGCGGTCGCCGGCTTTACTTTCGGGCTGCTTGCAGCCCGGTATGTAGCCAACCGTCTGGGCGGTATGACCGGTGATGTTTACGGCGCAGTTCTGGAACTGAGCGAAGTTGCCGTGCTGGTTGCGTTTTGCCTGTAATGATAGCAAAATATTTACTTTACGCTTCAACATTTTGCGAACCTGTAATTTTCGGTAGGAAATGTTATAATGAAGTAGAAGTAGACGAATGAAACAGTTAAATAATTATTGCCACCAAACAGGTGCCTCTCCAGGGGAGAGGAGAATAGGGAAGGCGGAAGGGTTAGTCTAATCCTTAAACGCTGCGGTCGCGCCACTGTAATCGGGGAGGACCTCTGCCAAATGCCACCGGCGCAGCCGGGAAGGCGCAGAGGCCGCTGATCCGTAAGCCAGGAGACCTGCCTGTATCGGCTGACATCTGCCTCCGCGCAAGAGGTATTGCCAGAAGGATAGGAGTTTTAGACCTAGCCTTTTTGGGCTAGGTATTTTTATTTATCCCGACAATAAGGAGGAGATTGTATGGATTATGAGGCAGCGGTAAATGAGCTGATTGAAGGGGCGGCCAAGCCTCCAAATAGTTTGGGATTGCTGGAGAAATATTTTCGTAAAGTTCTGTTGGCCTGGGAAACGATGCATGACGAACTGCGTCCGCATCATGTGGTGTTTGCCGCCGATAATGGTGTGGTAGAAGAAGGAATTGCCGCTTTTCCGTCGTCCATCACTTATCTGCAGGGGAAAAATATGGTCGCCGGCGGCGCCACGATCAGTTGCTTTTGCAAAAGCAATGCGATTCCTTATTCGGTAGTTGATGTCGGCGTGGACAATGAAAGCGCCGTGGGCCTTGACCGTAAAGTAGCCAGGGGAACCAAAAACTTTATGAAAACCGAGGCTATGACTAAGGCTGAGTTTGAAGAAGCCTGGCGGGCAGGCGAGGAAACGGCAGCGGAACTGATTGGCGGGCAGGGGGTTAATTTACTGTCCTTTGGTGAAATGGGAATCGGCAACACCACCACTTCAGCGGCGGTACTGCATGCTTTAACCGGTATGTTTCCTGAATTCTTGGTAGGCTATGGCGCAAGCCCGGTCAATAATGATTTCTTAAAAAGAAAACGCTTGGTGGTCGGTAACGGCGTGGCCCGGCATAAGGCTGCAATGCAAACAGTACCTGACATTCTCCGCTGTGTGGGCGGGTTTGATATTGTGGCCATCTGCGCCGGGATGTCGGCGTGCGCCCGGCTGAAAACCCCGTTTGTGATTGACGGCTTTATTACCGCTGTGGCCTACGCGTGCGCCGCCAGACTGAACAGTGATATTGAAAAATATGCCATACCTTCGCATATTTCCAAAGAGCCAGGCATGGCTTACGCCCTGCTGCTGGGCAATATACTGGCCGATGATGTCATCATCCGGGGCAATATGGCCCTGGGTGAGGGTACGGGAGCGGTGCTAATGGTATCCATTTTAAAAAGTACCGCCTTCGCCTTCTTTCATATGGCCCGGCTGGCGGATTTTGCCGCCGGTGATACGGATGACAAATCGCCTCAGGTGGCAATATCAGGATAACAATTACGACAAATTTGCTGTTAGATATGAATTTGTTGCTGTGCGCAGGAATAAAGATCATTTTTAGCCAATATTCCCCCTGTGAATGAAAATTCCTACAATTTGAATTAGCAATTCATGGGGGGGAGCTTTGTGCAGGATTGCAATCGTTTTACTTTGGGGGAAATTGTCAACACCCAAGTCTTGCAGGATATTCAGGATAAGTTCTCCGAGGCTACCGGTATAGGTGCTGTAATTGTCGATGCAGACGGTATTCCTGTGACCAAACCGAGCAACTTTACTGAATTTTGTCAATATATCAGATCAGATGCCGAGGGGCTGGCGCTGTGTATGGCTTGTGATGACCGGGGCGGCCGTAAAGCTGTGCAAAACCGGCGCCCGTGCGTTTACCATTGTCATGCCGGGCTGACTGATCTGGCTGCGCCGATTATTGTCAAGAACCAATATGTGGGCGCTTTTCTGGCGGGGCAAGTGGTGTCGCCGCAGCAAGACCGCGACACCAGGGCCGAAATGTTCAAGCTGACGTCGCCGCTGCCGCGCGATGCGGCAAAGCTTGGCGAGCTGTTTGACAAAGTGGAGATCATTCAGGAAAGCAGGCTCAAGGCCGCCGCCGATTTAGTATATATTATGTCCAATTATATTGTGGAGATCGGTGTTGCCAATATTATGCAGCGCCAGTTGATGGAGGAGATTCAGTCCAAGGCTGATCTGGAGACACTGCTGCGGGCTACCGAACTGAGGGCTCTGCAATCACAGGTCAATCCGCATTTTTTATTTAATACCCTCAATACCATTGCCCGGCTGGCTTTGCTGGAAGGGGCCGGCCGTACCCAGGAGATTGTCTATGCATTGTCTGATTTATTGCGTAATAACTTGCGGGATATTGAGGAGCTGCGGACTTTGGAGGAAGAAGTTAAATCAATTACCGATTATCTGACCATTCAGAGAGTGCGGTTTGGCGACAGGATTAAAGCAAACATTCATGTGGAAACGCACCTTCTGGACACCCGTGTTCCGGCGCTGACTTTACAGCCCCTGGTCGAAAACGCGATCATTCATGGCATTGAGCCGAAAAAAGACGGCGGGCAGGTAACGATAAGCGGCTTTGTTGAAGATGGGACTTTAATTTTGGTTGTCAGCGACACCGGCATCGGGGTAACGCAGGACAGAATAAACGTAATTTTCCGGGCTGAGAGAAGGAAGGCAACCAAAGGCCAGACCACCGGCCTGGGAATTGTTAACGTGCATAAGCGCATTCAGCATTATTTTGGCAATGACTATGGAATTAAGATGGAGAGTGAGGTTGGTCAGGGGACCAATATCTACATTCGTCTGCCCTATTGTCAGTCTTAGTTTAAAAGAAGGAGCAGCAAGAGGATGTATACATTACTGATAGCGGAAGATGAAGCGCTTGAGCGGCAGGCCTTGCGATATATTATCACTCAGCAGTGTCCGGAGGTTAACATCGTTGGCGAGGCGGGCGACGGAACGAGTGCGGTCCGCGAAGCGGCGCAGCAGCAGCCGGACATTGTTCTGCTTGATATCAGAATGCCGGAAATGAACGGACTGGAAGCTGCCAAGGCTATCAGGGCAATTCTGCCTGAGGTTAGAATCGTGATGTTGACGGCTTTCGATGAGTTTGAATACGCCAAGCAGGCCTTGAAAATCGGTGCGGTGGAGTATTTGCTTAAACCGCTGCGTCCGGACGATTTGGTGAAAGCCCTGGCTGCTGTTACCGAGCAAGTGGGACTGGCCAAACGCAAGGTTCGCGAGGACTTGCAGATCCGGCAGAGCCTGAAAGAGGCGGCGCCTTATATCAAAATGTCGTTTGTGCAGGATTTAATCGCCGGCAATATTACAGAGCTGCACCAATTTCACGAGCGGGCCGGTTTTTTAGGCATGGAGGTTACCACCGGCGTGGTGATGGTACTGGATATCGACAATTTTAAGCAATTAACCCGTAATGAACCTGAACTGAAAAAACAACTGGTTAAGCAGCAGCTGTACCGGATAACTGCCGATGCCGCCGGCTCCAATGTGCTGGTTACCCCCTTTAGCAGCGATCATATTATTATTATTTCAGGGCAATCAGCTTTAGATCAGCCTGAGGCGGTAAAAGCCGAGGCTATTGAACTGGCTGAAAAAATTCGCAAGGCGATTGTCGGCATCATGGGGATCAGCATTACCATTGGCATCGGCCGGCATTACCGTGATCCGCGGGATATGCATAAGTCTTATGTAGAGGCAGTTAATGCCCAGCGGCAGCGGTTTTATCTCGGGGACAACCAGATTATTCATATTGAGGATATTCCCCATTTGAGCGGGCAGCCCTTTCATTATCCGTTCCAAAATGAACGGGCCGTTCTGGAGCGGGTCCGCTGCGGCGACCGCAAGCAGGCCAGGGAAGCTCTGGCCGCCCTGCTTGAAGAAATATTCGCCAAAAGCGGCAGTGTTGACATCATTAAAGCCTCGGTGCTGGAGCTGCTGATTGTCCTGTCCCGGGCCGCCATCGAGGGCGGCGCAAGCCTGGAGCAGCTTACGCTGTTGAATTTCGATCATATCAATAAATTGATGCAGTGCGCCAATAAAGATCAAGTGCATCGCTGGATGTTTGATTCGCTGGACAGTTTTTTAGATAACATGCTGGAAAACCGCAGCGGGATGAACACCCGGGTCATCAACAAGGCCTGTGAGTTTATCGTAAAAAATTGTCACCGCAATATCTCGCTGGAAGAGGTTTCTCAATTTGTTCATTTAAGCCCGTTTTACTTTAGCCGTCTGTTTAAGCAGGATAAAGGCTGCAATTTTGTGGATTTTCTGACCAAGGCCAGAGTGGACAAGGCCAAACTATTGCTGCAAAACTTTGATTATACCATTGTCAGAATTGCCGCCGATTCGGGTTACCACGATGCCAGTTATTTTTGCCGGGTATTCCGTCAGGAGGTTGGTATGACGCCCAACCAGTACCGCAATGAATTGCGGCGGGGCAAACGATGACAGGCTGCAAAAAGCGGCGCCGGCGGCAAAATCCCAAAAACGAGCAATATATCACCTTTTGCCGGCGGTGTGGATAAATAACAGAGGTTTTTCGGCGACCGGTCTAACCTATAGTAAAGGATTGCTTTAGAGCAATCCTTTTTTGCGTTTAAAAACATAAATATCATGTATTCCGGCAATAATATTCAGCATCTCCGGCGGTCGGAATTTTATTGTCAACAGCCGGTTTCAGGCGGCGCAAATAAGTACAGCTAGTACGCAATATTCACTCAAGGTATTGGCGTAAAACAAGCATATTTAATTAGTGCAGAAGATTTACATCATTTTCGAAAGATTTGCAAAAAGACTGTGAGGTAACGTCATGACGACCGATAAGCCCAGAGTGGTACAGGAGTACGTGCCAGGCAAGCAGGTAACCCTGGCGCATCTGATTGCCAATCCCAAAAAGGAATTATGCGAAAAGCTAGGACTTACGACCAGCTCCGCTATTGGAATCCTGACCATAACGCCGTGCGAAGCGGCTATCATCGCGGCGGATGTGGCAACCAAAACCGCCAATGTCCAAATTGGCTTTATGGACCGGTTCACCGGTTCGCTGGTGGTCACCGGACCGGTATCGGCGGTGGAAGCAGCCTTAAGCCAGGTGACCAATGTACTGACCAGCGGGCTTGGTTTTAGCGGTCCCAAGCTGACCAGGTCCTAAAGATGAAAAAAGTAATGCTGGTCGGAGCGGTAGGAGCGGGCAAAACTTCGCTGATTCATGCGCTGAATAACAACGAGTCGCAGGCGGATAAAACCAGTAGTATTTACTTTCATGACGGGGCAATCGACACCCCAGGCGAGTATGCGCAGATTCCGCGTTTTTATTCGGCTTTGCTGGTAACGGCGGTCGAGTCGGAAATGGTCATTGTGGTGCAGGATGCGACGCAAAGCAGAGCGGTTTTGCCGCCGGGATTTGCCGGAATGTTTACCCGTCCGGTCATCGGGGTTGTAACCAAAACGGATCTGCCGTCGGCCAACAGGGATAAAGCAGTGGCTTGTTTACGGGAGGCAGGCGTTAAACAGCCGGTGTTTTTTGTTTCGGCGCTCACCGGCGAGGGGCTGAAGGAGCTTGCCGATTATCTTGCTGAAGGGGGGTGTAAAGGTGAGTGAAGCGTTAGGATTAATTGAAACCAAAGGCCTGATTGGCGCTATTGAAGCTGCTGATGCTATGGTTAAAGCCGCCAATGTCATTTTGATAGGTTATGAAAAAATCGGCTCAGGGCTGATTACCGTTATGGTTCGCGGCGATGTTGGCGCAATTAAGGCTGCTACCGATGCCGGCGCCGCCGCCGCGCAAAAAGTCGGCGAAGTGGTTTCTGTTCATGTGATTCCCCGTCCACATACCGATGTGGAGCAAATCCTTCCTAAACTGAAGTAAGCAATCATTTGGAGGTGGAGTACTTATGCAAGAACAGTTGATCGATAAAGTAATGGAAGAAATCAAAAAGCGCATGGAAGGCCAGTCCGGTTCGGCCGTGGCTGCCCAGCCGGCGTCGAAAAGCGGTTCTAATCCCGGAATTACCGAGTTTGTCGGTACGGCAATTGGCGATACGATTGGTTTGGTTATTGCCAATGTTGATCCTATGCTGCACCAAAAGATGAAACTTGATCCCAAGTACCGCTCAATCGGCATTCTGGGCGCAAGAACAGGAGCCGGACCTCATATCATGGCGGCTGATGAGGCGGTTAAAGCCACCAACACCGAGATTGTGGCTGTGGAACTGGCCCGCGATACCAAAGGCGGCGCAGGCCATGGCAGCCTGATTATCTTTGGGGCTGAAGAGGTTTCTGATGCCCGCCGGGCAATTGAAGTTGCGCTGAAAGAATTAAACCGCACCTTTGGTGATGTTTACGGCAATGATGCCGGTCATATTGAACTGCAATACACGGCGCGGGCCAGTTATGCCGTAAATAAGGCCTTCGGCGCGCCCCTCGGCAAGGCTTTTGGCCTGATTGTCGGCGCTCCGGCCGCGATTGGCGTTTTAATGTCCGATGTGGCGGTCAAGACCGCCAATGTGGAACTGGTCGCCTATTCCAGTCCGGCCAACGGCACCAGCTTTTCCAATGAAGTGATTCTCATGGTGACCGGCGATTCCGGCGCAGTTCGCCAGTCGGTGACTGCCGCCCGGGAGGTTGGCAAAAAATTATTGGAAGCTATGGCAGGCCCGGCTCCATCAAGCACTACACCGTACATCTAACAGGCGGGAGGTAAAGCAATGAAAAGACAAAAAAGATTTGAAGTACTGGCGGACCGTCCTGTAAATCAGGATGGCTATGTAGTCGAGTGGCCGGAGGTTGGGTTGATTGCAATGGGCAGTCCGAATGATCCGGTGCCCAGCATTAAAGTGGAAAATGGCAAAATTGTTGAAATGGACGGAGTGTCAAGAGAAAACTTTGACTTTATCGAGCAGTTTATTGCCGATTATGCCATTGACATTGCCGTGACGCAAAAGGCGATGGCCATGGACGCTGCGGCGATTGCCAAAATGCTGGTTGACGTTAATGTGCCCCGGGAGGAAATCGTTAAGCTTGTCGGTGGTTTGACACCCGCTAAACTGGCGGCGGTTTTTAATACAATGAATGTTGTGGAAATGATGATGGCGATGCAAAAAATGCGGGCCCGTAAAATTCCTTCCAACCAATGCCACATTACCAATATTAACGATAACCCGGTGCTGATTGCCGCTGACGGTGCGGAAGCGTCTTTACGCGGCTTTGACGAGATGGAAACAACCGTTGCTGTTGTACGTTATGCGCCGTTTAATGCGCTGGCGCTGCTGATCGGTTCACAGGCCGGCCGGGGCGGCACGCTCATCCAATGCTCGTTGGAAGAGGCAACCGAGCTGCAACTGGGGATGCGTGGAATTACCGCCTATGCCGAAACCATTTCGGTCTATGGTACGGAAAACGTATTTGTTGACGGTGATGATACCCCCTGGTCCAAAGGATTTCTGGCTTCGGCTTATGCTTCAAGGGGTCTGAAAATGCGCTTTACATCCGGAACCGGGGCCGAAGTCCAGATGGGCTACGCCGAGGGAAAATCAATGCTGTACCTGGAAATCCGCTGCATTATGGTGGCCCGGGGCGCAGGCGTGCAGGGGCTGCAAAACGGCTCGGTAAGCTGCGTCGGGGTACCGGCGGCAGTACCGTCCGGCATCAGGGCGATCTTGGCGGAAAACTTATGCGCCGCCATGCTTGACCTGGAGGTTGCTTCCAGCAACGATCAGACCTTTACCCATTCCGATCTGCGCCGGACTGCCCGGACCTTGATGCAATTCCTGCCGGGCACTGACTTTATCTGCTCCGGTTACAGCGGCGTGCCGAACTATGACAATATGTTCGCCGGTTCCAACTGGGATGTTGACGATTATGACGACTGGAATATTATCCAGCGGGATTTAAAAGTAGACGGCGGTCTGCGTCCTGCTTCGGAGCAGGAAGTCATCGCCGTACGCAATCAGGCGGCCAAGGCCATCCAGGCTGTATTTAAAGAATTCGGGTTCCCGGAAATTACCGACGCTGAGGTTGAAGCGGCCACTTATGCGCATGGCAGTAAAGATGTTCCGGCCCGGAATGTGGTTGAGGACATCAAGGCGGCCCAGGAAATGATGAACCGCGGCATTACCGGAATTGATGTTGTCAAGGCTTTGGCCAAGCATGGCTTTAATGATTTGGCAACCTCGGTGCTTAATCTGCTCAAACAACGGATTTCCGGCGATTATCTACATACCGCCGCTATTCTGGATAAAGAATTCAATGTAATCAGCGCTGTCAACAGCCGCAATGATTACCGCGGCCCAGGCACAGGTTATCAGATGAGCGAAGAGCGCTGGAATGAAATTAAGGCCATAAAACAGGCGGTTAATCCAGCCGATTTTGATGTTTGACTTAGGACAAGGGGGGTAATGTGATGCAAATGAATGAGCAAATGATTCGCGAAATAGTACTGCAGGTTCTGCAAAGCGTGGAACAGCCATCCCGGCAGCCTGTCAAATCAGCAACTGTTGGCCGTGCTGTCAAGTTAGTGGAAAAAGGGGAAGCGCGTCCGGGCTCCAAAGCCGATGAGGTAATCGTTGCCCTGGCGCCGGCTTTTGGCAAATACCAGAATAAAACGATCGTTGATATTCCGCACAGCGATGTATTGCGGGAAATGATTGCCGGGATTGAGGAAGAAGGGCTGACCGCCAGGGTTGTGCGGGTGCTGCGCAGTTCGGATGTGGCATTTGTCGCGCATGACGCCGCCAAAATCAGCGGCTCGGGAATCGCCATCGGCATTCAGTCCCGGGGAACTACGATCATTCATCAAAAAGACTTGCCGCCGCTGAGCAATCTGGAGCTGTTTCCCCAGTCGCCGCTCCTGGACCTGGAAACTTACCGGGCGATTGGCCGTAATGCCGCCCAATACGCCAAAGGCGGTTCGCCGGTACCGGTGCCGACCCGCAATGACCAGATGGCCAGGCCTAAATTTCAGGCCAAAGCGGCTGTTCTGCATATCAAAGAAACCGAACATGTCGTTCCGGGAAGTAAGCCGGTAGAATTGAGCGTTGAATTTTAAAAACGGAGGTGAAGAAAGTATGAGTCAACAACAATTAGTGGAAGATATCATTCGCGAAGTACTGAAAACCATGCATAAACCGCCGCAGGCAGTTCCGGTTGCCGGTGCTCCGGCCGCTGCTGCGGGCGCAAAAGGATTAAACCCGGCCAGCGACTATCCGCTGGCGGCTAAACGGCCGGAACTGGTAAAAAGTCCAACCGGTAAAAGTCTGGCCGAGATTACGATGGATAAGGTTCTGCATGGCGATGTTAAAGCTGAGGATGTCCGGATCAGTCCAGACACTCTCAGGCTGCAAGCCGAGATCGCCGATGGCGTCGGCCGGACGCAACTGGCCAATAATATGCGCCGGGCGGCTGAATTAACAGCCATTCCAGACGAACGTATTCTGGAAATTTATAATGCTTTGCGCCCGTACCGTTCAACCAAAGCTGAGTTATTGGCCATTGCCGACGAATTGGACGCTCGCTATGGCGCTAAAATTAATGCAGCTTTTGTGCGGGAGGCTGCGGGGGTTTACGAACGCCGTAACCGTTTAAGAGCAGACTAAGGTGGGAAGACAATGCCGATAATCGCTGGTGTTGATATTGGTAATTCTACGACGGAAATTTGCCTGGCCAGACTCGAAGCCGGGCGGGCGAATGAATATCTGGCAAGCAGTGTGGTTAAAACAACCGGCATTAAGGGAACGGCAGCCAATGTGCCCGGAATTGTCATCGCTTTGGAAGAAGCTTTGCAAAAAGCCGGCCTCAGCTTACAGCAGTTGTCCGAAATACGCATTAATGAAGCCACTCCGGTGATTGGCGATTTAGCCATGGAGACCATTACCGAAACGATTATCACCGAGTCGACCATGATTGGACACAACCCGTCAACGCCTGGCGGAATCGGGTTAGGTGCGGGCGTAACGGCGGCCTATTCCGATTTGGATCGCGCTGCTGCGGGTGAAAAGATACTTTGCGTTATACCGCAGGGCATTGACTTTGAAGATGCGGCCCGGACGCTCAACCAGGCGGCCGAACGGGGTATTGACATTCAGGGCGCAATCGTCCGTCAGGATGATGCAGTGCTGATTGTCAACCGGTTAAAGCGCCGCATTCCGGTTGTTGACGAGGTGACGCTCATTGAAAAGGTCCCTTTGGGCATGCTGGCCGCAATCGAGGTCGCCGAAGCCGGCCAAACGGTCAAAACCCTGTCCAATCCGTATGGCATTGCCACCGTATTCGGCCTTTCAGCCGAGGAGACCAAACTGGTGGTGCCGATTGCCAGGGCCCTGATCGGCAACCGGTCGGCCGTTGTTGTCAAAACACCGCAGGGCGATGTCAAAGCCCGCTCTATTCCCGCCGGTTTTATTACGATTACGGGGCAGAGAGGCAAAACCGATATTGATGTTGAGGCTGGCGCCGTGAAAATTATGGAGGCGGTGGAACGGGTTCAGCCGGTCCTTGATGTTCAGGGCGAACCCGGCACCAATGTGAACGGCATGCTGGAAAGGGTCCGCCAGGTAATGAGTGAGCTTACCGTTCAGCCGTTAGCCGAAATGAAGATTCAGGATGTGCTGGCTGTCGACACCTTTGTCCCGCTGCAGGTTCAGGGGGGATTAGCCGGTGAGTTTGCCCTGGAAAATGCGGTGGCCCTGGCGGCAATGGTAAAAACCAGCCGGCTGCCGATGCAGCAAATCGCTGATTTACTTACCGAACGACTCAAGGTAAAGGTGGTCATCGCCGGAGTGGAGGCCAATATGGCCATTCGCGGCGCTCTGACTACCCCGGGCACCGACAAGCCTCTAGCCATTCTGGATATGGGCGGCGGTTCGACCGATGCAGCCGTCATTACCAAAGATGAGCAGGTGTTTGCCATTCATCTGGCCGGAGCCGGGGATATGGTGACAATGCTGATCAATTCGGAGCTCGGCCTGAACGATTTTGATCTGGCTGAGGATATTAAAAAGTATCCGCTGGCCAAGGTGGAAAGTCTTTACCATGTGCGGCTTGAAGACGGTACTGTGCAATTCTATGACCAGCATTTGCCGTCTGAGGTTTTTGCGCGGGTGGTCATTCTGAAAGAGGATGGTATGCTGCCTATTCCGGCCGAGCATCCGCTTGATAAGATCCGGCATGTACGCCGTGAGGCGAAAAAGCGGGTATTTGTCACCAATTCCTTGCGGTCACTGGCCAGAGTAGCGCCGACCGGCAATATCCGTCATATAGAATTTGTCGTCATGGTAGGCGGGTCGGCACTGGATTTTGAAATTGCCGACATGGTGACCGATGCTCTGGCTGAATATGGCATTGTCTGCGGCCGCGGCAATATCCGGGGCCTGGAAGGGCCGCGCAATGCCGTGGCTACCGGCTTGGTACTGTCCTATCAGCGCAAAGAGGTGTGAACGATGCAGGTAAGTAAAAATTCCCATAAACCAAGCATCATTATCCAGGCAGCCCCGCATCCGGCTCTGGCCGGCAAGCTGCGTGAGGTGCAGGCCGGGATTGAGGAAGAAGGCGTGCCTTATGCAATTTCCAGTGCAGAAGAGCAGAACGCCGACCGCTTGGCTTTCCTGGCGGCCGGTCAGTCCCAGCTGGGCGTTGGCGTAGGGATTGGCCTTGAGGATATTTGCGTTCATTATGTTAAGCTGCCGGCCGGTGAGCCGTTGTTTAGCAGCGGCCGGGTCAATACGCCGGATGAGTGGCGCCGCTGCGGTTACAATGCGGCCCGGCTGGTCAAGGGCCTGCCGTTTAAAGACCGGCAGGCGGCGAGCTCCGTTCCGTACCGGAACGCCGAAGCTGATTTGTATCGACTGGTTCGCGAAATTGTGACTAAAGTACTTCAGGATCATGCGCAGACCCTGGGGAGGTGAATACATGATCAAAAATTCGCTGGGTTTAATTGAGGTTGTCGGTTTGGCCGGGGCGCTGGAAGCGGCTGATGCCGCAGTAAAAGCGGCCAATGTCAGGCTGCTGGGGTATGAACTTACCAAAGGCGGGGGCATGGTTGTCATCAAGCTGCATGGCGATGTCGGCGCGGTTAAAGCCGCCGTTGAGGCGGGTACGGCCGCTGCCCGGAAAATTAGCAGGATCGTTTCCGCTCACGTTATCGCCAGACCGCACAATGATCTTGCCGGCATTGTTGCGACCAAGGACACGGTTGGTTTGCCAAAACCGTCTAAAGCCGCCAAGGCCGTCCCTGCCGCACCGGCGGAGCCGGCAGCAAAGCTTCAGCCGGAACTGACGTTAGCTGCCGGGGCAGTTCCGGGTCGGCAGGAAGAGAATAGCGGAGCTGAGCCGGATACAGCTAAAAAAAAAGATGAAATCTGCAATTTATGCGGTGACCCGGAGTGCAGCCGGAAAAAGGGCGATCCCAAAGTAACCTGCATTCATTACGATAAACATAACAAGGAGGACGAATAGTATGCGTGGAGAGGCATTAGGAATGGTAGAAACCAAAGGCTTGGTGGGTGCAATAGAAGCAGCCGATGCCATGGTGAAGGCGGCCAATGTAACGCTGGTTGGGTATGAAAAAATTGGGGCAGGCTTTGTAACGGTAATGGTGCGCGGCGATGTCGGCGCGGTAAAGGCGGCGACCGACAGCGGCGCGGCTGCGGCCCAGCGGGTTGGCGAATTGTTGTCTGTGCATGTCATTCCCCGCCCTCATACCGATATTGAAAAAATCCTGCCCAAGATTGACGGCTAATATTGGGCGTTGGAGATTGGATCTATTGGACCACACCGGTTTATGCACCGGGACTTAGCGGCAAGGAAAGAACCCTAAGTCTGACAGTCAATAGCCAAAAGGTGGTGAGATGATGGAGAAAGCAATGATCGAGGAAATCGTGGCCAAAGTTTTAGCAGCAATTTCCAGCAAAACACTTGAGGCGGCTGAAGCGGATTCGGGTATTCCCGTGGGTGTTTCAAACCGCCATATCCACCTCTCGGCCGAACATGCAGCAGTGCTGTTTGGCTGTGGGCATGAATTAACCTATGACCGGGATCTGAAGCAAACCGGCGAATTTGCCGCGAAGGAAACGGTTACCTTGGTTGGACCCAAAGGAATCATTCGCGGCGTCCGGGTGCTGGGGCCTATCCGGGCTTCAACGCAAATTGAGATATCACGGACGGACGGTTTTAGCCTGGGCATTAAACCGCCGGTTCGCGATTCCGGTAATATCGCCGGTTCGGCGGGGGTTGTTGTGGTCGGCGCGAAAGGCGCAATAACGCTCGAGGAGGGAGTTATCTGCGCTGCCCGGCACATTCATATCAGCGATACCGATGCCGGACAGCTTAAGGTTTCTGACGGCAGCCGGGTCAAAGTGGCTGTGAACGGGGAACGGGGCGCTGTTTTGCACAATGTGCTGGTGCGGGTACGCCCCGGTTTCCGGAGAGAGTTTCACATTGACACCGACGAAGCCAACGCGCTGGGGCTGAGCAATGGTCAGCTGGTAACTTTGGCCGGGGAGGAAAAGCAGGAGGTTGCCGACTATGGCGTTAGAATGGCAGACGTGGGCTGTCTGGCGGCTGCGACCGGCAAGCCTCTGGCTCCGGCGGCCGCTCCGCCAAAGACGCCGGCCGTCCCGGGGAAAAAAACAGTGCTGGCGGCGGCGGCGGTAAAAAACGCCGCGGTGAGCGGAGCGAAGTCTTTAACATTGCCGCCGGGGACGCTGGTTACCCCCCTGGCCAGGGATATCGCCAGCGAGTACGCGATTGAATTGATATACTTTACCCGGTAGCGACGCACGGAAGGAAGGATGTTTCATGTGGGTGGGAACGGTTATCGGCACACTGGTGGCCACGCCGAAGGATGACAGTCTGACCGGCTGCAAGCTGCTGATTGTTCAGCCGTCAAGCTTCGGGCAAAAAGGGCAGACATCTCCGGTTGTTGCGGTGGACACGATTGGCGCGGGCACCGGCGAAAACGTGCTGGTGGTGGAAGGCAGTTCGGCCCGGCATGCAACAGGCCGGCCGCAGTCCGCAGTTGATGCGGCGATTGTCGGCATCATCGACAATATTGAAATAAATAACGATTTGCTCGAGGAGTAGATGCCATGAAAGTTTATACAAAAACTGGCGATGGCGGTCAAACCAGCTTGTTATCCAAGCAGCGGGTTGATAAGGATCATGACCGGGTGAATGCCTATGGAACGGTGGACGAGGCCAGTGCGGCGATGGGTCTGGCCAGGGCTTTGTGCAACAAAGACTGGGCAGTGGAAATGATTCAAAACATCCAGGCCGAACTTATTTTGCTAAACGCTGATTTGGCCACTGACGCCATAACCGCCGACAGTGAATTGAGGATTAAGGCCGGACATGTGACCAGACTTGAAAATATGATTGACTCACTGGAGTTAAAGCGTATTCCTCAGCCGTATTTCATTACGCCCGGGGATACCGTAGTCAGCGCGGCTTTGGATTTAGCCCGTACGATTGTCCGCCGGGCCGAGCGGCTGGTGGTTACGCTGAAGCGAACCCAATCGGTATCGCCCCAGGTACCGCTGTATTTAAACCGTCTGTCTGATTTGCTGTATGTTTTGGCCCGCTGTGTTGAACAGGAAGAACTCATTCAGACAGTCGCAGCCAGGGTAAATCGGATTTTAGCGGAAAAACCAGCCGGGCGCGGCGTTGAAGCCGCCGATGTTATGGCCCAGGCGGAAAAAATTGTCGCTGCCGCCCGTCAGGGCGCCGGTTCTTCAGTGAGCATTTTAGATACAGCCAGGAAAGTAATGGCCGCGGCCGAGCAGAAAGCAAGGGAGATCGGCGTGCCAATGGTGATAGCCGTAGTTGATGCCGGCGGTAATTTAGTAGCCCAGAACCGGATGGACGGCGCTCTGCTGGGCAGTATTTCACTGGCCCTGGATAAAGCTTATACTGCAGCCGCTCTCAACATGTCAACAGATACGGCTGCTTCGCTGGCTGTGCCGGGACAGCCGCTTTATGGCTTAAATACGGCTGGGACCGGCCGGTTTGTCGTTTTCGGCGGCGGCTTCCCGCTGCTGAGTAAGGGCGAATTGATTGGCGGCATTGGCGTAAGCGGCGGGACGGTCGACGAAGATATGATTGTTGCCCGGGCCGGACTGGCTGCCTGGCAATAACTTCACTGCGATAGGAGGAAAGAGCTTAATGGCTATTGATCAAACATTAATTGAACGAATTACAGCAGAGGTACTGGCTAAGATGCAGGGGCCGGCAGCCAGTGCGCCCAGGGACGGCGTCTTTGCCACGGTGGACGAGGCTGTAGCTGCGGCCCGTACGGCACAAAAGCAGCTGGCCGCCTTATCGATTGAACAGCGGGAAAAGCTGATCACGGCAATGCGTGAGGCTGCCCGCGAAAATGCCAGGCTGCTGGCCGAGATGGCTGTGGAAGAGTCAGGCATGGGCAATGTACAGGATAAAGTAATTAAAAATAAACTGACTGCCGATAAAACGCCGGGAACGGAAGATCTGGTCACTCATGCCTGGAGCGGCGACCATGGTTTGACTCTAGTCGAAATGGGACCATATGGGGTAATAGGTTCAATTACCCCCACAACCAATCCGGCGGCTACGGTAATTTGCAACGGTATTGGCATGATTGCCGCCGGCAATGCGGTCTTTTTCAGCCCGCATCCCAAAGCCAGGAATACCTCGCTAAAAACCATCCGGTTATTAAACGACGCAATTGTCAAGGCCGGCGGTCCGCCAAATCTATTGACAAGTTTGGCCAATCCCACAATTGAAGCCGCCAATGAGATGATGAAACACCCCAAGATCAATATGCTGGTGGCCACCGGCGGGCCCGGCGTGGTAAAAACCGTGTTGTCTTCGGGGAAAAAGGCAATTGGCGCGGGTGCGGGGAATCCTCCGGCAGTTGTTGATGAAACGGCGGATATTGAAAAGGCGGCCCGGGACATTGTCAGCGGCGCTTCTTTTGATAACAACCTGCCGTGCATTGCGGAAAAAGAAGTCATCGCCGTTGGCAGTATTGCGGATAAGCTCATTGCCTATATGCAAAAATATGGCGCATATCTTATTTCCGGCCGTCAGGTTGATGATTTAATTCAAATCATCATGACCGCCCAGGAGGAGAAAATTGCACCGGGCTGCACCGATAAACCCAAAAAGGTTTATGGCATCAACAAAGATTATGTGGGCAAAGATGCCGCGTTTATTCTGGGCAAGCTGGGAATAAACGCACCGGCCGGCACGAAATTAATTATTTGTGAAACCGGCCCGGATCACCCGTTTGTCGTTGAAGAACTGATGATGCCGGTCTTGCCGGTTGTTCAGGTCAAAGATATTGATGCGGCCATTGACCTGGCGGTAAAAGTGGAGCATGGCAACCGTCACACAGCCATTATGCATTCCAAGAATGTCGATCACCTGACCCGTCTGGCCAAAGCCATTGAAACAACCATTTTTGTCAAAAATGCTCCCTCTTATGCCGGCATCGGCGTAGGCGGCGAAGGCTATGCGACTTTTACCATTGCCGGTCCGACCGGTGAAGGCCTGACCGCGCCCAGAAGCTTTACCCGTCAGCGCCGGTGCACGCTTGTTGATGCCTTCTCCATTGTTTAATCAGCAGGCAGCGGCGAAAGCAGGGGGCAGACCGGCCGAAGGAGATTGCCGCCGCCCCTTGACCATCAGCGCCAAACAGGGCGCAAGCCGCCGATCTGGCGCTGTAAAATCTCAGGATAGTAAGGTAAAACAGGGCGGTTTTAAGAAGGAGATTACTCATGCCTGCATATGCATATGACGCCACTATGATTATGAATAAGTTCGCGGAACACCCTATGCAAATGCTGCCACTGATGGTGCTGGCCATGGGCTTTGGCTTTGTTCAGTACATATTTTGCTTTTTTATGACAATGAGAGATAAAAAATCGCCGTTTCCGGCCTACATGCATGCCTTCTATTTGGCGCATGACTTTCTTTTTGTAACCTTGTTCCACCAGTGGTTTGTGGAATATAAGTCCCTGCCCTTTCAGGTCGTGTGGTTGGGTATGGTGGCTTTTAACTTCTTTGAGCTACACGCTCTATATCTGGAGATCAAGTACGATCGTCAAGAGTCGTTTGGCAAGTATTATGATGGTCCGGTAACTGTGTGGCAGGCAACGAAACGTCTCGCGGTGATGGTCATTGTAAGTTTTATCATTCTGTCGACAGTGCGTTCATTCATGAATGACAAGCTCATGTTCTGCGTATTTATCTCAACAAACGTCATCATGGCGATTGGCCCTGCCCTGCTGATGCAGCAGCGCCGGAAACGGGTTCGCGGCTCGGCCGGTCTTGCCTGCTTTATTCTGCTGGGTACAATCGCCACCTTTTTGCCGGAAGGTCTGGGAATGTATACAACTGCTGATCCAGAGTACTTTGCGCGGCCTTGGTTTTTTATCCTTGGCGCCACCTGCACGCTTATCGCGATTTTGCATTTAGTTACGGTGCTGCGCATGCCGAAGCCTGCGGCTGCGCGTTAAGCGGACAGGACAAATTCAGCTGTTGTTCGAGCAAACGATTCAAGTCCCTGGTTTTCCCGGTGGGAAAACCAGGGACTTTTTGTTTGACTGCAAGGCCAGACCGTAATTTGTACAGTGGCAGAAACCATTTTTGAGTATTTAACAAACAACAGGTGACATTTGCGGTGCGGGTATATTATAATACTGAGAAAAGGCTGGCCTAAGGAGGACCTGTGGTGGAGATGATTGGAGCTCAGGCTGTCATTGAGAGCCTGAAACATGAAGGGGTCGAAGTGGTTTTCGGTTATCCCGGCGGAGCAGTTTTAACGCTGTACGACGCTTTATATAAATCGGATTTCCCTCACGTGCTGGCCCGCCATGAGCAGGGGGCGGTGCACGCAGCCGACGGGTATGCCCGGGCTACCGGAAAAGTGGGTGTTTGCTTTGCAACTTCAGGACCGGGCGGGACAAATTTGGTTACCGGAATTGCGACCGCGTATATGGACTCAGTACCGCTGGTGGCCATTACCGGGCAGGTAGGCGTAGCGCTGATTGGTAAAGACTCATTTCAGGAAGCCGATATTTGCGGGATAACAACGCCGGTTACCAAGCATAATTATTTGGTAAAAAAGGCGCAGGATTTGCCCCGGATATTAAAAGAAGCATTTTATATTGCCAGAACGGGCCGGCCCGGTCCGGTTGTTGTGGATATTTCGAAAGATGTATTTAATGCCGTCCTGGACTTTCAGTACCCGGCGGCGGTGATGCTGAGAGGCTACTCCGGCGACTGCCGGGGGAAGGAGGCGGACGTTGCTGCGGCGATGGCTGCTTTGCAGTCGGCGCAAAAGCCGCTGCTTTTTATTGGCGGAGGGGTCAATATTTCGGATACGTCAGAGTATCTGCGACAGTTTATTAACATTACCGGCATTCCGGTAATTACCAGCTTAATGGGACTGGGCTGTATGCCGTCCGATGACCGGCTGAATCTGGGGATGGTGGGCATGCACGGTACTTACGCCGCCAATATGGCCACAACCGAGTGTGATGTGCTGGCCGGTATCGGGGTGCGGTTTGACGACAGGGTAACCGGCCTGGTGGCCGAGTTTGCGCCCAAAGCGAGGGTCATCCATTTTGATGTTGATCCGGCTGAGATCAATAAGAACGTCCGGGTGGATTTAAGGGTGGTGGGCGATTTGAAATGGTCGCTGCCGTTATTATGCCGGCAGACTGCGGGCTGGAACAATGATTTAACCCCCTGGCAGGAACAGGTGCTCAACTGGAAGCGCGACAACCCGCTGGTGTACCGGCAGAGTACCGACCGGATTATGCCGCAGCAGGTCATTGAGACGGTCAGCAGGCTGGCCGGCCCGGAGGATATCATTGTGACAGATGTCGGCCAGCATCAGATGTGGACGGCGCAGTTCTATTCCTTTCGTTCGCCGCGCAGTTTTATGACCTCCGGCGGGCTGGGTACGATGGGTTACGGCTTGCCCGCCGCTATTGGCGTTCAAGTGGGCAAGCCGGATAAGAAGGTCATCCTGATTAGCGGCGACGGCAGTATTATGATGAACTGCCAGGAATTGGCCACGGCTGCCAATAATGGTTTTGCCGTTAAGACCATTGTGATGAATAATCAGGTGCTGGGGATGGTTACCCAGTGGCAGCGGATGTTCTATAACAAACGATATTCACAGTCCCAGCTGCAGGGCCGGACTGATCTGGTCAAATTGGCGGAGGCAATGGGGGTAACCGGATTCAGAATAACCAAACCGGCAGATCTGGAGTCCATCCTGGCGCGGGCCTTGGCTGCCGCCGGGCCGGTACTGGTCGATGTACAGCTGCCGGAGGCTGAGGATGTGCTGCCGATGGTTCCGGCGGGGGGCCGGCTGGATCAAATGATTCTTGGAGGTTGATAAATATGAAGTATACCTTAGCCGTCCTGGTTGAAAACCGCCCCGGAGTGCTTACGCATATCTCCGGACTGATCAGCCGCCGGGCGTTTAATATTGAAAGCATCGCCGCCGGTCATACGGAAGAGGCTGATACCACCAGAATTACCATTGATGTGGAAGTGGATGATGAAATCGAACTGGAGCAGGTGGTAAACCAGTTGTCCAAATTGATTGATGTTATAAAAATAGTCAACCTGACGCATGTTAATCCTATTCAGCGTGAACTGGTTTTGATCAAGGTTCGGGCCAACCCGGTTACCCGGTCCGATATTGTCAATATTGTCGATATTTTTCGCGCCAAAATTGTGGATGTCAATCGTGAGACAATGGTCATTGAGCTTACGGGCGAGCAGCGGAAAATTGACGCGCTATGCGAGGTTCTGAGAGATTATGAGGTGATTGAAATCGCCCGGACGGGGAAAATCGCCCTGTCCCGCGGACCGGTCGCCGCTAAATTAATGTAGAATTGCAGGGACAGGTATCGTTGTTGGGAAAACAACGAATCTGTCCCCTTCTTTTTTTGCCGGAGTACTGAACTGGTAATAAAAGGCGCGCGGCTTACCTGACCGGTCCGGGGGCAGGATAAAGGGCTTTTTAGCGCTTATTTCCGCTTATACCGGCTTTGCAATTCGCTAACTGTCTTAGTATATTTGAATAATCAGATATTTAGTAATAATCATCGTCGGAGGTTATGGCAATGGTAGTGGCTGAGTGGGCGGCGGCAGCGTTTATCGCCGGTTTGAGTTGCTTGTTGTTTGGCAGTGTCGCTCCGTTACTGGCGAGTGGGCGGCAGCGGACCGCCAACTGGCTGGCGCACGGCAGCGCCTGCGGGGGAGGGCTGTGCGCCGCTCTGGCGGCGCTGCTGGTTTTACTGGGGCCGGCAAAAATCGATATTGCGGCCTGGGAGATCCTGCCGGGTTTAAGCTGGCGCTTACAAGTGGACGAATTGTCGGCTTTTTTCTTATTGGTTATTTCTTTCCTGGTGGCAGTGGTTGCCGTTTTTTCTCTGGGTTATGTCACTAAGTATTATGGCAAAAAAAACATTGCTTATCTTGGCGGTTTGTTCAATGCCTTTGCTTTATCAATGGTTGCGGTGGTAACGGTGACAAGTTCGGTGACTTTTCTGATCGCCTGGGAAGTCATGTCGCTGGTATCCTTTTTACTGGTGATGTTTGAGCACGAAAAAGCGCCGGTCCGGACGGCGGGTTATATTTATCTGGTGATGACCCATATTGCCACTGCGTTTATTACCTTAGCGTTTTTAATTCTGTTTGGTTATACGGGCAGTGTTGATTTCAGCGGCTATAAACAGCAGCTTCTGGCTATACCCGGGTATTTGAAAAACCTGATCTTCTTGCTGTGCCTGGTCGGGTTTGGGGCCAAAGCCGGCCTTATTCCCCTGCATGTGTGGCTGCCCAGGGCTCATCCGGTCGCTCCCAGCAATATCTCGGCGTTAATGTCGGCGGTAATGCTGAAAACGGCAATTTACGGCTTGCTGCGCATCGTCTGTGATTTTTTTGGCGGCGGGCCAGCCTGGTGGGGCGGTTTGCTGCTGGTTTTGGGGCTGATTTCAGCAATTCTGGGGATTTTGATGGCAATCGCTGAAAATGATTTGAAACGCTTTCTGGCTTACAGCAGTACGGAAAACATGGGGATTATCTTAGCGGCTTTTGGGGCGGCGCTGTTATTTCAGGCTTATCATCAGCCTGTATTGGCGGCAACGGCGCTTACGGCGGCTTTATTTCATATCTTAAGTCATTCCTGGTTTAAGAGCCTGCTGTTTATGGGGGCGGGTGCGGTTTTATTCGCCGCGCATACCAAAAATATTAATGAACTGGGCGGTCTGATCAGGCGCATGCCCTGGACTGCCGGCTTATTTTTGCTGGGCGGGCTGTCGCTGGCCGCCTTGCCGCCTTTGAGCGGCGTGGTTAGCGAATGGCTGGTGTTACAATCCATGTTTCATTTGGCCTTTGCCCTGGACAGCTTATGGCTCCAGGCCGGCGGGGCGGCGGCGGTGGCGCTGCTGGCTCTGACCGGAGCTTTTGCCGCCGGCGGGATCATCAAGCATTTTGGCACCGCTTTTTTGGCAATGCCCCGCAGCCAGGCCGCGGCTGAAGCGGCCGAAGTGCCGCTGCCGCTGCGGCTTGGCATGGGTCTGGCGGCAGTACCGCTCCTTTTAGGGGGGATATTGCCGGGCGCGGTTTTAAGCTTAACCAACCGGATTACGGAAGTTTATTTCGCCGAACAGATTGGCGGGCCGATATGGTCGGTTGCCCCGTTTAACGGGCCGGACGGCGCTGGGCTGACAGTAGCCGTTATCGGTTTTGCCGGTGCTGCGCTGCTGGCGGCGGGTTTGCTGCTGCTGAAGCGCAGGTTTGGCCCCAGCCGCGTTACGGTCGATGAAACCTGGAATTGCGGCGGCCGTCTTTATCCGGATATGGCCTATACAGGCACAGGGTTTTCGCATCCGGTGCTGGTTATTTTCCAAAGGGTGATGGGACTAAGCCGCCGGGTTGAGGTGGAAGAAAAATACCGCTACTATCCGCAGAAGATCAAACATTCTTTAGCAGTTAACGCCAATATCGAGACGCTGCTGTACCGGCCGCTGATTGCCGGCCTGCTGTATCTGTCGCAACGCCTGCGGACGGTTCAGAATGGCAATTTGCAAAATTATCTGGCTTATATGGTTGGAGCGCTGGTAATCGCTCTAATTTGGACGAGGTAGGTGCAAATGATGGAACAAATGCTGGCGGCGATCCTTCAACTGGGGTTGTTATTATTGCTGGCCCCCCTGGTGCAGGGCGTGATTAAAAAGGTCAAGGCCCGGCTGCAAAACAGAATAGGGGCCGGTGTTTTGCAGCCGTATTATGATATCTATAAGTATTTTGGCAAAGATGCCGTTATCTCCGAACATGCTTGCTGGCTGACCAGATTTACGCCGTATCTCAGCTTTTTTACAGTGCTGGCGGCCGGCCTGCTGCTGCCCATGGTGTGGATTAACGCCCCCTTGTCCGGGGCGGGCGATATGGTTATTATTGTTTATTTGTTTGCTTTAATCCGGTTTTTTACGGCGCTTACCGCTCTGGATGCCGGCAGCGCCTTTGGCGGGATGGGAGCCAGCCGGGAAATGGCGTTATCGGCCATTGCCGAGCCGGCTTTGTTTCTGGCGGCGCTGGCGGTACTGCTGGACAGCGGGACCACCAAACTGGCGCCGGCCATTGCCGGCATTGTCAGCCAGAATTTAAGCTGGCTGAACCCGGCGTACGGTCTCGCCGGCCTGGCCATGCTGATTGTCGTGATTGCCGAAACCGGCCGGATTCCGGTCGATAATCCGGACACTCATTTAGAACTGACAATGATCCATGAAGGCATGCTGCTGGAATATTCGGGCCGGTATCTGGGGTTGATGGTATGGACGGCGCAAATTAAGCAGCTGCTGGTGCTGACCCTGTTTATTGATTTGTTTTTTCCCTGGGGAATCGCCATGACTGCTGCGCCGGCTGAGCTGGCGGCGGCGGCCGGCGCTTACCTGCTGAAATTATTGCTGTTAGGGGGCGTTTTGGCGCTGATTGAGACAGCTTATGCTAAAATACGCTTGTTTCAGGTACCCAAGCTGCTGGCATCGTCGATGGCTTTATCTTTGCTGGCGATTATTGCGGGAATTGCCGGCTGACCGGCCGGAAAAGGAGGATATTTATGGATTGGCTTGTTTCCGCCGGCCTGTTGGTCAGCACGCTGTTATTATTTAAAATACGGAAAATCAGCGACTCTGTAGGCATTATTGCTTTTCAGTCGGCGCTATTGGCGTTGGTGGCGGTTATTATGTGGCATCGAACAGGCATTACCCACCTGCTGGTGGCGGCCGGCCTGACGTTTACCGTGAAAACGGTCTTAATTCCGGCCATTTTATATTATACGCTGAAAAAAACGGACTCCAGGCAGGTGGTGGAGCGTAATTCCTCGGCGCATGTATCGCTGCTGTGGGCGACGGTGTTGGTTGTGGCGGGCTATTATGCCGCCGGAGAGCTTAAATTGCCGGGAACGGTTTATGGCGAATACTATCTGTCTACTTCGATTAGCCTCATTTTGCTGGGGACCTTCACTATGATTGAGCATAAAGAGGCCATTACCCAGGCCATTGGGCTGATTGTCATTGAAAACGGATTGTTTTTAATTACCCAGTCCATCAGCTATGGAATGCCGTTAATTGTGGAATTAGGGATATTATTCGATTTGCTGGTATCAGCGGCGATTATTGCCGGCCTGGCTTTCCGCATCCACTCGACGTTTGCCAGTCTGGATACCGGGAAGATGCAGAATTTGAAGGGGTGAAGGAAATGGTTTGGGTGGCAGCAATGTTTCTGATGCCGTTATTGACAGGCCTGCTGGCCGGGCTGACTAAAAATCAGCGCCAGTGTGAACTGCGCCAGGCGGCCGGAGCCGGCCTGACTCTGGTCAGCGCCGGCCTGACCGCCGCGCAGGTAATGACCGGGCAGCCGCTTTCCCTTTGGCAGAATGTCATCTATATTGATGCCCTGGGCGCTTTTAATATTTTACTTATTGCTCTGGTCGGCTTTATTGCCGCAGTTTACTCGGTAGGCTATCTGCGCCATGATGTGGCGGAACTGACACTTAGTGTCAGACAGATTCGTTTTTATTATCTGTTCTTTCATTTTTTTATTCTGACCATGCTGGCGGTCAGTGCGGTCAACAGTCTGGGCTTACTATGGGTGGGCATTGAATTGACGACTTTAATTTCAGCGGTATTGGTGGCCTTTTACGGCAAGCAAAATGCGCTGGAAGCGGCCTGGAAATATTTAATTATGGGCAGTGTGGGCATTGCGTTCGCCCTGCTGGGCATTATTTTTCTTTACTTATCGGGCATTCATACGCTGGGGCAGCATTCCTCGGCGCTCAACTGGACGGCTTTGGTCCAGGTCGCCGGCGAGTTGAACGCCGGCTGGGTCAAAACAGGCTTTATCTTTATTTTAATCGGCTTTGGTACGAAGGCCGGTCTGGCGCCCATGCATTTTTGGCTGCCTGACGCGCACAGCCAGGCGCCGTCCCCCATTAGCGCAGTGCTGTCCGGGGTATTGCTGAATACCGCGCTGTATGGCTTGTTCCGGGTCTATGCCATTGCCAACGTAACGCTGGAGGGCCAGGCGGCTCAATATTTAATCTTTTTCGGTCTATTATCCATTGCCTTTACGGTGCCGTTTATTATGGTACAACATGATTTAAAGCGCATGCTGGCTTACTCCAGTGTCGAACATATGGGAATTATCACGCTCAGTGTGGGAATTGGCGGAGCGCTCGGTTTATACGGGGCTTTTCTCCATATGTTTAATCACTCAATGGCCAAATCCCTATTGTTTTTTGCCGCAGGCACCATTTGTCAGCGGTATCATTCCAAGCAAATGCACCGGATTACCGGACTCTTAAAGGCCATGCCGGTAACCGGCGGAATTTTTTTGCTGGCTGCTGTGGCCATCACCGGCGCGCCGCCGTTTAATATCTTCTTAAGCGAGCTGACGATTATGATGGCCGGATTTCAGGCCGATCAGGTCTGGGTATCGGCGCTGCTGGTGGCCCTAATTTCCCTGATTTTCGCCGGTATGATGTATTACATGATTAAAATGGTGTTTGGCGAAGCGCCGGCGAAGCTGCCAAAATTAGCGGTCAGCCGCTGGTCAACCATAGCGCTCATTATTCCGCTGGCGCTGGTTGTACTGTGCGGCTGGTATATTCCGCCGGTGCTTGACGACACGCTTAGTCAAGCGGCCGGTGTATTACAGGAGGCAGGTAAATGATGCAACTGACTGTCAAGCAAGCGGTCATCCGTCTGTTGCAGGGGCTGGGCAGGAAAATTGCGGAAAGCAGGGCGGTCCGGGCGAATGAGACGGAGATAACGGTAAATAAAGCGGATTTGCCTTTGGCCTGCAATTATTTATGCAATGAGAAGCAGGGCCGCCTGTTTACCATGGTGGGCAGTGACGAACGGCAGACCAATGGCTTCTTTGTATTATATTATGTTTTTTGTTTTGATGATATCGGGCAGTTTATTACAGTAAGAACGCTGATTGAGGAAGCCGACCCCACCTTTCCCTCCACCGCTGTGGAGATGCCTGCCGCCAACTGGTACGAACGGGAGGTCAAAGATTTGCTGGGGCTAAGAGCGCTGGGGCATCCCGACCGCCGCCCCCTTATTCTGCATGGCGACTGGCCGGAAGATCAGTACCCCCTGCGCAAGGATTTTCCGGCTGATGCCCTGGTTGAACGCCAGCCGGACCGGCAAACCTTCCTGCAATATGACAGCGGCGATATCACCCGGATTCCGGTTGGGCCAATTCACGCCGGTATTATTGAACCAGGCCATTTTAGCTTTGGCGCTGTCGGTGATACAGTGCTGCATTTGGACGCGCGTTTGTTTTATACCCATCGCGGCCTGGAAAAACGCTGTGAGGGATTGCCGCTGAGCAAGGCGTTATTTACGGCCGAACGGATTTGCGGCGTCTGTACTCTATCCCATGCCGCAGCCTTTGCCCAGGCAGTGGAGACGGCAGCCCGGACTGCTGTTCCGGAGCGGGCCCGGTTCTTGCGTACGCTGTTTCTGGAATTGGAACGGCTGTATAATCATGTCGGGGATATCGGCAATTTATGCGCCGGCTTTGGCTTTGCCACGGGCGTCAGTCATGGCGGCAGGCTGCGGGAGCAACTGCTGCAGCTGAATGAGCAGATTACCGGTCACCGTTATTTGCGGGGGATTATTGATTTGGGCGGCTTGCGGCTTGATGTCACACCGGCGGAGCTCAGAACTGTTGCGACGGTATTAGGCGAGGTGGAAGCCGATTTTGATGAACTGCTGGATATTATCCTGACGCATGATATCGCGCTGGACCGGATGACGGCAACCGGGGTATTGCGGCTGGAGCAGGCGGTGGATTTAGCAGTGGTGGGGGTGGCCGCCAGGGCCTCAGGACGCAATATCGATATTCGCCGGGAGCTGCCTTACGCCGCCTATGACCGCGTGAAGTTTGGTGTGCCGCTGTATACCGCAGGCGACGTGCTGGCCCGGTTTAAGGTGCGGGCGGATGAGGTTAAGGCTTCGCTGGGCATCATCAGGCAAGTGATTGACCAGCTGCCTGCGGGAACAGTCAAAGCAGCCATTGGGCCGATAAAGCCGTATACCAGGGCCATGGGGTGGGCGGAATCGCCGCGCGGGGAAGTCTGCCACTGGCTGATGACCGGGCCTGACCAGACGGTATACCGTTACCGGGTACGCTCGGCGGCCTACAGCAACTGGCCGGCGGTGGCGCTTACCGTGCCGGGCAATATTGTGCCGGATTTTCCGCTGATCAATAAAAGCTTTGAGTTGTGCTATTCCTGCTGTGACCGTTGATCAGTCAGGGGGAAAAGGAGATTTACTATGTTTGAGATATTAAGAAAAATCTGGCGTACAGGTACGGTCACAACACGGCAGCCGCTGACTGCCGCCGCCGTTAAATTCCGGGGTAAAATAGCCGTGGACCGGACCAAATGCACCTGCTGCCAGGACTGCGTCGGGATTTGCCCCGGCGGAGCGCTGCGTCTGTTGACAGTAAACGGGCGGGAAGTTTTGGCCCTTGATCACGGCAAATGCGTATTTTGCGGCAATTGCGCCCAGGTTTGTCCGGTGCAGGCTTTGCGGATTACCAATCAGGGCTATCTTGCGGTGAAAGATAAGCGGCAGTTAGTGGAGACCGGCGAGGGGCAGGATCAGAAATTTCGCTGATTTTTCGAGAAAAGGGGAATGTGCTATAATGGAAGATGATCAAGCGTCACTGCCGCCGGCTGATTGGCAGGCCAGGCTGAAAAAGCTGCTGGGCTGTTCGCTGCATATTCGCCATGTTGACGCCGGTTCATGCAATGGCTGCGACTTTGAAATGATGGCCCTTTGCAACCCGGTTTATGACGTGCAGCGCTTTGGCATTGAATTTGTGGCTTCGCCGCGTCATGCCGATATGCTGCTGGTTACCGGGGGCGTAACCCGGCATTTGGCGGAAGCGTTAAAAAAGACCTATCAGGCTGCCGCCGCGCCCAAGCTGGTGGTGGCCGTCGGCTCCTGCGCCTGCAGCGGCGGCATTGCCGGGCAATCGTATGCCAATGCCGGCGGTGTTGATAAAATCGTGCCGGTGGATGTCTATATCCCCGGCTGCCCGCCCCGGCCTGCCGCTTTACTTGAAGGAATTTTGCTGGCGCTCAACCGGGTCTGAAGCCATTCGCGCCAATGGGCTTTGGCGGCTGCGCAGGGCGGGGCTGCCGGTCAAGTGAAAAGTGTTTGGAACGGAGGTAAGAATTTGAATTTAGAATTACAGCGGTTTAAAGCTGACTTCTTTAAAGCCCTGTCTCATCCCCTTCGCATTCGCATTCTTGAATTGTTGTCGGAAGGCGACAAAAATGTCAATGAACTGCAAACCCTGATTGGGAGCGAAGGCTCTGCCGTTTCCCAGCAACTGGCCGTTTTGCGCAGTAAAAACATTGTTTTCGGCACAAAAGACGGTAATAAGGTAACCTATTCGCTGCGTGATCCAATGCTGATCGAGCTGTTAACCGTGGCAAAACATATTTTCAATAATCATCTGATTGATACCATCAGTATGCTGGACCGCTTTAATGAAGATCAGGCTTAGGTCCGGAGCGGCGGCAAAAACAGACGCAGGTCATTCGGCCTGGGTCTGTTTTTGCCTATGGTCGGGTTCCGCATAAATATTTTTGCAATAAGATTGACGAATAAATTGGTCTGGTATTACAATATAATTAATACCGGACTGGTACGGTATTAATTATAGAGAGGGGGTGTAATGTGCAACTTAATCAGGCGACTGACTATGCTTTTCGGGTGCTGCTGCATCTGGCCGCTGTACCGGAGCATATTGTAAGCGGCCAGACCATTGCCGAGCAGCAGAATATCCCCCCGCAGTTTTTACAAAAAATTATGAGATCCTTGACCAAGGCCGGTCTGGTTAAGTCGCATCGTGGCGCTGAAGGCGGGTATGAGCTGGCCCGGGCGGCGGCGGCCATTACATTGCTTGATGTGATTGAGGCGATGGAAGGGGCTGTTTCGCTGAACCGCTGTCTGGCCGATCAAAATGCCTGCACTCGCTGCTGCCCCAGGGTCTGTACTGTACACAGAGCGTTGGGCCGGATTCAACAACAGTTTTTGGCGTCGCTGCATCAGGTCAATTTTGCCGACTTGGTGCAAGAGCAAGAAGGAGAGGTGGAGAGTAGGATATGAGTGAAGTATTGTTAGCCAGGTGGCAGTTCGGTATTACCTCGGTATACCACTTTTTATTTATTCCGCTGACCTTAGGATTATCCTTAATGATCGCCATTATGGAAACTATGTATGTGCGGACCAATAATGAGCTGTATAAGAAGATGACCAAGTTCTGGGGCAAGCTGTTTCTGCTCAATTTCTCGATGGGAGTTGTAACCGGTATCGTGCAGGAGTTTCATTTCGGCATGAACTGGTCGGAATATTCCCGCTTTATGGGCGATATATTTGGCGCTCCCCTGGCCATGGAGGCGCTTACGGCCTTTTTTCTGGAGTCGACTTTTCTGGGAATCTGGATTTTCGGCTGGGACAGATTGTCCAAGAGGCTGCATGCCGCCTGTATTTGGATTGTGGCCTTTGCCAGCAATTTATCGGCTTACTGGATTCTCGTAGCCAATTCTTTCATGCAGCATCCGGTTGGCTATGCCATCAATAACGGCCGGGCTGAGATGACTGACTTTTTTGCCCTGATTTCCAATCCTTACGTATTATATCAATTGCCGCATACCATACTGTCGGGCGTGGTCACAGCCGGTATTTTCGTGCTGGCGGTCAGCGCTTATCATTTGCTTAAGGGTACCCATCTGGAGGTGTTCCGGACTTCATTTAAATTTGGACTGGTGTGGGCCATTGCCGGTGTTTTTGCCGTAATGGGCAGCGGCCATTTACAAACGCAGTTTGTGGCTAAAGCCCAGCCGATGAAACTGGCGGCCAGCGAGGCGCTGTGGGAATCGGCTGATCCGGCGCCATTTGCCATTGCTGCGGTGATTGATGAAAAAAATCAAAAAAACAGTTTTGAAATTGGCGTGCCGGGTGCGCTGACCTTACTGGCCCATGATTCTTTCCGGGGCGAGATTAAGGGCATCAAAGAACTGCAGGCCGCCGCCGCCGCTAAGTACGGGCCGGGAAACTATATTCCCGATGTTACCGCCCTGTTCTGGAGTTTCCGGACGATGATCGCCGCAGGCATGGTGATGGCAGCGGTTACGCTGGTGTGCGGCTGGTTATGGTTTAGAGGAAAACTGGAAAGTTACCCGCTGGCTTTAAAAGCAATGCTGTGGATGCTGCCGCTGCCCTATATTGCCAATTCGGCCGGCTGGTTTGTTACCGAGGCTGGCCGCCAGCCCTGGATGGTGATCGGCTTGCAGAAAGTTGCCCAGGCGGCCTCGCCGAATGTTACGGCAGCCGAGATCTGGCTGTCAATGACCGGCTTTACTTTGATTTATGGTATATTGGCTGTGGCGGCCGTGTATTTGGCCGTTAAGTTTGTCAAACAGGGACCGGTGGATCAGCAGCCCAGCGCGCCTGCGCCGGCAAAGGGGGCGACACTATGGAGTTAGATGTTTTGTGGTTTATCCTGATTGGCGTTTTGTTTACCGGGTTCTTTTTTCTTGAAGGCTTTGATTACGGGGTTGGAATGCTGCTGCCGTTTCTGGGGCGGAATGATGTTGAACGGCGGGTGATTATCAATACGATCGGGCCGGTCTGGGATGGCAACGAGGTATGGATGATTACCGCCGGCGGCGCAATGTTCGCCGCATTCCCCCATTTTTATGCAACAATGTTCAGCGGGTTTTATATGGCGCTGTTTTTGCTGCTGATGGCCCTGATTGTCCGCGGGGTGGCTTTTGAATTCCGCAGTAAGGATGACAGCCCGGTTTGGCGCAGCACCTGGGACTGGCTGCTGTTTGCCGGCAGTGCGGTACCGGCGCTGTTGTGGGGGGTCGCTATTACCAATCTGATTCAAGGCGTGCCGATTAATGAAAAGATGATTTACGCCGGGAACTTTTTTGATCTGCTCAGCCCGTACACCCTGGTTGGCGGCGTTGCTTTTCTGCTGGTATTTTTGTTTCACGGGGCGCTGTTTATTACTCTCAAGGTCGAAGGGGAAATGATTGAACGGGCCAGGGCAGTCGCCTTAAGCGGCGGCGCGCTGGCGGCGGCCGCTTTTCTGGCTTGCGTCGGGCTGACCTATACCAATACCGATTTATTTGACAGTCCGCTGGGCTCGGCTGCCCTGTGGGGAGCGGTGGCGGTGTTTGTGGCCGGTTACGCTTTTACCTGGCTAAAAAAGTATGGCTGGGGTTTTGCCATGAGCGGCCTGGCCATTGCGCTCACCACCGCGGCTTTCTTTGCCGGATTATTTCCACGTCTGATGGTATCGAGCCTCAACCCGGCCTGGAGCCTTACCATTCATAATGCTTCGTCCACGCCCTATACCTTAAAGATCATGACCTTTGCCGCGCTTACCCTGGTTCCGCTGGTGCTGGCTTATCAGATTTGGACCTACTGGGTTTTTCGCAAGCGGGTAACTGCTAAACATTTAGAATACTAGTACAAGTGCTAGACCTGAAAGCTGTGTGCAGTATGCTTAGGATTCGCTGATGCTGTACGACGGCTTGAAAGAGCGGCTTATCATTAAAGGCCGCTCTTTTTGTTTAAAATATTTACTTTAAAAAGTTAATAAATAGTAGGAATTTTTCCACTATAGTCGAATGTTGTTATCTATTGACGAAGGGAAAGGTGGTTAATTGGCATGGGAATGAAATCAAGACCGCATGATATAACAAATCTGCCTGCCAGGTATCAGGACTTTTTTAATGAAATAACCGTCTTTATTCCGTACAACAGAGTTTTCGCCGATCCAATCAGAACCTACGCTTATGGCGTTGACGCCAGCTTGTACCGGATCAATCCCCGGCTGGTGGTAAAGGTCAGAACGATAGCTGAGGTCTCGGCTATTTTAAAAAATGCCGGTAAACTGGCCGTTCCGGTCACGTTCCGGGCTGCCGGCACAAGCTTATCCGGCCAGGCGCTGAGCGATTCGGTGCTGCTGGTTTTAGCCGGCGGCTGGAGCAATTACCACGTCGGTCAGGCCGGCAATACCATTTCACTGGAGCCGGGCATTATCGGCGCGGAAGCAAACGCCTATTTGAAGCCGTTTGCCCGTAAAATAGGCCCTGACCCGGCATCGATCAATTATGCCATGATTGGCGGAATGGCTGCCAATAACGCCAGCGGCATGTGCTGCGGTACAGCGGATAACAGTTATAAAACCGTCGAAAGCATGAAGCTTGTCTTTGCCGACGGCTCCTTACTGGATACGGCGGATATAAGCTCCCGCGAGCAATGGGCTGCCGCGCATCCGGCGCTTATGAACTCCATTGCGGCCATCCGCGATGAAATTAACGCCGATGAAGAGCTGCGGGCCATGATCACCCATAAATATAAAATTAAAAACACCACCGGCTATAGTCTCAACGCTTTTGTTGATTATCAGGACCCGTTTGATATTATCAGCCATTTAATGATCGGCTCGGAGGGAACGCTGGGCTTTATTGCCGAGATCACGTATCAAACAGTTGTTGACCATGCCCATAAGGCCTCGGCGCTCATGATTTTTCCCGATATGGACAGCGCCTGCCGGGCGGTCATGCGGCTGACGCGGCCGCTGGTGGCTGCGGCGGAGCTGATTGACCGGGTTTCGCTGACCTCGGTTGAAGATAAGCCGGGGATGCCTGCGTATTTAAAAACGCTTGACGCCGGCGCGACAGCCCTGCTGGTGGAAATAAGGACCGAAGAGCGGGCGGCTCTGCTTCGGCAAATCGAAGAGGTAAAAGGGCTGCTGGCCGACATAACAACCGTGTTTCCGATTGAGTTTACCGATATCAAGGCCGAGTATGAAAAGCTTTGGAAGATCAGGGCCGGCGTATTTCCGGCGGTTGGCGGCATCCGGGAGATCGGTACATCGGTCATTATTGAGGATGTGGCCTTTCCTAAGGAAAAGCTGGCTGAGGCCGTACTGGCCCTGCGAGAATGCATGAACAAGCATGGTTATGAGAGCGGGATCATTTACGGACATGCTCTTGACGGCAATGTTCACTTTGTCTTTACCCAGGCGTTTAATACCCAGGCCGAGTATGACCGTTACCAGTTGTTCCTGGAAGAAGTCTGCGCAATGGTGGTCAATCAGTATGACGGTTCACTGAAGGCCGAGCACGGCACTGGCCGCAATATGGCGCCGTTTGTCGAGCTGGAATGGGGGAAAAAAGCCTATTCCTTTATGCAGCGCTTAAAACAGGCCTTTGATCCGGCAAAATTAATTAATCCCGAGGTGATTATTACCGATAATCCCAATCTGTTTATGGAAAACCTCAAGCCGATGCCCAAGACGCATGAGGTGATTGATAAGTGTATTGAGTGCGGCTACTGTGAGCTGAACTGTCCGTCGCACAATCTGACCAGTACGCCGCGGCAGCGGATTGCCGTTCAGCGGGAGATCGCCAGACTGGAAAAATCGGGCGAGGATCCTGTCCGGCTGCAGCGCTTTATCGAGGATTATGCCTATTTTGGCGACGAGACCTGCGCAACGGACGGTTTATGTGAGACCACCTGTCCGGTGGGCATTAATACCGGAACGTTTACGAAAGCTAAACGGTCCGTCCGGGTTACGCCGCAGGCCAAAAAGATTGCCAAATTTTTGGCGGCAAACTTCGCCGGTATTACGACAATGGCCAAACTGGGCCTGGGCGGTGTACATTTGGCCCATTCGGTGCTTGGCACCTGCGGTATGACAGGCCTTGCCTCCGGTATCCGCACGTTAAGCGGCAACCGGATTCCCCAATGGAATAAGTGGCTGCCGCGGGGCGGCGCGGCGCCGGTAGCGTCCGGCCGTAACCGGGAAAGCCGGTTGAAGGCGGTGTATTTTCCCAGCTGCTTAACCAGGATGATGGGGCCGGCCAAGGAAGATCCTGATCAGCGGCAGCTTAGCGCCGTGATGTTATCCCTGCTGGATAAAGCCGGTTATCAGGTGATCTATCCGGCGGCAATGGATAAATTGTGCTGCGGCATGCCGTTTGAAAGCAAAGGATATTTTGAAGCCGCCGATCAATTAAGCAGGGAGCTGGAAGCTGCGCTGCTGGCCTGCAGCAACAATGGCGAGTATCCGGTACTCTGTGATACCAGCCCCTGTGTATACCGGATGAAGCGGGTCATGGATAAACGTTTAACGATATTTGATACCGTTGATTTTATTCATGACAAGCTGCTGCCCAAGCTGGAGCTGGTTAAGTCGCCGGAAACGGTGGCCATTCATGTCACCTGCAGCGCCACCAAGATGGGACTGGCCGATAAGTTCAGGACTATTGCCCAGGCTTGCGCGGCCAAGGTAATCGTGCCGGAAAAGGTGAGATGCTGCGGCTTTGCCGGCGATAAGGGCTTCGAAGTGCCTGAGCTAAACGAGTCTGCGCTGGAGCATCTCAAGGAAGCTTTGCCGGCTGACTGCAAATGCGGTTACTCCAACAGCCGGACCTGTGAAATCGGCCTGGCCAATACCGCGGGCCTGAGTTATCAGTCGATTGCCTATCTTGTGGATCAATGCGCCAGATAATTTTATAAAAATATATTTAAGGCCGGAGTAATCCGGCCTTAAATATATTACAATATAGTTATTATGTCAGAGAAAGGTGATGGAGGAATGCGTTCGGAGTTATTGCTGAAGCTGACCGGAAAATATAATGAGCAGGATAAGGAGCATTTTAAACAAGTAGAGCTTACCGGACCTCATGATTATGTGCTGATAGAACTGTACAAGGAGCAGCGGCAGGCTAACCCCGACATGAGCAGGGTTACTCCTGAACTGGTACAGCTGGAGGAAAAGCTGTTTATGCTGGCCGTAAAAAAGCTGCAAAATCAGGGCTTGATCAGCGGTGCGGTACTGGAAAGCGATGAAAACGGGATGCCGTATGCTGTGGATCTGACCGGCGTCAAATTGACGCCAGCCGGTGTCGCCTATGAGCGGCATTTAGGTTAGAAAGGCCGGCGGGAGGATGATAGACCGGCGTCTTATGGAGGAAATGAAGAAATGCCGTCAGCGGTTTTTTATGCTGATCGGCTTAAGTGCAGGCAGCGGCGTGCTGGTTATTTTACAGGCCGATTATCTCACAAAAATCATTGACGGCGTGTTTTTGGGCGGCCTGGATCTGGCTGCGGTCTGGCCCTGGCTGCTCGCGCTGCTGGGAATCATGCTGTTCAGGGCAGTGCTTATCTGGCTGAATGAGATCTGCGCTCACCGGCTGGCGGCAACCATCAAAAGCAGTGTACGGGAACGGCTGGCCCGGCAGCTTCTGACTCTGGGGCCGACGCAGGTGCATGGCGAGCAGTCCGGAGAAATGGTCAACTTGCTGGTTGAGGGGGTAGAAAACATTGAGCCTTATTTTGCCAGGTTTCTGCCGCAACTGGTGGTGGCCGCAGTCATTCCGTTACTGGTCCTGGGCGTTGTCACGCCGCTGGATACTACCACGGCCCTGATTTTACTGGTTACGGCACCGCTGATTCCCTTGTTTATGGTACTGATTGGCCGGGCGGCGAATGAACTGAATAAGCGGCAGTGGGCTACGCTTTCCAAGCTTAGCGCGCACTTTCTGGATGTACTGCAAGGGTTGACCACTTTGAAAATTTTCGGGCGCAGTACCGAACAGGCCCGGGTCATTGCCCGGCTGAGCAATGACTTTCGCGATATTACACTTAGTGTGTTGAAGGTGGCGTTTTTATCGGCTCTGGTGTTGGAACTGGCCGCTACGATCAGTACGGCGCTGGTGGCGGTTACGGTTGGGCTGCGGCTGCTGTATGTTAAGCTGACATTTAGTCAGGCTTTCTTTTTACTGCTGCTGGCGCCGGAATTTTACCTGCCGATGCGGCAGCTGGGCGGCAGCTTTCATGCCGGTATGGCCGGGACTGCCGCAGCCGACCGGATTTATCAGCTGCTTAACCGGCCGGTGCGTTCAAGCCGGCGGGGTACTGTTGAGCTGGCCGATCCGGCTAAGCTGGCAGTGGAATTTAAGGGGGTTACTTTCGCTTATCAAAATGGCGAACGGCCGGCTTTGAGCGGCTTTGACCTAACGCTGACGCCGGGGGAGCACGTGGCTCTGGTCGGCCCCAGCGGAGCCGGAAAAAGTACGGTGGCCAATCTGCTGCTGGGCTTTATTGAACCACAGGCCGGGGCCATAATGGTTAACGGCGCCGATATTACCCGGCTGGAGCTGTCGGCGTGGCTGAAACACCTTGCTTATGTGCCGCAGTCCGCTCATTTGTTTTATGGGACTGTGGCCGATAATATCCGGCTGAGCCGGGCGGAGGCCTCCCAGGCGGAAGTGGAGGCAGCGGCGGCTGCCGCCGGAGCTCATGCGTTTATTACCGGTTTGCCGCAGGGCTACAATACCATTGTCGGGGAAGGGGGGCAGGGCTTAAGCGGCGGTGAGAAACGCCGTCTGGCCATTGCCAGAGCCTTTTTAAAAGATGCCCCGTTTTTAATTTTGGATGAAGCTACCGCAGGTTTGGATGCCCGTCACGAGCAGGAGATCCAATTGGCGCTGGACCGCTTGATCAGCGGCCGTACGGTGTTGATGATTGCTCACCGGTTGAGTACGGTATACAAGGCGGATAAGATTGTTGTGGTCAGCCGGGGGCAGGCTGCGGAGCAAGGCCGCCATAAGGAATTACTGGACCGGCAGGGGTTGTACTATCAGTTGGTAACTGCATTCCGAGGTGAATTATGAGAACTGCACTGCGTCTAATCAGGATTATGCTGCCGGTCTGGCCGGTAATGCTGGCGGCGGCGGGCTTTGGCTGGCTGACTATTGCCGCCAATATCGGCCTGATGGCAACTTCCGCCCTGCTCATTGCCACTGCCGCTCTCCATCCGTCGGTGGCCGAACTGTCGGTGGCTATTGTGGGCGTCCGGTTTTTTGGGGTGTCCAGAGCAATTTTTCGCTACCTTGAACGGTATATCGCCCATGATGCCACCTTTAAGCTGCTTGGCCGAATCAGAAGCTGGTTTTTTACCCGGCTGGAGCCGCTGGCCCCGGCCAGGCTGCAGGCGTGGCAAAGCGGGGAGCTGTTTAGCGCCATTGTCGGCGATGTGGAAACGCTGAAAGACTTTTATTTGCGGGTTCTGGCTCCGCCGCTGATTGCTGTATTGATTTTGCTGGGTATGGTTGTGTTTTTGCAGCAGTTTTCGTCTGGCCTGGCGCTGCTCTTAGCTGGCGCGTTTGTTTTTGCCGGTATCCTTATGCCGCTCCTGGTCCGCTGTTTGAACCGCGGCAGCGGCGCTGAACTGGTGGCTGTCCGGGCGGAGCTGAATGCTTATTTGGCTGATACGGTCAATGGTATTGCCGAACTGGCGGCTTTTGACCGCAAAGAAAGCCAGCTGGCAGGGATCGGCCGTATCCAGGAGCGGCTGACGGCACTGCAGGGAAAGGTTGCCGCCGTGAGCGCCCTGACGGAGGCCTCGGGCAATCTGACCATGAATTCGGCGTTATGGTGGACGCTTTGCATTACCATTCCCCTGGTTCACAGCGGCCAGGTCGCGGGGGTATATCTGCCGGTGCTGGCCCTGGCTGTTCAAAGCAGCTTTGAGGCTGTGCTGGTACTGCCAATGGCGGTTCATCACCTGGCGGAAAGTCTCGCTGCCGCCAGGCGGCTGTTCGCTATTGCCGATACGGCGCCCGCCGTCCGGCCGCCGGCTGCCGCTGCCTGCTTACCGGCTTCCAGCGGGCTTATTGTCCGCAATGTTTCGTTTGAATATGATGCCTGGGGGCAGGTTTTGCACGATGTTTCGTTTGATTTGCCGCCCGGCAAACGGCTGGCTATTGTTGGGCCGAGCGGCGCGGGAAAAAGCACAATCGTTCATTTGCTGCTCAGATTCTGGGAGTATGACAGCGGGCGGATTACACTGGGCGGGACAGATTACCGCACCTTGCCGCCGGAGGAAATCCGGTCGGTGTTCAATGTTGTTTCTCAGCAAACGCATATTTTTAATGCCAGTATCCGGGACAACATTTTAATTGCCCGGCCGTCGGCCGGTGAGGAGGAGCTTAAGGCCGCCGTGCAGGGCGCTGCCTTGACTGCGTTCATCGCCGCTCTGCCGCAGGGGCTGGATACGGCTGTCGGCCATAACGGCCAGGCTTTGTCCGGCGGTCAGCGGCAGCGGATTGCCATCGCCCGGGCTTTATTGAAAGCTGCGCCGGTGGTATTGCTGGACGAACCGACTACCGGGCTGGATGCAGTGACAGAAAAGCAAATCATGGCAACGCTGGCCGGGTTAGGCCGGGACCGGGCAACCCTGTTGATTACCCACCGGCTGACCGGCCTGGAAACAATGGATGAGATTTTAGTGCTCGAAGCGGGCCGGGTGGCTGAACGGGGCAGGTTTTCAGAGCTGATAGCCGGCAAAGGCTTGTTTTACCGGCTGTACAATTTACAGTAACAGTTTACATTATTTACCTTGACCTCCGGTGATTTTGTGGTAAGGTATTACTATGGGAGGCGAGCGAATGGCCGAATATACATATGAAGTGGATAAGGAATGCCCGTTATGCAGTAAATCCTTTACCGTAACCAAAATGAAATCGCGCTTGATCAAAATGAAACAGGATACTGATTTTTGCACTTATTATAAAGACATCAACCCTTATTATTATTCCATCTGGGTTTGCCCGCATTGCGGGTATGCTGCGCCGGATACCCAGTTTGATGATATCAGCCCGGTGGCGAGGGAAAAACTGATTAAATTTTTAACCGGACGGCAGGTGGGTGTGAATTTTTGCGGCGTCAGAACACGTGAGCAGGCAGTCGCCACGTATAAGCTGGCTGTTTTTTATAGTCAGCTGCTGGACGCCGCCGATAGCAGGCTGGGCGGCCTGTACCTTAAAATGGCCTGGCTGTATCGCGAGGCCGGTGAAACGGGTCACGAACAGCTCGCTTTGGAGAATGCCGTCAAGCATTATGAGCAGGCTTTGCTGCGTGAGCGGCTGCCGGCCGGCAATATGACGGAAACCACCCTGGGGTATTTGGTGGGCGATTTATTCCGGCGAACCGGCAATATTGATCAGGCGGTTGCCTATTTAAATAAGATTGTCTCAAACCAGCAGGCCAAAGTAGCGGAACGTAATATCTACAATCTGGCCCGGCAGGTGTGGCAGGAAATCCGCGAGTCGAAAAAAAATGCAGCGGTTGGCGAAGCAACTGAGCAGTAACCGGACGAGCGGATTGCCGGTGTAAGTCAGGGGCTGTGGAAAACGTAACGTTTTCCACAGCCCTTTTTGTCATTCTGCTGTTATGTTGGTAAATCAAGCTGAACAGAGGACCGGCAGATCTTATTGATAAAAAACTATCTTATTTTTAATAAAAAATGAAAAAATACTATCAAAAATTATTGAATTTTTTAGTTGAATCGACTAGAATAAAATTGCAATAAGACATCAGGTTTTGGATGCAAGGTGATAGCATCGTATCAATTTTGGGAATGTTCCGTCAATATGAGTGGGCGGAAAAATCAGTTCATAGGTGGTGGAATGATGATGCAGCCAATCATGATCGGGGTAGATATTGGTACAACAGGAGTTCGCTCGGTAGCATACCGGCTGGACGGCAGTTCTACAGCCACAGCCACAGAAGAATATCCGCTGTTTACTGATCAGACCGGCGTCGCCGAACAAGAAGCTGATGCCGTTATGATGGCAATGGAAGCGGTAATTACCCGAACGGTGAATTTGCTTGGCGGGGAATTAAAACAAGTGCGGGGACTGGCGCTTAGTTCAGCATTGCACAGTCTTTTGGCAATTGCCGCTGACGGCCGGCCGCTGACCCGTTTAATGACCTGGGCCGATACGCGGGGCCAGATTTATTTGGCGGAACTTAAGCGGAACCTTGACGCTGCAGCCGTTTACCGGCGAACCGGCTGTCCTTTGCATCCCATGTATCCCTTGCTGAAAATCTACTGGCTCAGGCAAAAGCGGCCGGAACTGTTCAACCAAGCGGCCTGGTTCGGTTCAGTCAAGGATTATGCGTTTCACCGCCTGACCGGCAAACGGGTGGTGGACCGTTCAATTGCCAGCGGCAGCGGCTTATATGATTTATTCTCACTGAAATGGGATGAGGAAATTCTGGCTTTACTGGGCATCCCGGAAGACAAGATGCCAACCGTTGCTGCCACAACCACCAGACATGGTTTGGCTCCGGCGCAGGCGGAGCGGCTGGGCTTGCCGGGCGGTTTGCCGGTAGTGATCGGCGCAGGCGACGGTATGCTGGCTAATGTAGGCGTGGGAGCGGTGAAAGCCGGTCAGATTAATATTACCATTGGTACCAGCGGCGCAATCAGAATGGCGGCGGACCAGCCCAGGACGGATGAAAAAGGCCGGACCTGGTGTTATAATCTGGCGGAAGGCCGGTGGATGCTGGGCGGAGCGATCAATAACGGCGGCATTTCCTTTCGCTGGATCAGAGACAAGTTTGCCGAGACTGAACAGCGGGTTGCTGAAAAGCTGGGGCTGGATTCTTATCGTTTATTGGCTGACTATGCCCAAAAAGTGCCGGCCGGCGCTAACGGACTGATTCTGTTGCCGTTTTTCACCGGCGAGCGGGCGCCGAACTGGAATGCGAATGCCCGGGGGGTTCTGTTTGGCTTGACGCTGAATCATGATAAACGCCATATGATTCGCGCTGTGCTGGAAGGCATTTGCTACCGGATGAAAAGTGTACTGTTGTCGCTGGAGGAAATTACCGGCAAGGCTGAGGAAATTCGGGTAAGCGGCAGCTTTACGCGTTCCGAGGTGTGGCTGCAGATTCTGGCCGATGTTCTGGGACGGGAAATTTTACTGCCCAATGTGGAAGAAGGGGCGGCGTTCGGTGCGGCAATTCTGGGTTTTTACTCTTTGGGCCTGCTGTCCGGAATTGACGTCGCCGCCGATATGGCCGGCATTCGCAAAACCTTTGTTCCGGAGCAGAGCAATCAGGCTACTTATGAAAAGCTGTATGAGCTGTATGAACAAATTTATTGGAATCTGCAGGACCAATTCCAACTGGTTGCTGATTATCAACGCAGTGAAACGGGGAAGGAGCAAAGGTAAATGGCGGTTATTTTAACTACCCCGCGCTCTTTTGCCGGTTGTAAAAGGGCCCGGGATTTACTGCAACAGGCCGGACACGAGGTGCGGGTGCAAACAGCGGCCAAGCCTTATACCGCAAATGAATTGCTTCCGGTAATCCAAGGGGTCGACGCCCTCATTGCCGGACTTGACGAAATCAACAGCGAGGTAATTAAGGCCGGTGCGCCCACACTGAAAGTAATTGCCCGCAATGGCGCCGGCTATAATAATATTGATACGGAGGCTGCCCGTAGATACGGAGTGCTTGTTACTGTAACGCCGGGGGCTAACAGCATTTCCGTCTGCGAGCTGGCTTTTGCCCTGATGATGGCTTTAGCCCGCAAAGCGCATTTGATGGACGGCAATATCCGCCAAGGGCAATGGCTGAGGGTTCCGGGAAGTGAACTGTTTGAAAAAACGCTGGGCGTGCTGGGCACCGGCGCCATTGGCAGCGAACTGATCAAACGGTGCCGGGCTTTCGGCATGAAGGTGCTGGCTTATGATTTATTTCCTAACGAGGAACTTAGCCGCAATTACGCCGTTACTTATACCAATCTGGAGACCATTTACCGGGAGGCTGATTATCTCTCGCTGCACCTGCCGTCCACGGCGCAGACGGACAGGATGATTAACGCCGGCGCGATTGCGCTGATGAAAAAGGAAGCAACAATCATTAATACGGCGAGAGGAGAGCTCATTGACGAGGCGGCATTGCTGGCGGCTTTGGAAAGCGGACGACTGGCCGGAGCCGGATTGGATGCTTTTACGCATGAGCCGTTTACTGATCAGCGGTTTTTTCACCTGGATAATGTGATTATGACTCCGCATAGCGGCGCTTATACCGCCGAGTCGGTTGAACGCACTTCGGCGGCGGCGGCTGAAGAAGTGCTGAGAGTACTGGCAGGGCGAAAGCCTTTGCATGCGATTTGTTGACAAAGGGTGCAAGTTACGCTGCCCTGAAAAGCTGGCTGGGCAAGCAAACGAACGCGCGGTTATTGTCGCCGATGATAACCGCCGGGAAAAGAGGAATTGAAATTGGGCAAACAGCAAGTACTTGAACGGATTTGCGAGTCGGGCTTAGTTGCGGTAGTAAGAGCGGAAACCGGCGATCAGGCCAAGCGGATTGCAGAGGCTTGCCTGGCCGGCGGTCTGCAGGCAATTGAAGTGACTTACACGGTGCCTGGCGCGCATCATATTATAGAAGAATTGGCCAAGGCTTATTCGGCCGAGGAATTAATTATTGGGGCAGGTACGGTGCTTGATCCCGAGACCGCCCGCATTTCAGTACTCAGTGGAGCGCAGTATATTGTCTCACCCTGCTTGAATGCCGAAACGGTAAGGCTGGGCAACCGTTATCAGGTACCGGTTATGGCCGGCGCTATGACCATTAAGGAAATAGTGGAATGCATGGAGGCGGGCGCCGATGTGATTAAATTATTCCCTGGTGAGTTATTTGGCCCGGCCATGGTTAAGGCCGTCAAAGGACCTTTGCCGCAAGCTCCGATTATGCCGACCGGCGGGGTTAATGCCGGCAATGTTCAGGACTGGATTAAGGCCGGCTGTGTAGCGGTTGGCGCCGGCGGCAGCCTGACGGCTGGCGCTAAGACCGGCGATTATGCCGCAATTACCGCAACGGCCCGGCAGTTTCTCGCCGAAATTGCCAAGGCCCGTTTAGCCGGCCGGTAGCAGGCTGCGCTTTTTTGCGGACACAGTACCTGTTTCGTAAAAACTTAAGCACGAACAAGCCTCATGTTATCTTGATAACAGGAGGCTTGTTTACTTTAAAGGTGATGTGTTTGCTGCAGTTTACCTGGGCGTTTGCAGAATTATGCGGACCGTCCCTTCCCGCACGCCTACTGCCTTTGCGACTAGCGCTTCCGCCATTTGCAGCCGCAGAGACAGGAGCTCTGCGGGGAGTTTCTCATAAAGGGCGTCAATGAGAAAATCCATAATCAGCAGGATAAAACTCAGTGCGGTTTGGGGGTCGGGTACATTAAAGTCATTACGGACCCTGCCTTCTTCAATGATCGTCAGCCCCAAAGGTGTGAGCAGGAGTTTGACGCCGTGAACCAGTTTGTTTTTAATATGTAAATTCTGCTCATGGTATACGGTGTTTAGCAGTACCTCGCCATGAGCTTGGACATTTTTAATTACGGTACTGATCATAAATCCCAGCTTCTCCGCCGGGGGAGCATTGGAAGAAGCCATGACTTTAACCTCGGAAAGGAAGCTAGTGACCTGACGGTTGAGCAGCGCTTCGAGGATTTCCTCTTTGGACTTAAAGTAGTAGTAGAACATTCCCTGCGTAACGCCCATTTTTTTAGCAATGTCACTAACGGTTGTTCCCAAATATCCTTTAACGGTAAATAAATGTTCAGCTGTATCCAAAATCTCCTTAATTCGGATCTGCGGATCTTGTGCAGGTCTGGCCATAGTACACCTCAATTGTTTAAATGTCTTTAAATTATAAATCCTGTCCGAAATTTTTTCAAGCCTTAATTTTTGACAGGCTTTGAAAGCCAGTTCCGTAAAACGAAGCCGCCGGATTGCAGGCTTCGGGAAAAAGACCTGATTTGCCGGACTCCAAGCGGACAGCCTTCACTACGGGACAAAAAGAGCTGCACGTTTTCGCGGCAGCCCTCTTAACCATGATGCCGTACAATGTAGGAATGCTTTCAGGCCTGTCCGGATAAAAAATTGATCGTTAGCCGGAGTGATGAATAGGGAATTTCCGGAAAATAGCGAATATAGTGTTAAGAATAACAAAGGGGGTAATTTCCATGAGCAGGAAGATTTTGTTGTTAACCGGAGATTGTGCTGAAGATTATGAGGTTAAAGTTCCTCAGCAGGCGCTGGCCATGCTGGGTTACCAGGTTGATGTGGCTGCGCCGAATAAAAAAGCCGGCGATTTTTTGCAACTGGTCGTCCATGATTTTACTAACCTTGATACTTATATTGAGCTTACCGGTCATCGTATTGCGGTGGACATCCCGGCGGCCGAGGTTAAAGCCGGCGAGTATGCGGGTCTGGTCATACCGGGGGGACGGGCGCCGGAGTATATCCGGATGTATGATGAAGCCATCAGCATTGTCCGGAATTTTTTCGCCGCGGACAAGCCGGTTGCGGCAGTTTGCCACGGACCGCAGCTCTTGGCTCCGGCTAATGTTCTGGCCGGCTATACGGTAACTTCCTATCCGGCCTGCGCAGCCGAATGCCGGATTGCCGGAGCCGAGTGGCGGGACAGCCCTGTCGTGGTCAGCAAAAATCTGGTTACGGCCCAGGCCTGGCCAAATCATCCGGAATGGCTGCGGGCGTTTGTAGAGCTGCTGGGGGCAAAAATCAGCATATAAAGCCTTAGGGGTTAGAAGGCTGTCACAACACGTTTTTAAGAGTGCAGGTAAAAGGGGCCGGAGCGGCAGAGCACGATCTCCCGCTCCCCGGGGGAACTTAAGGCTTACAAAGACAAGGAGAGACAGGTCCCTTGTTTGCTTTTGCAAACGAGGGACCTGTCTCCCCTGTTTGAATACCGCTTTCAGGCATTGCCGGCAAGCGGTCCGCCGGGCAGCCCCTTTCGCTTATTCTTCCGTATAAGCGGCGGCAATTTCGCCGAAATACATGGTATGGTACCCTTCAACGCTATATTTAACGGCGTCAATTTCCGGCGACAGATGTTGATTGGTCATCGTTTGCTTATAGACGATTTTGCATTCATAGTGCAGGCTGCAGCCGGCGATTAGCGGAGTTTTGCCTTTCCGCCCAGGCAGGGTGGCAAGGCCGGCGGCGGCAATTTTATCCAAATCGCGGCCGGATTTTGTCCCGCACAGCGCCAGGGCTTCCTTCATTCCCTTCAGCGGAATGCTGACGGTAAATTCATCGCTTTGCTCAATAAGCTGATAGGTATAACGGGAAGGACGCACCAGCACCGTAAAGATCGGTTTAGCCCAAATTGAGCCGATGGAACCCCAGGCAATGGTCATCGTATTTACCCGCCCGTCTACGGCAGTGGTCAAAAACGCGCCTTTGCTTACCCCTTCAATTGCCTGTTCGGCATACTGGTTGTAACTGATTTCCTTAATCATTGCCATAACCTCCCTGATGGATTCAAGTAATTATAAGACAATACTGCACCGACCCTGAATTCTGCAGCTGCTGACGGACGGTTTTTCCGTAATCCTGCGTTGTCGTCAATTGGCATACGCTCGGCAGGCCTCATTCCTCTGCAGTTTCAAAATCAGCACAATACTAGTATAGCCGATCAGGCCTGATTTTGCATCTTTCTTAAGCGCGGCAAAAAAGCCCGCACAGGGGCGCTTTGCTCCGGTTTTTAACTGTTGTTTTGCTGAAAGCCGAGCATAAAGTCACGCAGGGCCTGGCAGCTTTTCCGGGTTACGGCGTTATAAACAGAGGCCCGGAGGCCGCCCACCGAACGGTGCCCTTTCAAGCCGCCCAAGCCGGCTTGGGCGGCCTGGGCCACAAAGGTTTGCTCAAGTTCCTCATTAGGCAGCCTGAAGGTAATGTTCATCAGTGAACGGCTGTCTGGCTCGGCGTGGCCGCGGTAATAGCCGCCGCTTTGGTCGATCGCATCGTAGATTAAGCCTGCTTTGGCCCGGTTTTGTTTTTCGATGCCGGCAAGTCCGCCTTGCGCCTTGATCCAGCGCAGGACAAGATGAATCATATACACGCCGAAGGTTGGCGGGGTATTGTACAGGGAATCGTTTTTGGCATGGGTGCTGTAGCGCAGCATGGTCGGGATGGCGCCGGGGCTGTTTTCCAGTAAATCCTGGCGGATAATGACAATGGTAACGCCGGCCGGACCAAGATTTTTTTGCGCGCCGGCGTAAATCAAAGCGAATTTTGAGGCGTCAAAAGGCTTACAGAGAATATCGGAGGACATATCGGCGATCAGTGGAATATCGCCAAAGGAGGGAAATTCAGCCCACTGCGTACCGAAAATTGTATTGTTGGAGGTAAGGTGAATATAGGCGGGGCTGGCGCTTGGTTTTATTTCGGCCAGGCCGGGCACGCGCCGGTAATTTTCTCCGGCAGTGGTTGCCGCAACATGCGTCTGCCCAATGAGCTGCGCTTCCTTCAACGCTTTTTCCGACCAGGAACCGCTTAAAATATAGTCGGCAGTCTGCCCTTGCGGCAGGAAATTGAGCGGAACCATTGCAAACTGTAGACTGGCGCCGCCTTGCAGGAATAAGACCCGGTAGTTTTCACCCAGCCCCAGCAGCTCTTTTAAATTGGCTTCGGCTTCGGCGTTTACCTGCTCATAAGGTTTGGAGCGATGGCTGATTTCGAGAATGGACATGCCTGTATTGTTAAAATTTAGTAGTTCAGCCTGGGCTTGTTGCAATACGTCAAGGGGCAGTGCGGCCGGACCGGCGTTAAAGTTATGAATACGCGTTGTCAAGGTAATACCTCCCGGATATGTAAAAATTAAGACTTTTGTTTTATTCTAACCGCAGTTTTCGGATTAAGCAACAGGAAACTTATTGGAGTGCTATCTTTATTTTTCAGCAATGTTTTTGCCAAAGACACACTTGACTTTTGAATAGGGATAAAATATAATCAAAATCAAGTCAATGGAATAATAGCGGCTCGAAGTGTTAATTGCTTCGAACTGCTGACATGATGAGAGGGAAGTTTTTTGCTTATGTTCCTCAGAGAGCCGGCGGGCGGTGCGAGCCGGAGAACAAAGCAGATAATTCCGCCCTGGAGTGGCTAATGATGAATTTTGCCGGGTTCCGCCCGATACAGCGGTCTGGAGTTGGCCGTAAGGCATAAACTGGGTGGCAACGCGGGATTGAACGTCTCGCCCCAATATTGGGGCGGGGCTTTTTTATGTTTGGCCAGGATTCATGCGGCGTTTATTTTACCGCAAGGTGCGCAAAGCACCCGCAAAGGACGGCGAAATGCGTTGCGTATCGATCATTACAAGGGGAGTGTTATGGGTGAAGGTTTTAGTTTGTGACGGTGTATCAGAACAGGGCGTGGCGATGTTAAGCAAAGAGTTTGCCGTGGAGGTTAAAAAAAAGCTTAGTCCCGAGGAATTACTGGCGATTATTCCTGCGTATGACGCCTTAGTTGTGCGCAGCGAAACTAAAGTTACCAAAGCCGTTCTGCAGGCGGCCGAAAGGCTCAAGGTAATCGGGCGGGCCGGCGTAGGTGTTGATAACATTGACGTCGAGGCTGCGACGCAAAAGGGCGTCATTGTACTTAATGCCCCCGAAGGCAATACCATTGCGGCAACCGAACATACGGTGGCGATGATGCTTTCGCTGGCCCGGAATATTCCCGCTGCACATGCCTCGATGAAAAATCGCGAGTGGCAACGCAGCAAATATGTGGGCGTGGAAATGCGGGGGAAAACGCTTGGCGTAGTCGGGCTTGGCCGGATCGGCAGCGGCGTCGCCAAACGGGCGGTGGCGCTGGAGATGAAAGTCATCGCCTATGATCCCTATATCAATGCCGAACATGCCAAAAATCTTGGTATTGAACTGGCTTCCGTCGATGATATCCTGGCGCAGGCTGATTTTATCACTTTCCATATGCCGTTAACAGCGCAAACCAAATATCTGGTTAATAAAGAAGCCCTTGCCAAAATGAAGCCGGGCGTCAGGTTGATCAATTGCGCCCGCGGGGGAATTATTGATGAACTTGCCCTGGCCGAAGCGCTGCAAAATGGCGCGGTGGCCGGCGCTGCCATTGATGTATTTGAACAGGAGCCGGTTGATCCGGGCAGCCCGCTGCTGGGCCTGGACAATATTGTGCTTACGCCTCATCTGGGAGCGTCAACGGCTGAAGCCCAGGTCGGCGTAGCGGTGGATGTGGCCTATGGAATTATTGCCGCCTTGCGGGGTGAGCCGGTGACGACCGCGGTAAATATGGCTCCGGTTGCGCCGCATGTGCTTAAATTAATCAAACCGTACTTTAACCTGGCTGAACGAATGGGGTGTACAGCCGTTAATCTGGCAGACGGACCAATTACCGGGATTGATGTCGAATATCATGGCGATATTACCGAAGTTGATACAAAAATGCTGACAACGGCCGTGCTTAAGGGGTTATTAAATCCGATTTTACAGGAAGCCGTCAATTATGTAAATGCGCCCGGTCTGGCCAAAGCCCGCAATATCCGGGTAAAAGAAGTGAAAAATAAGGAGGCCGCCAATTTTGCCAATTTACTGACCGTGAAAGTGACTACCGCCCAGGGCGGGCATTTGGTGCAAGGCACTTTATTCGGCGAGGAAGAACGGATTGTAAATATTGACGGCCATCGGGTCGACGTTGATCCGCGGGCGCGCATTGTCATTTGCCCGCACATTAACCGGCCGGGGGTAATCGGAACGGTAGGAACACTGCTGGGGGAAGCCGGTATCAATATTTCCGGCATGCAGGTCGGTAAAACAGACGTGTCGGGCACCAATATTATGGTATTGACTGTTGACAATGACATTCCGGCGGCTGTTTTAGAAAAGGTAACGGCAATTGACGGCATTTTTGGCGCTAAGCTGATTAATTTTAATACCATCTAAGGAGGATTTCTATGGCGATATTAAAACCCTTTCGGGGGTTAAGACCTGTTGCGGAGCTGGCTCAGCAGGTCGTTTCCCCGCCCTATGATGTTTTGGATTCAGAGGAGGCCCGGCAGCTAACAGCCAAAAACCGCTATAGTTTTTTGCGAGTGACCAAAGCAGAGGTGGATTTACCGTCCGATATTGATGTGCATTCGCCGCAGGTATACCGGCAGGCCCGCCAAACGTTGCAACAGTTGATGCGTGACGGGATTCTGCTGCAGGATGAACAACCTTGCTTCTATATCTATAAGCAGCAGATGGGCGATCATTGCCAGGTTGGCTTGGTAGCCGCGGCATCGGTGGCCGAATATCAGCAAAATATTATCAAAAAGCATGAATTAACCAGACCGGATAAAGAACAGGACCGGGTGGACCATATTACGGCAACGGAAGCCCAAACCGGCGCTGTTTTTCTGACATATCACGCCGACCGGCGGATAAATCGGCTGATTGCCGATGGGATGAAGGCTGAACCGGTTTATGATTTTACCACGGAGGACGGAATTGGCCATACCCTGTATGTAGTGTCCGATCCGGCTAAAATCCAGGCGATTGAGGAGGCTTTTGCCCAAATTAACTTCCTTTATATAGCGGATGGACATCATCGTTCGGCGGCGGCCGGAAGAGTGGCCGATGCTTGTAAAGGCAATAATCCGAACCATACCGGCCAGGAAGAGTACAATACTTTTCTGACCGTGGTATTTCCGCACGATATGATGTATATTATGGATTATAACCGTGTGGTAACCGATTTGAACGGTTTGTCGCCAGCCGAGTTTTTAGAGCGGGCAGCGGAGAAATTCACGCTTGTTCCCAGTTGCGGCGGCGCGGTAAAACCAGGGAAACCACATGCCTTTGGGCTCTATCTTAATCATGGCTGGTATGAACTGGCGGCCAAACCCGGGACGTTTGCCGCCGATCATCCGGTTGAGTGTCTCGATGTCAGCATTCTGCAGAACAATCTGTTACATCCAGTCCTGGGCATTGAAGACCCCAGGACGGATCAAAGGATTCATTTTGTCGGCGGGATACGCGGAATGGCGGAACTTGAGCGATTGGTCGACAGCGGCAAATATGCCCTGGCATTCGCGCTTTATCCCACCTCAATTGAGCAATTAATGGCAATTGCCGATGCCGGGCAAATCATGCCGCCTAAGTCTACCTGGTTTGAACCGAAGCTGCGGGATGCAATGGTTGTCCATTTAACGCCTCTGGCTGAATATCTGCACCGCAATAAAGAGTAGCCGTACGGCTACTCTTTATTGATTAATAAATATTTGAAAGATTATTTGGAATGGATTGTATTGAGCAGGAATTGGGCTGTCGCTGCCATAAATATACAAGTATTCAAGCTGGCAGAGCACCCGCAGGGATAAGGCTGCCGGGATCGCACAAAATAGGATAGCGGGCCAGAATCAACGTGGCTTTATCGTACTAGGGAGTAGTTGAAGCCGGCGGTTCAGGAGGAGCGGGGGCAGCCGGCAAGGGGTCAGCCTGGTCAAGCCGTACTTTCAGGCCGCCGGTCAGCGGAGCCAGGATATTAAACACAAAGGTGTAGAGCAATCCGGCAACACCTGACAGCAGGCCGAACATAAAACCGAAAAAAGCTCCCCCGAGAACTCCCGTAATTTCTTTTCCCATGATACCGATCATCACCCCGCCCAGACCGCCGACACATGCGCCGCCGGCAAACAGGATGGCGAAGACAGGCAGGTAAGCCAGGCGGGTGATCGTGTAGTTATACATAAACCTCACTCCTTTGCTATTGACAGTCTGTTAAAAATAAATTTACAAGGAGGAAAAACATGACTGACACAATCTTTGATATTGCCGTCATTGGCGGTGGTCCGGCCGGTTTATCGGCAGCTTTAACCGGTAGAATCAGAAATAAGAATATCGCATTATTTGAACATCTGGATTTCAGTTTAAAATTACAGAAGGCGCATCTGGTAGATAACTACCCGGGGTTGCCGCAGGTAACCGGCAAAGGGCTGATGCAGCAGATGTCAGCGCATTGCCTGGCCCACGAACCCAAACAAATAAAAGCGAAAGTAGTGAATATTTTCCCCGGCGAGGAGACTTTTACCATAGCAACGCCGCAGGATATTTATCAGGCCAGGACAGTCATCCTGGCAACCGGCGTTGTTGCGACAACCCTGTTTCAGGGGGAAAAGGAACTGCTGGGCCGTGGCGTAAGTTATTGTGCAACGTGTGACGGCATGTTTTATAAGGATAAAGATGTTGCGGTGATCGCTTATGGCAGTGAGGGCGAACATGAGGCCAACTACCTAGGCGAATTGTGCCGGAATGTTTATTACCTGCCGCAGTATAATACCAGCCTCGGCTTGATGCGGTCCGATGTTGAGGTGCTTAAAGTCCGGCCGCGCAGTATTCAGGGCGACAGTCAGGTGGAAAAGCTGGTTACCGACCAGGGCGAGATCAAGGTACACGGGATCTTTATTATCCGCCAGTCCGATCCGGTAGAGAACCTGCTGCCGGGCTTGGAGCTGGACGGCGAGGTCATTAAGGTTAACCGCGATATGTCGACCAGCATTCCCGGGGTTTTCGCCGCCGGTGACTGCACCGGCAAGCCCTGGCAGATAGCCAAGGCTACGGGTGAAGGGCTGGTAGCCGTTTTGAGCGCCATTCATTATCTGGATCAGCTGAAAAGCAAGGTACTAGGCCCGGCGAAAAATGAGCTTGATTAAAAACCAAAGGGTGGCATAACCAAAAACCGGGAACAGAACGGTAATTAAGTTGGCAAAACCTACCTGGCTGAAGATAACGCTGCAGCTAATGACAATGGCGACGCAAAAAGGGAATTTCAGGCCGCTGGCGGCGGTGAGCGTGGTGGCGCAGCCGTAGAGGCTGGCTAAAGCGGTGGTAAACATAGCGGTAAGCAGCATTACCGAATACACAGTACCGTTGACGCAGTGTTGAATGCTGGATATGTACAGCATCGGGATTTCTTTGCCCATAATACCAGGGTAATGCAGCATCACTGTAATCGCCACCAGGCAAGCCAGTACAGCCAATACGATTCCGCCGATCATACTGCCCAGCCGACGGCAGATGCGGCTGGGTGTGGCCGCGCCCAGTGGAGCCAGGACGGTTGTGCCCATCACCAGATTGTAGGAAACATACAGCAGGCTGGCTAGCAGCCAGTGCGGAGCAGGGTAAGCGGAATGATCGGCCGTTATATTGAGAAACTCCAGCGTAAAGTCATGATAATACAGAGAATAAAGGCTGATGCTGATGATGGAAACAGCTAAAACAGGAGCGGCAATCATATTGGCGGCGGCAATTCCGCTGATGCCGCGCAGCGTAATGGTTGTTACCATTAAGGCCAGCAGCCCGATCCCGAGTCCGAAAGGCAGCGCAAAATTGTCCCGGAATATGGTGCCGGAGCCGGCCAGCATGATGGTCAGCACGCTAAACAGGAAAGCGGCGATGATGATGTCCAGCAACAGGGCGATCCTTTTGCCGCATAAATGATAGAGCAGTTGATGATAGCTGGCTGCCTGTAACTGATAACCCAAATCCAGCATTCGGTTGCCCAGCCAGGCAAATAAAACGCCGGCAAGCACAATGCCGGCCAGGCCAATGTTGCCGTATACCACAAAAAACTGCAGCAGCTCCTGACCGGAGGCAAAGCCGGCGCCAATAATCGTGCCGGCAAATGTGGCGGCGACCCTGGCGATAGCCAAAGCGGTACGGCGGCCCATTTTATCACTCCTTATTTATGTATGTAGATCCAGGCGTCATTAGCACAGCTAATTTGAAAAGCAGGAATTAACTTTGGTTTATTAAATGTATGACGGCAATCATCAAATTCTTCCCTGGATTTTTTTGGAATACCTATGACCATTGCCAATGGCAAAAATATAAAAGTCCTTTCAATTATAAGCAAAATAATTGAGAGGATTTTTTCCGGAATGAGTAGAATATGTAAAGCATATTCAAGCGATTGGAAATTTAATGAAAAAGACAAAATTTTACTAGTGTCTTGGCAAAGTTGTGAATTAGGATTAGACAGTGTAGATTTTTTTGGATGTCAGAAATACTATAGTGCGGTAATCTGTTTAGCCACGTTTTTTACCGGGATGTAAATAGATGCTTGCAATCAGGGTTAATGCCGGAATTGAATTAAGGCTTGGCGAAAGGATGTTTATTGATGAAAGGGGGGCCAGCCATATGGACTACAGTACATTAGCCCGTATTGCAGCCGTAATCCAATCTAGTCCAGTGCAGGGCTGGCTGGTCATTGATCGCGATTTTAATGTGGCGCATGCCAATGATGCTTATTGCCAGCTATGGAAGGTTAAAGCCCAAGAGGTAATCGGCAAATATATTTTGGATTTGTTTTATCACGGACGTAAAAAAGATAAGCGGGGCAGGTATGTTGAGCCGCTTATCGAAACAATGGATACGGGCCACGAAATTGCCCTGATGGAAGTTTGCGTGTCGAATGTTTATCATGAAACAAATATCTGGTGTTTGGCCAATACGTATTTGCTGCGTGACGACCGGGGCGATATTGAATATGCTGTGGGGACGTATTTGCCTATTGATAAATTCAAGGTAATCGAAAGGCGCCTTGACAGTATTAATCTGGACATCATCAAGGCTTTCTGCAAGGCAATTGGGGTAAGGGATGCTTATACCAAGCAGCATAGCGAGTCTGTTGCTTATTTAATGGTGGAATTGGCCGAGTTCATGAATTTATCGCCGGAAGAAGTGACCAAAGCTTATCTGGCAGGTATCGTGCATGATGTAGGTAAGATCGGTGTGCCGGAAAAAGTTTTGGCTAAACCGGGACGGTTATCGGAAGAAGAATTTAAAGTGATTAAGTGTCACCCGGTAAAAGGAGCGGAAATTCTGGCGGAAATCGACGGATTAGGAGCAATTACCAGGGTCGTGCGCCATCACCATGAACGCTATGACGGGCGGGGTTATCCGGAAGGTGTGGCTGGCGAGGATATTCCCTTTTTAAGCCGGATGCTGTCCATTTGCGACGCTTATGACGCCATGACCAGCAAGCGGTGTTATCGTGATCCATATACGGCCGCACAAGCCCTGAACGAGATTAAGCGTTGCGCCGGGCAGCAGTTTGACCCGGTAATCAGTGGGAATTTTATTCAATTAATGAAATATCAGCATCAGCGTTGAGGAAAACTCCTTGCCAGACCGGAAGGAGTTTGGTTCATACAGGCGTTTGACAGTGGTTTGCCAACTGGATATAATTGAATAGAATAGTATACCATTTTCTCAGCCGTTTATAATAATAACAGGCTGTAGGCAATAGAGAGGTCGTTTCGTAGATACCCGCCACTTCAGGCGGTAGTTTTTTTGGGGGTTTGATTTATGCTTGATATCAAATTTGTCCGGGATAACCCGGAAAAGGTACAGCAGGCTTTGGCAAATCGCGGCAGTACGCTTGATTTAGCCGGTTTTTTGGCTTTGGAAAAAGAGCGCCGTGAGTTAGTAAGTGAAGTGGAAGTTTTGAAAAATCAACGTAATACCGTTTCACAGCAGATCAGTGTCATGAAACGGAATAAGGAAAATGCCGATGCGCTTGTTGCTCAAATGCGCGACGTTGGCGACAAAATCAGCCGGCTTGATGCAAAGATCAAGGAAGCTGAAGCCGGACTGACGGAGATTCTTCTGGGCATTCCCAACATTCCCAGTGAAACTGTGCCGGTCGGACGCAACGAGGATGACAACCTGGAAATCCGCCGCTGGGGCGAACCCCGCCGCTTTAGTCAAAAACCGCTGCCTCATTGGGAAATCGGCGAAAATTTGGGGATTTTGGATTTCGAGCGGGGCGGTAAGGTTACCGGGGCGCGCTTTACTTTCTATCGCGGGTTAGGGGCCAGACTGGAAAGAGCACTGATTAATTTTATGCTTGATTTACATACCGGCGAGCATGGCTATACCGAGTATTTGCCGCCGTTTATCGCCAATAAAGACAGTATGACCGGTACCGGGCAGCTGCCTAAATTCAGTGAGGATATGTTTAAGCTGGAAGGCTTGGAGTATTATTTAATCCCAACAGCCGAAGTTCCGATTACCAATCTGCATCGTGCTGAAATTATTGACGGCAAAGGGCTGCCTTTTTATTATGCAGCCTACAGCGCCTGTTTCCGGGCCGAAGCCGGTGCGGCAGGCCGTGATACGCGGGGATTGATTCGCCTGCACCAATTTAATAAAGTCGAGCTGGTGAAGTTTTGCCTGCCTGAGCAATCCTATCAGGAATTAGAGAAGCTTACGAACAATGCCGAGCAGGTGCTGAAGCTGCTGGGACTGCCGTATCGGGTCATTGCGTTATGCACCGGCGACATGGGCTTTGCGTCGGCTAAAACGTACGATATTGAGGTTTGGCTGCCTAGTTTTGCTAAATACCGGGAGATTTCGTCCTGTTCTAATTTTGAGGATTTTCAGGCCCGGCGGGCTGATATCAAGTTCCGGCGCGAACCTAAGGCCAAACCGGAATTTGTACACACTTTAAACGGTTCAGGCTTGGCGGTCGGCCGGACTGTGGCCGCAATATTGGAAAATTATCAGCAGGAAGACGGCTCGGTGGTTGTGCCGGAAGTTCTCCGCCGCTATATGGGCGTTGATGTGATTTCCGCAAAATAAATGGAACGCCCGCAGGCAACCCTAAGACGGCAATCGGCAGTAGCCGAAAGCCGTCGTTAAATGCGGGTACAGCACAAATCCCCAACACCAGGTGTTGGGGTATATAAAAGGGAAAACTGTTGTTTTCCTCTGACAGCGCTATTTTGTTGATGTAAGCCATCTCTTACTTTTAGTATAAAGTTCGATTTTTAGAATACATTTAGAAAATCGTGGCAGAGAGCAGAAGCCATAAATGTTAAAATGGAATGTATTATTTGCAACATTTCGCGGCATAATTGTATCTAACAACGAATATCTTAGCAGGTGCCAGCCTTTGCAAAAATTGTAAAGGGCTGGTTGACATTTAGGCAGGTTTTTCTAAAAAAATTCTAAAAGATGGCAGATATACTTAATTTATCAAATTACCTAAGATCCATTGCAGTAACGCTCTTGGCAGATGTGATTGTTTACTGATTATCCTGTCGCCGGGGAGGGATGGAGGTAGTTTTTTATACTCAGGATTGACTGATTAGTCAGTTTAGGCTTTCAAATGGAATCTATCCGGGAAAATAAGGAGAGAGTGATATGAATAGTATAGCAAAAAAAGTGGTTGTATTTTCAATGATCGGATTAATGCAATTCGGGATAGGCGCATCGGCTATTGAGGCGTCCTCCCGGAATGACCATAGGCAGGATAACCGCCGTTATGAACAGAAGGAGAAAGAACGCGAGCGGCGGGTCCAGGAAGAAAAGGCCCGCCATGAACGGGAAATGAAGCGGCGCCAGAATGAAAGCGACCGGGAATACAACGAACGGCGGCAACGGGAAAAGGACCATCATGAAGAGGTCATGCGAACGATTTTAGGTGTCGGTATATTGGCGATCATCTTGAATAACAATTAGGGTTAAGAAGGGGTAAGAGCGTCAGCTGTCTGAATGGACAGCTGACTTTTTTTATTTATGTTTGTCTTGCTTCATTATGTTTACATGAACGCTGAATTTGTCGAAAAAAGAAATAACAGTATTACATTATGTTCATTGTGAAATTACCAAAGTAATAAAAAAATGAATACATATATTGTCAGTATGCCAAATCTATGTTAATATTTATTTAATTTATTTTAATTACATTAGTTTACTAAATAAGTTGAATTTAGCGTTATGACAAGGATCAAGGGTTTTATTTAGCGGTAAGGAGCTGATCGTATGTTGCAGGATTATGGTAATATCGCAATATTTCTGGTGATTGCGGTGGTATTTCCCCTGTTGGCTTTAGGCGCCTCGGCCTTTATTCATCCCCGCCGGCCCAGCGCCGCTAAGTCGCTGCCTTATGAATGCGGTGTCGATACAGTGGGCAGCACCTGGGTTCAGTTTCGGGCCAGTTATTTTTTATATGCTTTAGTCTTTGTGGTATTTGATATTGAAACAATTTTTTTATACTTGTGGGCAGTGGTGTTTCAGCAATTGGGCAGGTTTGCTTTTATTGAAATGTTTATCTTCATAGGCATTTTAACCTTAGGATTGGCATATGCCTGGAAAAAGGGGGCGTTGGAATGGAAGTAAAAGGTGTACCTAAGCAGCCCGGCGATGAATTGCTGCCCAAGAATATTATTTTGACGACGCTGGATACAGTGTTGAAGTGGGCCCGCGGTAATTCCCTGTGGCCTTTGTCCTCAGGACTTGCCTGCTGTTCGATGGAAATGATGGCCGCCGCCGCCGCCCGATTTGATTTAGCCCGGTTTGGTTATGAAGTGTTCCGGCCGTCGCCGCGCCAGGCTGATGTGTTGATTGTCGCCGGCACGCTTACCTGGAAAATGGCCGGGCCGCTTAAGCGTTTATACGACCAAATGCCTGAACCCAAATATGTAATTGCCATGGGAAGCTGCGCCAATGCCGGCGGACCGTTTGCCGATTCTTATTCCGTTGTTCCCGGTGTGGACAATATTTTGCCGGTCGATATTTATATTCCGGGCTGTCCGCCCCGCCCTGAAGCGTTAATTCAGGGAATGGTGGAATTAAAACGCAAAATTCAGCATCCGGGAACTGCGAGGCGGGCCAACGATGAGTAAACAAGCAATGAGCCTGGATTTGCTGCAGCAATTGCAGAGCCGGTATCCGCAGGCGCTGCAGATTGCCGGGGAAGGCTGCCGGCAGGCCCTGCTGGTAGATGCCCAAGCTTTACTGGAGCTGATGCAGGAGCTTAAAACGGGTGCGGATTACCGGTTTAATCTGTTAAGTAATTTGACAGCGGTAGATTATTTGAACTATTTCGAGCTGGTTTACCATTTATATTCCCTGCCTCTGCGGCAGTCGTTAACCGTGAAAAGCCGCTGCCCGGCGGAATGTCCGGAAATTGATTCGGTGGTGCCGGTATGGTTGTCGGCCGATTTTCAGGAACGGGAGATTTATGATCTGCTGGGAGTCAGATTTACCGGTCATCCGCATTTGCGGCGTATTTTGACGCCTGAGGGGTTTAATGAGCATCCGCTGCGTAAAGCGTATCAGTTGACCCGGCGGGCAAAAGGGGGATAGGCTATGCCAAGAACTGAGACCTACACTTTGAATATGGGCCCTCAGCATCCCAGTACCCATGGTGTTTTGCAAGTCATACTGGAACTGGACGGTGAGCGGATTGTCAAGGCCGCGCCTGAACTGGGCTATTTGCACCGCGGCATTGAAAAACTGGCGGAAAGCCGTACCTACAGCCAGTTTATTCCTTATACCGACCGGCTGGATTATGCGGCGGCCATGGGCAATAATTTAGGCTACTGCCAGACAGTGGAAAAGCTGCTGGAGGTAGAAGTTCCCGAGCGGGCGGAGTATCTGCGCATCATCATGGCGGAACTTAACCGTATTGCCAGCCATTTGCTGTTTATGGCTTCGCTGGCCATTGATCTTGGCGCTACCACCGGCATGATGTTTGGATTTCGCGATCGTGAGCGGATTTTGGATTTATTTCATATGGCCTGCGGAGCCAGGCTGACCTACAGTTATATTCGCATCGGCGGGGTAAGAGCGGATGTTACAGCTGAATTCACAGCGGCGGCAAGGCAGTTTCTGGTGGATTTTCCGGCAATGCTGGCCGAGTATCATGGTTTGCTTACCGGCAATGAAATCCTGGGTCATCGCCTGAAAAACAGTGCGGTCATCGATGGCGCAAGAGCTTTGGAGCTGGGACTGACCGGCCCGGCGCTAAGAGCCTCAGGTATCGATTATGACATTCGCAGGGTTGAGCCTTATGGCTTTTATGACCGTCTGAGCTTCAGTGTTCCGCTGGGAACAACCGGCGATAACTGGGACCGCTATATTGTCAGAATGGCGGAAATGGAACAGAGCGCGGCGATGGTTGCGCAGGCGTTGGATCAAATGCCGGAGGGTCCGGTGCTGGCCAAGCTGCCTAAAGTTTTAAAGCCGCCGGCCGGTGATGTGTATCACCGGATTGAAAACCCCCGCGGCGAACTGGGATTTTATATTGTCAGCGATGGTTCTCCCAAGCCTTACCGTATTCATGTACGACGTCCTTCGTTTATCAATCTGCAATCGCTGAATGAGCTGTGCCGGGGCTTACTGATTGCCGATGTGGTTGCCGTGCTGGCCACGCTTGATCCACTCATGGGGGAAGTGGACTGTTAGTACGGCAGGGAAGATTCTAAGGAAGCCCGCACCGCCAATAAGATAAAGGAGTCATAAGACATGCAAGAAGTAACAGGTCTGTTTGGGATTGCGCAGCTATTACGTAATTTTTTGAGTCTTTACTTGCCCAATCCTCAGTGGGTGGATGTCATAATGACACTGATTAACAGCGGCGCCATTTTTACGGTCATTTCTTTATCGGCTGTTGTCCTGGTGTATGCTGAGCGTAAGGTCAGCGCCTTCATCCAGATGCGGATCGGCCCTAACCGGGTGGGGCCCTGGGGCACGCTGCAGTCGGTGGCGGATATGCTGAAATTAATGTCCAAGGAGGATATCAGACCGGCCGGCGCCGACCGCTGGCTGTGGGTGCTCGCGCCAATGCTGCTGTTTATTCCGGCCGCTGCCGTTTATGTCGTCATTCCTTTTGACGATCAGGCAATCTTTGCTGATGTGAATATTGGTATTTTTTATTTTATTGCAATATCTTCCCAGGCCACTCTGCCGTTCTTAATGGCCGGCTGGGCGTCAAACAGCAAATACGCCCTGCTGGGGGGGATGCGTACGGTAGCCCAGATGCTGAGTTACGAAATTCCCCTGGTTTTCGCCATTTTAGGGGTGGTCATGCTGGTTGGCTCAATGCGGATGAGTGATATTGTGGCCGCCCAGAGTCAGCTGTGGTTTGTGGCTGTACAGCCACTGGCGTTTATCATTTTTGTAATCGCGGCGACCGCTGAAACAAACCGGGCCCCGTTTGATCTGGTCGAGAGTGAATCGGAACTGGTGGCCGGGCCATTTACCGAATACAGCGGCATGCGGTGGGCGTTGTTTTTTCTGGCCGAATACGCCAGTCTCTTTGCGGCTGCGGCGATTGCGACAACCTTGTTTCTCGGCGGCTGGAATGGTCCGCTGCTGCCGGGCTGGCTGTGGTTCCTGCTGAAAACTGCGGCAATGATTCTGGTTTTCATGTGGCTGCGCTGGACATTTCCCCGGCCAAGGGTAGATCAATTGATGGCTTTTGGCTGGAAAATACTATTGCCGCTGTCCCTGGCGAATGTAGTGATTACCGGCATCGGCATTTATATTAATCAAGGTTAAGTCAGGAGGATGAGGCTATGCAGGGCAGGGGGTTGTTAACCGGGCTTTATATTACCTTAACCCGTTTTTTTGCCAAGAAAGTAACCGTACAATACCCTGAGGAGAAAATAGCCCTGGGGCCGCTGTTCAGGGGCGGCGAGCTTCAATTGTCGCATCAAAAATGCATTGCCTGCGGTTTGTGCGCTTCAGCCTGCCCTAACCAGGTGATTGAACTGACAACCCGCACCAATGAACAAAAAAAGCGCCAGTTAACTTCTTATATTTACCACTCCGGGCGCTGTTTGTATTGCGACTATTGTATTGAAGCCTGTCCCACAGCCGCTATTTGCTGGAATCAGCAATATGAGCGAAGCAGTTATTTCCGGAATCAGCTGGAGATCGACTGTCTGGCCCTGTCGTTGCAGCGGCCGCCGGCAGCCGCCGCCGACGCAGCGGCTGCCGGCCGGGCCGATACGGGCAAGGAGGAGGGATCCAAATGAGCGAGCTGGTTTTTATAGCGGCTTTTTACCTTTTAGCGGCTGTTACGGTAGCCTCGGCTTTAGGCGTAGTGCTGAAACAGAATCTGGTGCACAGCGCGCTGCTGCTGGTGGTGTGTTTTATTGGGGTGAGCGGCTTGTATGTTATGCTGAATGCCGAGTTTTTAGCTGCTGTCCAATTGCTGGTCTACAGCGGGGCGATTGCCGTCATTTTAGTGCTGGGCGTTATGCTGACCCGCCGCCGGAGTATGAACGAGTCCAATCAGAATAATGAGCGGTCGTTCCGGGCGGCTGCTTTAGGCACTGCTTTGCTGGCTGTTTTAGTGGGCGCAATTGCACTGACGCCGTGGCAGCATTCGGCGGCGGGCGCTCTGGATCATGCTGCTCCGGTGATTGCCCGCGCTTTACTGACCGATTATATGGTGGCTTTTGAAGTAGCGGCGTTGCTGCTGCTGGCGGCTATGGTCGGAGCCATTGTCTTGGCCAAAGGAGTTGAGGAAGAATGATCGGCTTGGAACATTACTTGATTGTCGCGGCTATATTGTTTGTGATCGGCTTGTATGGAATTCTGACCAAACGCAATATTGTGGCCATGCTAATGAGTATTGAGCTAATGCTCAATGCAGTGAATATCAATTTAATTGCGTTTTCCCGGTTTATTACTCCGGAAGCTGCGACAGGACAGATTTTTGCAATATTCACCATTGCGGTGGCGGCAGCAGAGGTTGCCGTTGGGCTGGCGCTGGTATTTAGGGTATATGATGACCGCGATACCGTACTGGCCGAGCGGCTGAACGGCTTACGCTGGTAATGAGGCGACGAAAGAGCAGGTGAAGAAAATGTTTAGCGAATTTATATTGCGGCAGGCCTGGCTGATTCCGCTGCTTCCGGCGCTGGCCTTCGTTGCCATCGGGTTCTTTTTGCGGCATAAGCGGTTCCTGGCGGCAGTGACGGCAATTGGCATGAGTTTTTTGAGTTTTGCTTTGTCCCTGGGGGTGGGCTATGGTGTGGTCTTTCAGCATATCACTGTCGACAACCCGCTGATTGTGCGGATACCCTGGGTAACGATCGAGGGCCTGGCAATTGATATGGGGGTATATATTGATCCTGTGTCAGCCATGATGCTCGTGGTGGTAACTTTCGTCGCTTTAATGGTGCAAATTTACTCGCTTGGCTATATGCGGGACGACCCCGGCTTTGGGCGGTTTTTTGCTTACCTGTCGTTATTTGCCGCAGCTATGCTGGGGCTGGTAATCGCTGTTAACTTTGTCCAGCTGTTTGTTTTCTGGGAATTGGTCGGTTTGGCCTCCTATTTACTGATAGGCTATTATTTTACCAAGCCTTCGGCCTGTGAAGCTGCTAAAAAAGCATTTATTACTACCAGGATTGGCGATTTCGGCTTACTGCTGGGCATTCTGCTGCTGCAGGTTGTATTTGGCACCTTGGATTTTGAGCAGTTAGGCCGGACAATTCCGGCCTATGCCGGCCGCTATGGCACTGGTCTGCTGACAGTGGCGGCCATACTGGTTTTTTTAGGGCCGGTCGCCAAATCGGGTCAGTTTCCCCTGCATGTTTGGCTGCCGGATGCGATGGAGGGACCAACGCCCGTATCGGCGCTGATTCATGCCGCCACCATGGTGGTAGCCGGGATCTATCTGATTGCACGCGTATATTTTCTCTTTGATGCCTTGCCCTGGGCGCTGGAACTCATCGCCTGGACCGGCGCTGTGACCGCCTGCTTTGGCGCCAGTATTGCCGTTACCCAGCGGGAAATCAAAAGAATTCTGGCCTACTCCACCATCAGTCAGCTGGGTTTAATGATGCTGGCCCTGGGAGTGGGCAGTGTTACCGCCGCGATGTTTCACCTGATGACGCACGCCTTTTTTAAAGCATTGCTGTTTTTGGCGGCAGGCGCGGTCATTCATGGTTTGGCCGATCAGAGTAATATTTTTGCCATGGGCGGATTGCGTCACCGGATGCCGGTTACCTTTGCCGCTATGACGGTCGGGGTGTTGGCAATTGCCGGAATTCCGCCTTTGGCCGGGTTTTTTTCCAAAGATGAAATTCTGCTGGCAGTGGCGCAAGTCAGTACGCCGCTTTACCTGCTGGCGCTGGCAGCTTCCTGCTTGACGGCTTTTTATATGGCCAGACTGCTGTTTGTGGTGTTTTTTGGGCCGCAAAAACCGGAGAACCATCCGCATGAAGCACCGTTGTCCATGCGTATTCCCCTGGTTTTGCTTAGCGTATTGGCTATTATGGCGGGATATTTTTCCTATCGCCATGATTTTGGGTATTGGGTACGGTTTGGGGCGGTTCAGCATAGCGGTCTGGATTGGAACATTGCCGTTGTTTCGACGGCATTGGCCCTGGCTGCAATGGGTTTAGCCTGGCTGATCTATGGCGCCGGCCGGGTTTCGCCAGACCGCCTGGCCTGGCGTTTCCCGGTGTTATATCAACTGAGTTATCACAAATATTACATTGATGAAATGTATCAGTGGCTGAACAATACCTTAGTTCAGGGGCTGGCTAAAGTTTTGTACTGGGTTGATATTTATATTGTCGATGGAATCATCAATGGCCTGGCAAGCTTGACGCTGCGCCTGAGTGAAAGCTGGCGCAAGCTGCAGACCGGGCAGGTACAGCAATATGGGCTGGTTTTGTTTGGCGCAATCCTGCTGGTGGCGGTCTGGCTGATGATGACCGGTGTTACCGGCGGTAATGTCTGGCTGGGAGGTGTAGTAAATGGCTGATTTTCCGTTGCTGACGGCAATTCTGCTAACCCCGCTGGGCGGGATCTTCGTAATGGCCTGTCTGCCCCGCCCGGCTGAAGACGCAATCAGGCTGGTCGCCGCCGGGGCAATGGCAATTGTGCTGGGCCTGTCCGGCTATGCCTACTGGGCCTATGATTTTACTGCCGGCGGCATGCAATTTACGGAGAGCATTCCCTGGATTCCGGATCTCGGGGTAACGTACTCTTTGGGGGTGGACGGCATTTCCCTGCCGTTGCTGCTGCTTACCGCCCTGATTGGCCTTTCGGCGGTTTTTGCTTCCTGGCGGATAAAGCCGCGAACGAAAGAATTTTTTATCCTGTTAATGCTTTTGCTGACCGGGGTGACCGGAACCTTTATTACCCGTGATTTATTTATTTTTCTATTGTTTTATGAACTGGTGGTTATTCCTATTTATATTATGGTGGTTATCTGGGGTTCTACCAAGCGGGTAAGCAAGGAATACGCCGGCATGAAGCTGACCATTTATTTGTTGTTGGGATCGGCGGTCATGCTGGTGGGCGTTATTGCGGTGTACCTGACAGCTTATCCGCCGGGAATGCGGACGTTCAGCATGGAGGCATTGGCCCGGGCGCATCAGCTCGGTCAGCTGTCCGAGCCGTTTCAGATCGTTGCCTTCCTGCTGCTGCTCATTGGTTTTGGCACACTACTGTCCATGTGGCCGTTCCACAGCTGGTCGCCGGACGGTTACGCCGGAGCGCCGACGGCAGTGTCGATGATTCACGCCGGAGTGTTAAAAAAGATTGGCGGCTATGGCCTAATTCGCTTAGGCTTAGTGATATTGCCGCTCGGCGCTAAATTCTGGGCGCCGCTGATTGCGGCGCTGGCGGTGGTCAATGTGCTGTATGCCGCTTTTGTGGCCTTAGCGCAGAAGGACCTCAAATATGTGATCGGCTATTCTTCTGTATCCCACATGGGGTATGTGCTCATTGGCTTTGCCGCTTTGGATGTGGTCAGTATCAATGGCGCGGTGGCCAATATGTTTGCCCATGGCGTAATGAGCGCCTTGTTTTTTGCCATGATCGGCCAGGTATATGAAAAAACGCATACCCGCCATATCCCGGACCTGGGCGGGCTGGCTCACCAAATGCCCAGGGTGGCCACCGGGTTTATGCTGGCAGGCCTGGCATCGCTGGGACTGCCGGGATTAATCGGCTTTATTCCGGAGTTCACTATTTTTGTCGGCGCGTTCCGGCAATATCCACTGTACGCCGTATTGGCAATCGCCGGTATTGTATTTACCGCTTTATATATTTTGCGGGTCCTGTCCAACATTTTGTTCGGGCCGCGCCGGACTGAATTTGACGATTGCCGGGATGCCCGGGGCGTTGAACTGGCGCCGCTGGTCTTACTGGGTTCGGTACTCATTGCTTTTGGTATTTTCCCGCAACTTTTAATGGGCATGGTTGACAGTGGCATCCAGCCAATCCTGCCGGTCTTAGCGGAGCTATCCGCCGGAGCGTCTTTATTGGGAGGAATTTTTAAATGAGGATTATGCTCTTAAGCGGTGAAATTGCGGTGGTATTGCTGGCCGGGCTGCTGCTGCTCGCTGATTTGCTGCTGCCCCGGACGGCCTCGCGGCGCAGTTTGGGGTATGCCGCCAGCGGGGGCGTGCTGGCGATATTGATGTATAGCTTTACGCAATACGGCCCGGCGGCGGCCGTCTATCAGGGGTTGTTTGTGGTGGATAACTTTGCCGTATTTTTCAAACAGCTGTGTTTACTGGCAGTTCTGCTGACGTTATTGTTTTCGGTTGATTATGTGGAACGCCTGGACTGCCGGGGTGAATTCTACTCCCTGCTGTTGCTGGCGCTGGCGGGGATGATGGTGATGGCTTCCGCCAATGATCTGGTTACGATGTTTCTGGGTTTGGAATTGATGGCCGTTGTTTTTTATATTCTGACCGCCTTTAATTTCAGCAGTGTAAAATCCAGTGAAGCCGGCGTAAAATACCTGATTTTGGGATCGGCATCCAGCGCTGCTTTATTGTATGGCATCAGTTGGATTTATGGCTTTACCGGCAGTGTCGTGCTGACGGAAATTGCCGCCCAGGCCGCCGCCAGCCCGGCTGTGCTGCTGGGTAGTGCGCTGTTGCTGACCGGGCTGTGCTTTAAACTGGCAATTGTCCCGTTTCATATGTGGGCGCCGGATATTTATGAAGGCGCGCCAACGCCGGTAACGGCTATGCTGGCCATGGGTTCAAAAGCGGCCAGTTTGGCCGTATTGCTCCGGATTTTTCTGGTGGCTTTCGCCGGCTTGCAGGTTTATTGGCTGCCGGTGGCGGCCGTACTGGCTGCGCTTAGTATGATCGGCGGCACAATTGCGGCTATGCGGCAAACGAACATCAAACGGCTGCTGGGTTATTCTTCAGTGGCGCAAGCCGGTTATCTGCTGACCGGGCTGGTGGCCGCCAATGCCGCAGGCGTCAAGGGAATACTGTTTTATGCGATGCTGTACGTGTTTGCCAATGTCGGCGTCTTTGCCGTTGTCGTTGCCGTCTGCAATCAACGGGGGGCTGAAGACATTGACGATTTTTCCGGACTGGCCCGGCGGGCGCCGTTTTTGGCTCTGACCATGACGGTGGCATTGTTGTCAATGGCCGGTATTCCGCCAATGGCCGGCTTTGCCGGTAAGTTCTATATTTTTATGGCGGCTATGGAACAAGGTTATTGGGAATTGGCAGCGCTGGGCTTTGGTATGTCGATGATTTCCGTATATTACTATTTGCTGGTGGTGAGAGCGATGTATATGAATCCGCCCAGGCAGCAACAACGGCTAATGGTCAGCGGTTCCCTGCAGTTAGCGGCTGTGGTCAGTGTCGTTGCGACTTTGTTTATCGGTATTTATCCCGCTCCTTTGGCGGCTTTGGCCCATATTGCCGCTCAGGCTTTATGGTAATCAAAGAAAATACAGGCAGGCGCGAAAGGGCTGTCACCAGGCAATGTTTATTGCTCAGGCGGCAGCCTTTTTGTTTGCTGGGCATTTTTCTTTACAGCGTCAGCTTTGTCATTGTCTCATTTGCCGGTTAAGCCGAATAACATATTAAAAAGGAATGCAGGGGGAAAGCGTATGTATATTAAGCAGGATAAATTAGTACGTGTGTTTGCCGTTAAGATGCGATTGGCTGATCCGCAGGATACAGAGGACGCATTGGCTGCCGTACAAAGTAATTTGACGGAACTGGCTGCCGGGATTGAGATAGAATCGCCATTGGTTACTTATGACCGGGAGCAGGAGGCCAATACCAATGTTATTTTGAACTTTTTCCTGCATTTGACCAACCCCGCCGCACCGGACAGAATAAGATTAAGTGCAGTAACGGACGCACTGGCGGACAGCGCCGAATTCACCTTAATCAGCGTGAAGATTGACTAGTGTTTTGGCAAAGTTGTGAATTAGGATTTAGACAGTGTAGCTTTTTTTGCAATGCAGGGCGGAGGAAGGCGGCATACCGGGAGTATACTGACCGACGACAACGAAGGCTTGCGGAAAATAGACCGTCAGTATTCACTGAATCAGGGCTGACAAGGTACTAGTACAGTACCTTGCGTCCAAGATTTAAGTGGCAAACAGCCGCCGGTTTATGCTATAATTAGTATAAAGAAAGGGGCCGTGTTTACTATGAAGAGGGCAACCTTTATCCGCATCTTAGCTGCAATCAAGTTGGTTTCCAATAACGTAAGCGTTGTCGAGAACTTTAATAATAAAGCGCTGGTGACGATGAAAGTGCCGGAGATTGTCGGTGAATCGCCAAAGCAGTTCCGGTCTTTTCACAAGCTCCTTTCTTATTCTTCCTATTACAGTATAAAGCCGGACAATAACGGGCTGCTGCTAACCTTAGAATATGAGTGGCAATGAACTAGTACCTTGCGATGCGCGGCTTCTCCGCTCGCAGGGCAAAAAAATTTCGCATTTTAATCTCAAAATTTAAGTGACGCAAGGTACCAGGGTCTTTGCTCTGCTTTATTAGAAAACCTCTTAGGAGTGGACCTAAGAGGTTTTCCGCAGTTTGAGCCTTTACTACGCAGCTTGCAGTGCTACCGGTAGTACTAACAATCTTCAGCATCATTGGTGATGGATGCTGTGATATTGTCAAAGCAATGCCGGTGTCCCAGGTCGTAACTTGTTTCTCCGTCAAAATAATGGGTATGCTCATCGCCTGGTACTTCAATGGCCGCTCCGGTTGTTACATCAACCATATGCCAGTGACCGTCATCATCTTTGGGGTCATAGGAGGTTCTGACGTATATTCTGTGTACGTGGCTGTCACCAGTTTCAATGGCCGGGCTGGTTGTGCCGACAATGATGTGCTGGTGGCTTCTGGCTATGTCCGTCGGGGCTAAAAACGTATGGTTATGGTTTCGGCTGTCCCGCTGCGGCGTAGTATTGCTGGCGCCTTTTTTCTTTTTACGATCTTCTTCAATGCTCATCTAATCACCATCCTCGTTACATAATATTCATTATTTAAAGGAAGTGTGATACAGTAAAAGCAGGCTTTTATGATAATTGTTCAGTTCGGGAATGAAGGAAACAGGTAAATTTTGGCATAAGCAGGAAATTTGGATTTGCAACGAGAAAAGGGAAAAAAAGGGAATTGGCAGGTGGGCGTAAATGGATAAAAAAAATATCAGTCATGCATTTAGTACGTTTATTGAGGAAGCTCCCGGGCATTCTCAGGCCTGGCTGGGGGCTGTCCGGCAATTGGATGCAGCCGGCGCATTAGAGCAGAAGACGGCCGAACTGGCCTATCTGGCTGTTTTGGCTGCAATGCGGCTGGAGGGAGGAATTTCCTTTCATGTTAAGCAGGCCAAAGCATTAGGGGCAAGCCGGGAAGAAATTATTAGTGCGATTTTGGTTGGCCTGCCTGCCGCCGGCAATACAGTTATTCAGTCTTTGCCAATAGCCCTGGCGGCATTTGACGATTGACTAGGCAGGAAGTGGAAGCCATCTGGAAACTGAATTTTGTCCTTAAGGAGGGTGTTAGCATGGTAATGGTTGACAATGTCAGTGTTGAACTGCCTGAATGTGTTTCCCGGGAGGAAGCGGAGGTATATGTAAAGGAAGAACTGGCGCTATGGAAAGCCAAAGGTAAAGTTTTAGGTCAGGTCAATATTCAGCTTGAAGGTGACGAGGTGGTTATCCGGGCCGTTGAAAAATCACCGATTAAGCGTATCCGGCGGATTACCGGTTATTTGAGTGAGCAGCACAATTTTAATGACGCGAAAAGGTCTGAGCTAAAGGAAAGAATTGTACATGCTTAAGGCTTAACACCAAAACAGAAACGGATGATGAGAGGATGTAGCGCTTTAACGTCCGCTGGCGGAAGCAGGGGCGTGTCGTCGATAAAAAGCGAAGCTATATTCCTTTTCCTTTTCAGTAGCAAAAGAATCAAACCGATCATAGAATATCCTAGGTTACACAGATAACCGGAAACATGATAAAAAAGGAGGAGTTTCTATGGGATTCGGTGGATTTGGAAATCATGGTGGACATAATGGCAGTGGGATTATAATCATTATCATAATTCTCCTGCTGTTCTTCTTTTGCTGTGACGATGATACTTCAACCTGCTGACAACTACATATTGCCCGCCCTGGACAAAAACACCGCTGTTCTGCAGTGGTGTTTTGTTTATCCGTCAATCGGGAAAATTCGCAGTTGACAAGTGTCACTGCTCCGGCCTGCTACATAGGATATATAGCAAAGTTCAAATTTACTAAATGGATTAAATAAGGAGGAATTCTTATGGGTTTTGGCGGTTATGGCGGTCGCGACAGTTGGGTGTGGATTATCATTATCATCATCATTTTACTGTTTTGCTTCTGCGGCGATGATAATGATACCTGCGCTTTCTAGACTTACTTAAACTGGTTCATTGGCATTACCCCAAATGACTGCTGCCTTATGGCAGCAGTTTTATTTGTAGTTCGGAAAGCCTTACCCGGCAGGGAATACTTCTTACTTAGTCGAAAAATGAGTAAAATTATAATTTAAAGCTGGGGGATTGCTGTATGAAGCCAGACAGGTCAAGTGCGGTGAGAATTGCAGCCGCCTATGCCGTTGCCGGTGCGCTCTGGATCGTCGTATCCGACTTTATGGTTGGCTATTTTGTGAGCGACCGGATTTTGCGTAATCAGCTTGAGGTGGTGAAAGGCTGGCTGTTTATTGCAATTACTGCCGCCGTATTATTTCGACTGGTAAGCCTAAACGTTCAGGCGCTGGCGGCGCGGGAGGAGAGCCTGCGTAAGCAGAATGAGGAAATTGCCGCTACCTCTGAAGAATTGTATGCAGCCGAAGAGGAGTTAAGACATCAGTTTGATGAATTATTGTGCCGGGAAACAATTATTAACCGCCGCAACGAGTGTCTGGCTGCTTTGCACGAAGCCGCACTGACAATGATGCAGGCGCGGGCGGTGGATACTTTGCTGCAGACGGTGGTAGCCAAGATGATGGCAATCAGCGGCGCCCAGTTTGGCCATATATACCTGCTGGATGAGACCGGCCGGTTTATGCAACCCCGGGTAGTGGCCGGTTTTCCCCCCGAATGGGTGCAGCAGACGGTTTGCAGGGGGGAAGGCCTGATTGGGCGGGTGTGGGCTGAAGGCGATATTGTTTTCATCCCAAACTATCAACAATGGACAGGGCGGCTCCAAGGGCAGGCCTATGAACGGCTGAAGTCCGGTATCGGCGTACCGTTAAAAACGGGCGGCAAAGTTGCCGGGATTTTCAGTATGAACTATACCACAGAGCATACTGTGGACGAGGAAGAACGGCAGATGCTGGTCAGCTTTGCCGAACTGGCTTCTATTGCGCTGGAAAACGCCCGTTTACATGAGGCGCTGAGCAACAGCCAGTGCAGAAGTCAGGCAATAATCGACGCTTTGCCGGATTTACTCTTGCGGTTTGACCGACAGGGCAATTTACTGGAGCTTAATCCCGGCAGTGATTTCGCCGTACCGTTATTTGATTTTACTGACAAAATCGGACGAAATTTGGCTGAACTTCTGCCTGCCGATAAAGCGCTGCAATATCAGGAAAATCTGGAGCAGGCTTTTGGCACCCAAAAAACGCAGTATTTTGAATATGATATTGAGATTAACGGAAAAATCCAGTGGCGGGAGGCCAGAATTATGGTATGCGGCGCAACCGATGCCGTGGCCGTCATCAGAGATATCACCGGGCGGGTGGAATTAAAGAATAAGCTTAAATACCTGGGCTTACATGACCGGATTACCGGCTTATTTAATCGCGCCAGCTTTGAGGACAAGCTTGATCAGCTGAATGATAACCGCCGTTTTCCGGCCGGAATTATTGTTTGTGATATAGACGGACTAAAGTTGATCAATGACACTCTGGGGCATCAGGCCGGTGATCGGCTGCTGCTGAATGCGGCCAGGCTTATTCAGGGGGGATTTGGCCCGCAGGAGCTGGTGGCCCGGGTAGGCGGCGACGAGTTTGCTGTTATTGTGTTTGACCGGGATGAGCAGGCTCTGGAGAAAACTTGTCACGATCTCCGGTCCAGGGTAAAACAATTCCGGGAGGCCAACACGCAGATTCCCATCAGCATTTCGATCGGGCTGGGTATCCGGTCAAGTCCGGAGCAGAATATGCGTGAAGTATTCAAGGCGGCTGACGACAACATGTACCGGGAGAAACTGCATAGCAGTCATAGTACCCGCAGCGCTATTGTCCAAACACTGGCCAAGGCCATGGAAGTACGGGATTTTATTACCGATGGCCATGCTGACCGCCTGCAGCAGGTTGTGGTCGATCTGGCCCTGGCGATTGGCGTTGCGGAAAGCAAAGTATCTGATCTAAGACTGCTGGCCCGTTTTCATGATATTGGCAAAGTCGGTATTCCTGACCATATTTTATTTAAGCCCGGCCGGTTGACTGACGAAGAATTTGAAATTATCAAGCGCCATTGTGAAATCGGCTACCGGATTGCCCAGGCGTCGGCCGAACTGGCGCCTATTGCCGACTGGATATTAAAACATCAGGAGTGGTGGAACGGACAGGGATATCCGCTGGGCTTAGAAGGCGAGAGTATACCTGTTGCCTGCCGGATTCTGGCTATTGCCGATGCCTATGACGCGATGACCAATGACCGGCCTTATCGTCAGGCCCTGTCGCAGGGCGAGGCCATTGCCGAATTGGAACGGTGCTCCGGCACGCAATTCGATCCGGCGCTGGTTCGGTCCTTCCGGCATATCATTGAGCGGCCGGCAACAAGATAAGGCTGTCTCTCCGCATTTGTTCAAATGACGGAGAGACAGCCTTTTTTTTGATGCCGGATCAGCCGGTATGGCTGTTGTTTTTGTTTCGGAAAGAATTAACTTTGGCGGCCATGTACTCGATCGCTACAAACAGTACCGGTACAAGGAATATGCCAAGGGCGGTGGCTACCACCATACCGCCGACGACGGTTGTACCAAGCGCTGTCCGGGCCGCAGCGCCGGCGCCGGTTGACAGCGCCAGCGGGACGCAACCCAGGATGAAAGCGAACGATGTCATGAGAATCGGCCGCAGCCGGAGTTTGGACGCTTCGATAGCCGCCTGTACCGGTTCCATGCCTCGATCGGTTCTCGCTTTGGCATATTCAACAATCAGAATAGCATTTTTAGCCGAAAGGCCGATGAGCATGACCAAGCCTATTTGCATATATACGCTGTTTTCAAAGCCCCGGGCATATTGGAACAGCGTTGAACCTAAAATGCCGGTCGGGACTGAGAGCAGTACCGCAAAGGGGATATTCCAGCTTTCGTACAGCGCCGCCAGGCACAGGAACACAAACAGCAGAGCTAAAGCGAAGATTACGGTGGTGTCGCCGCTGGACAGTTTTTCTTCGCGGCTTAAGTCGGCCCACTCGTAAGTAAAGGTTGAAGGCAATACCTGGGTCGCCACTTCTTCCAGGGCATCCATGGCCTGGCCGGAGCTGTAGCCGGGGGCGGCAGTGGCATTGATCTGCATCGCCGGATAGCCGTTAAACCGTTTAATCAATGTCTGGCCACTGGACTGGACCGGTGTAACCAGTGTGTTAAGCGGCACCATCGTGCCTGCTGAATTGCGTACATAAAAGAAGCGGGTGGCGTCGACATCGGCGCGGAACTCCGGTTCAGCCTGCAGTACAACTTTGTAGGTGCGGCCAAAACGGTTAAAGTCGTTGACCTGAACGCCGCCCATGAAGGTTTGCAGGGCCGTAAATATATCCTGCACCGGGACGCCCAGCGCTTTGGCTTTTTCCCGGTTGACCTCATATTGGTAAGACGGCGTATTGGCCCGGAAGCTGGATTGCACCATGCTGAACTCCGGCCGTTGCTGGGCGGCGGCAATGAGCGCCTGCGAGGCATTGTTCATTTCTTCCAGGCTGGAACCGCCCCGGTCCTGAATCATTAAGGTGAGACCGCCGAGGGTTCCTATTCCCGGCAAGGCCGGCGGATTAAAGGCGAACACGGTGGCTTCAGGTATTCCACTGACTTTGGCCATGGACTGCCCAATGATCGCGTTGAGCTGTGTTTCAGGCGTTGTGCGCTCCGACCATGGGTACAGCGAGGCCAGTACCATTGCGCCATTGGACTTCTGACCGCCGGCCAGCATGTCGAAACCGACAATTTCTATTGAATTTTCCACCCCGGGAATGGCGCGGTAAATTTCACTGACCTGATTGGCAACAGCCCTGGTGCGGTTCATACTGGCTGCTTCCGGCAGACTGACCACAGAGAGCATAAAGCCCTGATCTTCACTCGGAACAAAGGTTGAAGGGAGAATACGCAGCATGGCGACGCACAGGACCAGGATGACGACCAGCCCAACGCCCCACAGACGGGCCTTGCGAATGGAATGCCGGACGCCTTCCGAATATTTTTCGGTAAGACGCTCAAACCAGAGATTAAACCGGGCGAAGAACCTGCCCAGCATACCGGCTGGAGCGTGGGCTTCATCGCTGTAAGGCTTGAGCAGCAGGCTGCACAGCGCCGGTGTCAGCGATAGCGCCACAATGGCCGATAAGGCCATGGAGATAGCAATTGTCAGGGCAAACTGCTTGTATAATACGCCGGTTGTTCCGCCGAAGAAGGCCACCGGGATAAAAACAGACGCCAGCACGAAAGCGATGGCAACTACCGGTCCGGATACTTCTTCCATCGCCCGAATGGTTGCTTCTTTGGGGCTAAGACCGGAATTGCGCATATGATGCTCAACCGCCTCAACCACGATAATGGCGTCATCGACAACAAGTCCAATGGCCAGCACCATCGCAAACAGGGTGAGGGTGTTAATGGAAAAGTCTAAAAGGATAAAGGCGCCAAACGTTCCGATTAATGAGACCGGCACCGCCAGCATCGGAATTAGTGTTGCCCGCCAGTTTTGCAGGAACAGATAGACGATGATCAATACCAAAGCCAGGGCTTCCAGGAAAGTATGAAACACTTTTTCCAGAGATTCCGAGATGTATTTGGTATTGTCGGTGAGAATTTTATATTCCATGCCGGGCGGAAAGCGTTTAGCGGCATCTTCAATGACCTGGCGTACGCCGGCCACTGTTTCCAGGGCGTTGGCCTCAGTAGTTAGCTGAACGGCAAATACCACGGCATCCTGGTTGTTAAAGCTGCTTTTAACGGCGTTGTCCCTCGGCCCCAGTTCAACGGTGGCGACATCACCCAGGTAAATGGCCGAGCCGTCCGGCTGGGAGCGGATAATGATCTTTTCGAATTCTTCCTCGGTGATCAGACGGCCTTGAACGCTGGCCGTATACTGAAATTCCTGCTCAGGCACCGAAGGAAGCTGACCAATGGTACCGGCCGGCGCTTGAACGTTCTGTTCTTTAATGACAGTGGCAACATCGGCGGCGGTAATCCCGAGCTGGGCTAACTTATCCGGTTTGAGCCAAATGCGCATACTGAAGTTGGCGCCATACTCGCCGACATCGCCGACTCCTTTAACCCGGCGAATATCATCAATGATATTGATGCTGCCGTAATTTTTGAGGAACACGCTGTCATAAGTGCCGTCAGGTGAAACGAGGCTGAAGTACAGCACTGTGTCCGGCGAAACCTTGCGGGTTGTTACCCCGGCCAGCTGAACCTCCTGCGGCAGGCCGGCCGTGGCCTGAACCACCCTGTTTTGCGTGTACATGGTCACCATATCGGGGTCCTGGCCCAGTTCAAACTTGACATTTAAGTTGTAACTGCCGGTATCCGAACTGGTCGAGCTCATGGAAACAGCGCCTTCGACGCCGTTTACCTGCTGTTCAATCACCTGGGCGACAGTTTTTTCGACAACATCGGCATTCGCGCCGGTGTAGGTTGTCGATACGCTGACCTGCGGAGGCGTAATCTGCGGGTACTGCGCAATGGGCAGGTTGAGGGCCGCGATGCCGCCGGCCAGAGTAATGAGAATTGCGATTACGATCGCGAAAATCGGCCGGTTGATAAAAAACTTAGCCATGAACCCACCTCCTTACTTCACAACCGGAATATTAAGGTCATCCGGTCCGATTAGCGTAACGGCGAGCGGTGTCCCCGGCTGAACTTTCGCAAAGCCTTCAACAACGACAACGTCTTGAGCGGTAAGCCCCTCTTCCACAACCTGGAAGCTGCCGACTTTTGGCCCTACGGTTACAGGTCTGGTCGCCGCTTTATTTTCGGCGTCAACAACAGTAACAAAGGTTTTTCCCAACATCTCCTGCACGGCCCGCTGGGGAACGAGCAGAGCTCCTGTACGGTTTTCACCAATGGCGATAATGCGGGCGAACATGCCCGGTACCAGTAATTGCTGCGGATTGCTGAAGGCTGCTTTCATTGCCAGGGTGCCGGTTTGGTTAGCCAGTCCCCGGTCAATTTGCTCCAGCTGCCCGGTTTCAGGATATTCACTGCCATCGCTGAGGATGAGCCTCAGGTTTTGGCCCCAGGCGTCCGGGGAACTCCCCATTTTAGCGAATTTAAGATATTCATTTTCACTCATGCTAAAGCGGACTTGTACCGGATCGACGGTCGATACAGTAGCCAGCTCGGTACTGCCGGCGACAACGTACTCGCCAACGCTTAACTCGCCGACCCCAATCCGGCCGTTGACCGGCGATACGATCAGGGTATCGGTTAAGTCATTTTGGGCCTGATCCAGCTTGGCCTGATAGGCGTTTACCTGGGCCTGGGCCTGCTCAGCCTGGGAAATCGAAGTATCCAGGGATTGGATGGCAATACCGCCCTGATCGGCCAGTTGCTGATAGCGGTTTACGTCGCGACGGATATTGCTGAGCACCGCCTGAGACTGAGCGACTTGGGCCTGGGCGTCGGCTACGGTGGTCAAATACTGGCGCCGGTCAATTTCAAACAGCGCTTGCCCGATCTGAACCTGATCGCCGCCTTTGACTAATTTCCGAGCAATATTGCCGGAAACCCTCGCTTTGATCGGCACCTCGTCTTTTGCTACAACTTCTCCTACAAACTCGTATGTAACGGGCGTATCCTTCTGGATTACCTGCATCGCCTTGACCGCGACTTCCTGCGGTGGACGGGCGGCTTGCTGTTTGCTGCATCCTGTTGCCAAAATTAGGAATAATGCAGTTAGCAATATCATGCTTTTTTTGTTCACCGTAACTTCCTCCTCACACTTATCTGTCTATTGAATAATGAACTAAAGGGTCAAGACTGCTGGTCCCGACTGTCTTTGGGCACCAGGCCAAATAATAAAATATCGGTCATAAGTTCAATCATTTCTTTGATCGTAACTTTATTCTGCAGCAAAAAGTTATGGTTGGCAAATTCATGGAAGGCGCCTTTGAACATTACCCGTATCGCCGGAAAGAACACAGGCCGGAAACAACCGGTTCTCTCGCCTTCGCGGATTAAGCTTTCCACGCTTTCCCATAACTCCTCCATATCGTCTTCGACTTTTTTCCATTGCTTCGGCATGAACTTTTTTACTTCAATTGCTATTCGGTCGGTGGTCTCTGCGCAAAGGGTAGGCCTGACCGCCATAATCTGTTTGAATTTTTCCCGGATATCCAGTTGTTCGTCATTGATGATCAACTCTCGTTTTTCTTTGAGCTCGGCCAGGGCATTTTTAAAAATAAAGGCAATGATTTCTTCTTTTGAAGCGAAGTTTTCATACAACGTTCGTTTGCTGACACCCAGGCGCCGGGCTAAATCATCCATGGTGAACTTAATGCCGCGTTCGTTCATTTCTTTCATCGCTTCACATAGTATTCTGTTTCGCAATAACAACCCTCCCATAAGCGAAACCGGGCATCAGCCAGTGGGATGATGTCCGGCAAACCCTGAAAACTATTTTCGTATTGACATTACCATTAGCATACACTCCCTTGCAGTAAATGTCAATTGCTTTCCTAAAGGTCAGAGTATTTGGATAATTTGCCCTGGCGGCAGTGTTCACTAAAAAGACGGCGTGTCCTGAACCTGCCAAAAGCAGGTTCAGGACACGCCGTCTTTGGTGTAACCCGGAATTTCCCAAATCACTTATTTCATGGGAGCGTTCGTGAAGCCAAATCCGATCATGATCCCGGCGGCTGTAAGCACTGTGAGCAGCCAGGCCGGAAGCGGACGGTGATGATGGAGCGCCACAAGGGGGAACATGACACAGTCCAGAGAAATTGAATGCCATAAAGACCAGCCATTGCGATAGGAAATTCCGCCTAGCTGTCCGTCGGCCAGCTCAATTGCGGCATAAACGACAATCCAGCCGGTGATATAGCATAGCCGGTGCTTTAGCCGGCCGGCCGGAAAGCGTGACAGAAACAGTAAGGCGGTCAGTGGTAAGATCGAGAAGGTGCTTAGCAGATTTAGTGCGGTGTGGGTGGTGATTAAGGCGTCAGGCTGAAAAAACCAGAGCGTATGATGATAGGATAAATAACTGGCCAAAAGATTGATGATCATTACAAATAGCATACTGGGATAATAGATCCGCCAATTCGGCCAGTCGCTCCAGTATAGGCTTGCGCAAATGAAGCCTGATAGCAATAAAGCCCTGAACAGAAGAAGAACTTCCATGAATGTCTACCCGCCTAGGCTCTGTACCCTTTTTCGGGTTTGTTCGCTGTATTTTAAGGGCGACAGAGCACTAGCCCTGCATAAGAATTTTCGGTATAGCTTCGCCATCATTTGAGGCTATAATTTAAGGCTGGTCTTTAGCCGGGTTATTTTCGGCATGATATCAAGATAGACCGGGCGATGGAGCAAGGCCAGCTTTTTGATTTCATTGGCAAGCTCGGCTTGCTTGGCTTGTGTAGTAGTTTCATCCTCCAGCAGGTTGATGGTTTTTTCGATAATTAACAGCTGGGCTGCTGAGACCGACTGCGTTTCTTCCAGGAGGCCGGAAATCAGTTCCTGCTCAGTTACCGCCAGTTCAGGCGGAGGCAGGAGATTGGCGAGCGCCTGATGATAGGTCTGGGCCTGATTAAGAATACCGGTAAATTCGGCGGCGGCTTCGCTCCGGGACAATTCCTCCGCTTCCAGGCCGCCGACCGTTTCATTAAATTTTTGCCAGCTTTTATCAAAGTTATCCAACCCGGCTTGATATTCTTTAAACCATTGCTGGAAGGCGGCTTGCCGCTGCGCTGGCGTAAAGTCGGTTTCGATGTGTTCAATCGGGCTGGACGGCGCTTTTTTCCCTGGCAGGTAAGCAACAAATACCGGAACAATGATGAAAAAAGCCAGCAGCATCTTCCAGCGGTTTTCCCGCTTGAAGACCATAATAGCCGGAATGAGCAAGATTAAAATTGAGAGCAAAATGATTAACTCATGATAAAATGCGTTGCTAAATTGCATCTGAAATTCTCCTTGTTGAAAAATACATACAGCTTTTTCCTAGACTTATTATAGCCTGCCGTAGCTGGCTGAGGCAATAAGTGTTTGACCCAGCGCCAGCCCGGCGTCGTTGGGTGGAATGCGGCTGGCGGTATAAACGGTTAGTTTGTTCTGTTTCAACAGGTCGCTCATGGTGGTCAGCAAGCGAATGTTTTGAAATACTCCCCCGCTCAGCACCACGCTGGTCAAGCCGGTATCCTGACTGATGCGGGTGATCATTTTAACGCTTGCAGCGGCAATGGTATCGTGGAACGAAGCGGCAATGAAGGGCAGCGCTTCATCCCTGGCGATCATCTGGACCATCTGGCGGTAGGCTGGCAAAAAATCCAGTACGCTAACCGGGCTGTCCTGGATCGTATACGGCAATACCCGGCCGGCTGTCTGACCGGCAAGCCACTCCAGCGACATTGCCGACTGGCCTTCGTAATGATTGACCGTCCTGAGACCTAAGAGGGCGGCGGCGGCGTCGAACAGCCGGCCGGCGCTGGAGGTAAGTGGGCAGTTAAGGCCGCCGGCGATCATTTGAACAATCAAGGGCCAGTCGTCCGGCAGTGCAGCAATTGCCGGTAGTTTGACTTTGCTCAGGTCCGGACCGAACAGCCGGTTTAATATAACCAGGCCCATCCGCCAGGGCTCGCTGACTGCTTTATCGCCGCCCGGCAGCGGCAGATAAGCGCAGTGGGCCGCCCGGCGGTAGCTGTCGGCAGAGGCTACCAGAAATTCGCCGCCCCATAAAGTGGCGTCATCGCCCAGACCGAGCCCGTCGAAGGCTGCGCCGATCACCGGCTGATTCAGGCTATGCTCAGCCATTACAGCCGCGATATGCGCGTGATGGTGTTGAACGGCAATTTGAGGCAGGTTTTGTTCCCGGGCATATTTTGTGGAAAAATATTCAGGATGCAGGTCATGGGCGATCAGCTGCGGTTCGATTGTCAGCAGGCGCTTCAAATCTTCAATTGAAGCGGTGTAATACTGATAGGTCGACAGGTTTTTCAGATCGCCGATATGACTGCTTAAGTAAGCGTTGTTACCTGAACTTAGGCAGAAGGTGTTTTTGGATTCTCCACCGCAGGCCAGCATGGGCGGCAGCGGCTGGGGAAAATATTGCGCCTCAGGCGTAAAACCCCGGCTTCGTCGCAATACATAGGGCTGGCCGGCGACCATCCGGGCGACTGAGTCATCGGCCGGCCGGTAAATTGGCCGGTTATGAACCAGGAAATAGTCGGCAATGCGCCGTAAATCACGCAGTGCGGCGTCATCTTGATAAATGATTGGATTGCTGCTGTCATTGCCGCTGGTCATGACGAAAATATCGGCAGGCTGAAGCAACAGGCAATGCGCCGGGGTGTAGGGCAGCATTACGCCAAGCTGCGGGCTTTCAGGGGCCACTGCGGCGGCTAAAGGACAGTCCGGGCGTTTTGCTAACAGCACGATTGGACTGGCCGGCCCGGATAATAAGGCGGCTTCGGCCGCTGAGAGCAGGCACAGCCTTTCCAGCGCTTGCACGCTGCCCGCCATGACGGCCAAAGGCTTGTCCTTCCGGCGCTTGCGCCGGCGCAGCAGCTCAACCGAATCATTGCGATAAGCGTCGCAGACCAGCTGGTAACCGCCCAGCCCTTTTAAGGCGATCAGGCTGCCGTTTTTGATCAGGCGGCGGGTCTGCAGAAAAACATCACTGCCGGCGCCAAGCGCCTGACCGTTATGATCCAGCAGCCGGTACTGCGGCCCGCAAGCCGGACAGGCTGTGGGCTGAGCGTGAAAGCGCCGGTTCAGGGGATTGCGGTATTCGGTCTGGCAGTCCCGGCACATCGGGAATTCAGCCATCGTTGTTGCTGTACGGTCATAGGGCAGGGTTTTGGTGATGGTGTACCGGGGACCGCAGTTGGTGCAATTGGCAAAGGCATGCCGGTAGCGCCGGTTGGCGCCGTCGGCGATATCCTGCCGGCAATGCCGACATATGGCAATATCCGGTGCCGGCGGCGCCGCCGGGCTGACGACTGACATCAGACTGGGGCGGATGGTAAAGCCGGGGGTGCGCTGGAGGGGGATTGCCCTGGTCCGCACATTGCTGATTTGCGCCAGGACCGGTTTTTCCCGGTGGATGGCGGCAATAAAATCAGCGACAGCTGTGGCGCGGCCTTCAATTTCAATTTCAACGCCAGCCGGCTGGTTACGAACCCAGCCGGTCAGGCTAAGCCGGCCGGCCAGGCGGAAAATAAACGGGCGAAAGCCCACCCCCTGCACGGTACCGGTGATGATGAGATGTAAACGTTGCAAACAGCTGTCCCCCGCTCTCTGAATTAGAATAGAACCAACGGAATGATAAATATGAAGTATTTATTCATGTCTTGCGGTAATTAGAAATAATTTTACCAATTTTTTGCATACTATGTAGTATGAATAAATTTTTCAATAATATGTATGAAAATAGGCCGGCCGCAGCACCGGGATTAAGCTGCAGCGCCGGCCGCCCAAAGGCGGGTTGGCGATGTGTGTAGGCATTCCGTTCAAACTGATTGAACGGCATAATGAGGAAGGGATCGGCGAACTGGATGGTGTGCAGCGTAAGCTGGCCTTGCAACTGGTACCGGGTGCGCAGGTTGGCGATTATCTTTTGGTGCATGCCGGCTGCGCCCTGCAGATCATTGATCAAACGGCGGCGATGGAAACGCTGGAAGCGTTCAGGGCAATCAGTGATGAGATTCGTTGACGAGTTCCGCTCTCCGGCATTAGCCGCGCTTTTATCAGCCCGGCTGCAGCGGCTGGCCGGCCAGCCGCTGACGGTAATGGAGTTTTGCGGTACGCATACGATGGCCATCGCCCGTTATGGCCTGCGCACTGTCCTGCCGCCCCGGTTCCGTTTGATTTCCGGACCCGGCTGTCCGGTTTGCGTAACCCCGCCGGGCTATATTGATGCGGCTGCTGATTTGAGCAGGAATAAGGCGGTCATTGTGGCTACCTTTGGCGATATGCTGAGGATACCGGGAACGGAGGGCTCATTGTTACAGGCAAGGTCGGCGGGGCGGGATATCAGGATAGTATATTCGCCGCTGGATGCTGTCAGACTGGCGCAGGATAATCCCTGCAAGCATATTGTCTTTCTGGGCGTGGGGTTTGAGGCCACTGCGCCGGTGATAGGTCTGACTATTTTGGAAGCCGCGCGGTTAGGACTGAATAATTATTCAGTATTTTCAGCGCTCAAGCTGGTGACGCCGGTTTTGCATTTACTGACCGCCGGACGAAAGCTGCAGGGTCTGCTGTGTCCCGGCCATATTGCTGTTGTTACGGGGCTTGCGCCCTTCCGCCTGGCGGCTGAACAGGCAAATCTTCCGGCCGTGGTCGCCGGCTTTGAATTGCTGGATATTTTGCAGGCGTTCATTATTTTAGACCGGCTGGCTGAACAAGGAAGACCGGAGCTCATCAACCAGTATCCCCGCGTGGTCAGAGCAGAAGGCAATGCTGCGGCGCGAGCCGTACTGCGCAGGGTATTCTACCCTGAAGCCAGCTGGTGGCGGGGGCTGGGCCGCATTGCGCAAGCGGGACTGGCAATACGAAAGGAATATTGCCGTTATGACGCCGGAAAAATTTTTGGCCTGCCGGCGATTACGGATACTGAAACAGCAGGCTGTTATTGCAGTGACATCCTTACCGGCCGGAAAACTCCACCGGAATGCGTTTTGTTCAAAACAAAGTGCACGCCTGAGCAGCCCCAAGGCGCATGCATGGTTTCGGGCGAGGGCGCTTGTTCAGCCTATTATCGTTATGGTTAGTACTCACTAGGAGGAAAAATGGAGACAATTTCCCTTGAGCACGGCAGTGGCGGGCTGCTGACCGCCCGCTTAGTCCAGGATTTGGTTTATCAGTATTTTGACAATGAATATTTGCTGGAGGCGCACGATTCGGCCTGCTTACCCGCCCCGGCCGGCCGGCTGGCTTTTACGACCGATTCCTATGTGGTAAATCCGCTGTTTTTCCCCGGCGGGAATATCGGTAAACTGGCTGTGTGCGGAACAGTGAATGATTTGTCGATGAGCGGAGCCAGGCCGCTTTATCTCAGCTGCGGGTTGATCATTGAAGCAGGCTTGCCGGCATCAACCCTGGAGGCGGTTCTTGCGGCAATGGCTGAAGCTGCCCGGGAGGCAGGGGTTTTCATTGTGACCGGCGATACCAAAGTGGTGGAAAGCGGCGCGGCCGACAAGCTGTTTATTCATACTGCCGGTATTGGCGAGGTTGCGCCCCAAACGGATATTTCCGGCAAAAAGGCTTTGCCCGGGGATATCGTCATTGCCAGCGGATCATTGGGTGATCATGGCCTGGCCATCCTGCTGAAACGGCATCACTTACAGCTGTCAAGCGCTGTCCGGAGCGATTGCCAGCCCTTAAACGGCTTAGTGCAAAGCATGCTGGAAGCCTGTCCTGACATCAGAGTGCTCAGAGACCCAACCCGCGGCGGCGCGGCAACGGCGCTAAACGAAATTGCCGGACAAAGTCAGGTCGGCATTGAACTGTATGAAGAGCAAGTGCCGGTTGGCCGTGAGGTTCGCGCCGCCTGTGAGGTTCTGGGGCTTGACCCGCTGTATCTGGCCAATGAAGGCAAGCTTTTGGCCGTTGTCCCCGCTGCCGCCGCCGCCGCCATAGTTGCTGTTATGCGCAGCCATCCTGCCGGCCTAGACGGAGCGGTCATTGGGCGAATTATCAATCAGCCGCCGGGCCGGGTATTTATGCGCACCCTGACTGGCGGCCGACGGATTGTTGATATGATGACCGGCGATCCGCTGCCGCGTATTTGTTAACGGTGGAGATTGGCGATTAAGTGAGGGTGTTGACATATGGAGAATCTGATTAAATGCGCGGAACGGTTGGTAGATACGCGGCGTATTTGCAGTTATATCGCAATGTTCGGGCACCAGCTGCTGTCACCGGTTGACCAAACCCAGCCGTTTGTTGAGTTTCAGATTGGGCTTGCTCAGTATTACTGGACGGTCGCTATCATCAGCTTAGCGGCCGTCGGCGCATTCGGTCTGATTATTTGGCTGCTGATCAGCAAGCGGCGGATTGAGGAGCAATTGAGGCAGACCAAAGTTCAGCTGGAGAACAAGGTTAGCGCCAGAACGCTGGAACTGGAAGCGCTCAACCGGGAATTACAGCAGTTGTCGGTATCGGATGCGCTTACCGGAATTGCCAATCGCCGGAGCTTTGACAATTATTTGCAACTGGAATGGGCTAAGGCCGTCCGGTCCGGAAAAACGCTGGCCATGATTATGGTGGATATCGATTTTTTTAAAGCCTATAACGATACTTACGGGCATCAGTCAGGTGATGCATGCGTAACAAAAGTCGCTGCAATATTGCAAAGTGGCGTCCGGCGGGCTTCCGACCTGGCAGCCCGCTATGGCGGGGAAGAATTTGCCATTATTCTGCCTGAAACCAATACCGCCGGAGCAATGCTGCTGGCCGAGAATTTACGGTTGTCGGTAGAGCAGCTGGCCTTGGAACATCACCGCTCGGTTTACAAAATAGTCACCATCAGTCTGGGGGTGGCCGCAGTGGCGCCGCAATTGGGGCAGCCGCCGTCGATGCTGATATCCCGTGCTGATCAGGCCTTATACGAAGCTAAAAGGCAAGGCCGTAATCAAGTAAAACTATGGGTTGCCGGCAGCAGTTAAACCTTCTATAATTAAACATAAAATGTCAGTTCCGGGAGGGCTTATGCGTATACTTGTTACAGGCGGGGCCGGTTATATTGGTTCCCATACAGTAAGAATGCTTGAACAGTCGGCGGGGCAGGCGGTGGTTTTTGATAATCTGGTCAAAGGGCATCGCCAGGCGGTCGATGTTGATAATTTTGTTCAGGGAGATCTTTTTGATACGGAATTACTGGCGGCAACCATCAGGCAACATGGGATCGATGCGGTGGTTCATTTTGCCGCCTTCAGCCAGGTGGGCGAATCAATGCTTCAGCCGCGGCTGTATTATCAAAACAATGTTCAGGGAACCTTGAACCTGCTTAACGTCATGCTGGACAATGGCGTAAACAAGCTGGTGTTTTCTTCGACTGCGGCGGTCTATGGCGAACCGGACGAGGTGCCGATTACCGAAGCTGCAGCCAAGAATCCGACCAATGTTTATGGCCGGACCAAACTAATGATGGAAAATATTATGGCCGATTATGCCGCCGCCCATGGGTTAAACTATGTCGCTCTGCGGTATTTTAACGCTTGCGGCGCCGATCCGGGCGGGGATATTGGCGAAGACCACAGTCCGGAGACCCATCTTATTCCCCTGATATTGCAGGCTTGTTTGGGCCAGCGGGACAGCATTAAAATTTTTGGCGGCGATTATCCCACCAAAGACGGTACTTGTATCCGGGACTACATTCATGTGAACGATCTGGCCCAGGCCCATATTCTGGCTTTACAGGCGCTCAAGGACGGACATCCTTCGACTGCTTATAATTTGGGCAACGGGTGCGGCTTTTCGGTGAAAGAGGTCATTGCGGCGGCGGAAAAGGTAACAAACAGGCCGGTTCGCCGGGAACTGGCGGCGCGACGGGCCGGAGATCCGGCGGTGCTCATTGCCGCCGCCGCTAAAATACGCTCTGAGCTTGGCTGGCAGCCCCGCTACCGGGAGATTGAGCATATTATTGAAACAGCCTGGCAATGGCACCAGCATCATCCCGGCGGTTTTACCCGTTAACGGCCAGGCGAGCGATTCAACGGGCGCATTCCTTTTATTTTTTTGACAATCACAGAAATCAGGCGGCAGGATTTATTCTAATTGCAGCGAATTACCAGTTTAACTTTTTTGAAAAATAATCTGACGATGAGAGGTATTGCGATATGCGGCCGACGCTGAACCGTAGTTTTTTTAAGGGAATGTGGAATTTAACCAGGACCTACTGGCATTCGGAAGAAAAGTGGCGGGCCCGGTCTTTGCTAACGGCAATCGTGCTGCTGAACCTCGCGGTTGTGTATATGCTGGTATTGCTGAATAAGTGGAATAACCGGTTTTACAACTCCCTGCAAGACTATGACATAGATCGGTTCTGGAGTCTGGTGGGTGAGTTCTCACTGTTGGCGGCTGTGTATATTATCATTGCCGTTTACGCGATGTATTTGCAGCAGATGCTGGAAATCAACTGGCGGCGCTGGCTGACCGGACGCTACCTGCGAACCTGGCTGCACAATCAGACCTACTACCGGCTGCAGCTGCTGGACAACAGCTCCGACAATCCCGACCAGCGCATCAGTGAGGATTTAAATTTATTTACCACCTTAACCCTCGACTTATCGGTGGGCTTGCTGAGAACAACGGTCACGCTGGCGTCATTTGCCGTCATCCTCTGGAACCTGTCGGGGGAGCTTGTTTTGCCGTTGGGCGGACACCAAGTGGCTATCCCCGGTTATCTGGTCTGGGTATCTTTTATTTATGCCGTGCTTGGCACCTGGCTGACGGTCAAAATCGGCCGGCCGCTGATTGCGCTCAATTATCATCAGCAGCGCTACGAGGCGGATTTCCGGTTTAGTTTGATACGGCTTAGGGAAAACAGCGAAAGCATTGCCTTTTATGGCGGTGAACGTCAGGAGGAGATCAATTTTTCTAAGCGGTTCAAAAAAGTGTTTGACAATTTTTGGACAATCATGCTGCGCCGGAAGAAACTGACCTGGTTTACCTCCGGTTACAGTCAGATTGCGATTATTTTTCCAATCCTGGTGGTAGCTCCCCGCTACTTTGGCGGTCAGCTGGCCTTAGGCGGTCTTATGCAGACGGTGACAGCCTTTGACAAGGTCCGGGAGGGATTCTCTTTCTTTATAAGTAGTTATACTTCCTTGGCTGAATGGCAAGCGGTGGTCAACCGTCTGCTGGGCTTTGACGCGAATGTTGCGCAGGTGAATGCCCAGGCGGGGAACGAAGGGGTCAAGATTGTTGATACTGCCGACTCTGAATTGCAGGTCAGCGGGCTGGATGTTGCGCTGCCCAATGGCGTCCGGCTGCTCAAGCAGCTGGAGCTTAGGCTGGCCGCCGGCGATTCACTGCTGATTACCGGACAGTCAGGCTGCGGAAAGAGCACTCTTATGCGGACAATGGCCGGCATCTGGCCGTTTGGCCAGGGAACGATCCGCCGGCCGGCCGGACAAAGTATGCTGTTTTTGCCGCAAAAGCCCTATTTGCCGCAGGGCACACTGCGCGATGCTTTGCTTTATCCGTATGGCGGCGGCTTGATATCCGATAGCCGGATTAAGGAAATCATGGCGATATGCCGGTTAAGTGAATTTACTGGCAAGCTGGATATGGCTGATAACTGGTCGCATATTCTGTCTTTGGGCGAGCAGCAGCGGATTGCTTTTGCCAGGGTGATGCTGCAGCAGCCGCAGTGGCTGTTTTTAGATGAAGCCACCTCCGCGCTTGACGAAAGTACTGAGCGCTGGTTGTACCGGCAGCTGAAAGAACAGCTTGCAACTACTGCGATTATCAGTATTGGCCACCGCAATACGTTAACCGGCTATCATAAAATGAAGCTCAGTCTGGATGGAGACGGTAAGTGGAGTTTGCTGCAGTTATAGAAAATAATTGTTTTACTGGGAGGAATATCCAGAACAATATGGAAGATACAGGTAAATAAGGCGGCCGGCGGGGCTGGGACCGGTTGCGCCGGGGCAGTGCACACACGTAATGAACCGCCGATGCCTGCCGGAAAACTTACGGCGTTGAGGGAAGGAGAATTATTATGTCTGAAGAGGACGTCCAATCACCCGGTTTAGTGCCTTTCAGATGTCCGGTATGCGGTAAACTGCTGGCCTGGGCGATCAGCCGGGCGAAATGCCGCTGCCCGGTTTGCAAGAAGTGGTTCAGGTATGCGGAAGGCAAGGTTTCAGCCGGAGCATAGCGGATCCTGTCCATTTGGTGCAGCAAATGAAGTAGAGCAATATAAGTCTTAAAAGGGGCTGCGGATAACTTGGCAACAAGTTTTTCCGCAGTCCCTTTTTGCATACCGGCGGATCGGTCAGTTCTGTTAGCCGGCTGGTATTTTTTGCTATATTAATTATCAGCGTATTGATCGTTAGGCGGTGTTTTGCTATAATACGTATAATTATACATTGTAATGTAGCATTATTCATATATGGAATGTTTTAACTGAACTGTTTAAAATATTTCCCGAAATGCCTGGAAGGGGTGATGGCAATGGTCAGAAAAACTTTGGATTCGGGGCAGGCCTGCAGCGAGTCCCTGGGAAAGCGGTACGGGCTTGTGCTGGCGCTGGCGGTGCTGGCAGTCATTGTCGCCCTGCCTGTACCGGACGGGTTGCCGGTGGCGGGACAGCGGATGCTGGGGATTTTAATGTTTTCGGTCATTGTTTGGATGACAGATACCATTTCTTATCCGGTCAGCGCGGCGGTCATTATGGTGTTAATGGCCTTTCTGCTGGGCCTGTCTCCCGATCCGGCCAATCCGCAAAATCTGCTGGGGACAAGTAAGGCTTTGACCATAGCGCTTAGCGGTTTTAGCAATACCGCGCTCGCTTTGGTCGGGGGCGCATTGTTTTTGGCTGCGGCAATGACCAAGACCGGTCTTGACCGCCGGATTGCTCTGGTGGTTATGTCCAAAATCGGCACTAAAACCAATCGCCTTCTGGCCGGAGTAATCCTTGTCGGCCTGATTTTGAGTTTCTTTGTGCCCAGTACGACAGCCCGGGTTTCCTGCATGGTACCCATTGTGATGGGCATTATCATGGCTTTCGGCGTTGAGAGGAAAAGCCGGTTTGCCGGCATCATGATGATTGCGGTTGCTCAAGCCGACAGTATCTGGAACGTGGGCATTAAGACTGCGGCGGCGCAAAATATGATTGCCATGGGGTTTATCGAAAAACAACTGGGTAAATACATTACCTGGATGGAATGGTTTGTGGCAGCTTTACCGTTTGCGGTGATTATGTCGGTGGCGCTGTATTATGTTCTGTTAAAAATTATGCCGCCGGAAATGGACGAAATTGCCGGCGGCAAAGCGGTGGTGGAAAAGGCCCTGCAAGACCTGGGAACGATGACTGTCAGTGAAAAAAAGCTGATGGCAATTTCGGTTATCTTATTATTGTTCTGGTCAACAGAAAAGATCCTTCATCCCTTTGACACCTCATCCACAACCATCGCCGCCATTGCTTTCATGCTGCTGCCCAACGTCGGAATCATGACTTGGCGGGAGGCCCAAAGCCAGATACCATGGGGAACGCTGATTTTATTCGGTATTGGGATTAGCCTGGGCTCGGCGCTGCTTTCCACGCAGGCGGCAGCCTGGCTGGCCAAATTTATTGTCGTCTGGTTTGGCCTCCAGACGATGCCGGCTTTGACGATCCTGGCCGTATTGGCCGCGTTTTTAATTATTATCCATCTGGGCTTTGCCAGTGCCACCGCTTTGGCTGCCGCAATGATTCCCATTATTATTTCCGTATTGCAGAGTGTGACAACGCCGGGCATTAATGTGGTGGGGATGACGATGGTTTTACAGTATGTGGTGAGTTTCGGCTTTATTCTGCCGGTGAATGCTCCCCAGAATATGGTGGCTTACGGCACCGATACGTTTGAGGTAAAGGATTTTATCAAGACTGGTATTCCGCTGACGGTGATTGCCTATTTACTGGTGCTGCTGATGGGCGCAACCTATTGGCAGTGGATTGGTGTTTTATAACAAGGTTAGGATTATTCTTGACACCGTTTTAAAATCGTGGTTTAATTGTAACAAAATTATATCGCTGATCAGGAGAACTGAAGGCTGAGATTACCCCTGCAACGGGGTGTTCTTCAGCCTTTTCTTTTGGATTGGCAATGAGGAAAAGACGAAAGGGGTTCGAAATCATGGCTTTACCTGAAAATCTTAGTTTTGCTTCCCTGGCAGTGCATGCCGGGCAGGAGCCTGACCCGGCCACCGGAGCACGGGCAGTGCCTATTTACCAGACAACCTCCTATAATTTCCGGGACAGTGAACATGGCGCTAACTTATTTTCGTTAAAAGAACCTGGCAATATATATAGCCGTATCATGAATCCGACCAGCGATGTTTTTGAAAAGCGGATAGCGGCGCTGGAAGGCGGCGTTGGGGGGCTGGCGTTTGCCTCAGGCCATGCCGCGATCAGCGGTTCGATATTGAATATCGCCCAGGCGGGCGACGAAATTGTCAGTTCGGCATCACTTTACGGCGGAACCTATAACATGTTTACTTATACCCTGCCTCGTCTGGGCATTAAGGTCAAACTGGTTGATCCCGGCAACCCTGAAAATTTCCGGCAGGCGATAACCGCAAAAACCAAAGCGGTTTTTGCCGAAACCATCGGCAATCCCCGCATCGATATTCTGGATATTGCGGCTGTGGCCGAAGTGGCCCACCAGCAGGGCATTCCGCTCATTATCGACAATACCCTGGCAACCCCTTATTTATGCCGTCCATTTGAACATGGGGCGGATATTGTTTTGCATTCGGCCACGAAATTTATTGGCGGCCATGGTACTTCAATGGGCGGCGTGGTCGTAGACAGCGGCAAATTTGACTGGACGAACGGCAAATTCCCCTTATTAACTGAAGCTGATCCCAGTTATCATGGCCTGAGCTATACAACCGCGCTGGGCGAACTGGCTTATATTGTCCGCCTGCGGATTCAGGTGCTGCGCGATTTGGGCGCTACGGTCAGTCCATTTAACAGTTTCCAGTTTTTGCAGGGACTGGAAACCCTGCATCTTCGGATGGAGCGGCACAGTCAAAACGCTTTGGCGGTGGCCAAATTCCTGGCCGGGCATGACCAGGTCAGCTGGGTCAATTTCCCCGGTCTGGAAACCGACGGCGCTTACCAACTGGCGCAGAAATATCTGCCCAAAGGCGCCGGGGCAATATTAACGTTTGGCATTAAAGGCGGGCTGGAAGCAGGTAAGAAATTTATCGATTCCCTGCGGCTATTTTCCATTCTGGCCAATGTCGGCGATGCCAAATCGCTGGTTATTCATCCCGCCAGCACCACGCATTCGCAACTGACCTCCGAGCAACGGGCCAAAGCCGGGGCGCCGGATGATATGATTCGCCTGTCGGTGGGCATTGAAGACAGCGCCGATATTATTGCAGATATCAAACAGGCCTTGGCGGCGGCCAGGTAAGGCCGCCTCTCTCCACTGTTGCCGCCCGGAAAATGCAACCTGCCCCTTCATCATTGATAAAGGATTCTTGCCATTTAAGGGAGAATCATACCTGCATATATGAATGCAAGCCAAGCATGAGTGGAGATGATGAACGTGACTGGGTTAGATAAAAAACTGGCCAGACTTAATGAGATCATTGCCGGCTGCAAAAGTGCGGCGGTGGCCTTTTCCGGCGGTGTTGACAGTACGTTTCTGGCCGCTGCCGCGGTCAGAGCGCTGGGCGAGCGGGCCATTGCCGTAACCGCCTGTTCGGAAACCCTGCCGGCCAGCGAGCAGCGCGAAGCGGTCAAGCTTGCCGCCCTGATTGGTATAAAACACGAGTTAGTGGCGATTAGTGAACTGGAAAGCGCCGAATTTGTGGCCAATGATGCCAAACGCTGCTATTACTGCAAAAAGCAGCGCCTGGGGTCAATTGCCAGGTGGGGCGGCGAGTACGGTTATGACTGGGTGCTGGAGGGTTCTAATGCTGATGATGTTGACGATTACCGGCCGGGGATGCAGGCGGTGGACGAGCTGGCCGGGGTAAGGAGTCCTTTGCTGGAGGCCGGGCTGACCAAAGCTGAAATTAGAGCGGTTTCCGAGCAGTGGGGCTTGCCGACCTGGAATAAGCTTAGCGCAGCCTGTTTATCCTCCCGGATTGTTTATGGCTTGCCGGTAACCGCCGAACGACTCAAACAGGTGGAACTGGCTGAAGCTTTCATCCGTAAATTTTGTTCAGGCCAAATCAGGGTACGACACCACGGCAATCTGGCCCGTATTGAGGTTGCCGAGCCGGATATCGCGGTACTGGCTCAGCCGGCGGCCGCCAAGGCGATTGCCGCTGAATTAAAGCGGCTTGGCTTTACTTTTGTGGTGCTTGATTTACAGGGCTACCGGACAGGGAGCTTGAATGAAACCCTGGATCTTGCGAATAATTTGTAAAAATAACAAGGATTTTGTTTTAAAAAGTCGAAACTTCCTACAGTTTACTGCTTGCAGTAACTGCGGGAAGTTTTTTTTCGGCCGGAAAAGCAGGCTGATCTCTAAACAATGCCGCCAATTGCCAAAGCTGTGAAGGGAAGTCTTATTTTGCCGTTCAACTGGGAACATTTTTACGAAAACGTTCAGCAGGACTTAAAACTTTTGCTGTTTTTAGTTGGGGTCATCTGCCTGTTTAGGGCAGTCTTCATTCTGGTTATGCATCACTATCTGAGAGAATTGACTGTTTTTTCAGATATTTTAACAGCTTGCTATTACGGGTTGCGGATTAGCCTCAAGAGCGCCGGTTTGCTGGCGCTGCTGTCGTTTTTTCTATGCTTAGGCTGGCAGCTTGCCGTTAAACGCAGCCCCAACCGGCTCCGCCTGATGCTTGGAACTTTTTATGTAGGCTTGCTCAGCCTGCTGTTTTATGCCAGGATGCCTTATTATGAGCAATTTCATATGGGCTTTAACCAATTGATATTCAATACCTTTCAGGAGGATGGCTATGCTTTATTCTATACCCTGCTCGAACAGTACAATTTGCTGCCCCGGCTTGTGCTGGCCGGGCTGACGGCCTGGCTGCTGCGCCAAGCCCTGCGGGGCTGGCTGTTTTACAGGATCATTCCCTGGCCGCGCTTTTCCCGCAAGTATCAAAACATTGCCGTTCGGGCGGCTTTTCTGCTTCTTGTCTATCAGTTGACTGTTTTTATCCGGTTTGGCGGCAGCATGACTTATGCCGATAATATTGACTGGGAGAACTCCGGCATTACCGGGGATCAGTTGTTAAATGAAGCTGTGCTGGATGATCTTCAGGCCTTGTACCGGGCGTACGAATTGCATGAGCGGATGCTGAGCTCAACGGGCCTTGCCGTTGACCCGGCCCGGATGGCCGGGTATGGGCGGCATTTATCCGGTAAGCAAACAACAACAGAGGATTTGGACGAATACCTGAAAAAATCGGCCAGGGGGGCGATCGTCAAGCAACCGGCCCACATCTTCCTGATTATTGCGGAGAGTTATGCCAATTGGCCGCTGCTGCCGCAGTATGCCGATTTGAACATTGCCAATGGACTCAAGGCCATTATTGCCCGGCAGGATGCCGCGTATGTGCGGGCCATGCTGCCTAACGGGATGAGCACGATTTCCGGCGTGCTGGGCATAACGACCGGCTTTACCGATGCCAATCTGTATTTAAATTGCATTCCGGAAGGCTATCGCGAGCAATTTCCCACTGCTATTGCACCGCAACTGAAACGTCTTGGCTATCAGCCAAGGTTTTGGTATGCCGGTCCAAGCTCCTGGGAGCGGGTTAAGGATTTCGTTCTGGCCCAGGGGTTTGAAGAATTTTACGGCAGGGGCGATTATCCCAGCGCGGCCGGCAATGTATGGGGCAGTGACGACAAATACCTGTTTGACGCGGTATTGGCCGGTACAAAAGATCAGCCGCCAACCTTCAACGTTATTTTAACGGTTTCCAATCATGCCCCATATACGGTGGACCTGGCGGCGGAAGGTTTTGAACCGGAAAAAATAAGGGCCGGGCTGCCGGATAAATTGAAAGCGAATCAGGAATTCATTAAACAGCTGGGGCATTTCTGGTATGCTGACCAAATGCTGGCCCAATTCGTAGCCAGGGCGCGCAGCCGTTATCCGGACAGTCTTTTCCTTATTGTAGGCGATCATGCGGACCGGCTGAATATTGAAACCAGTCCCGGGCTGTATGAGCGGTATGGCATTCCGCTGGTTGTTTGCGGGCCAGGTATCAGTAAAGCTGTTTTTTCCGAAAAAACCGCCGGCAGCCATATCAATATTGCTCCCACTTTAATTGAACTGGTGGCGCCGGCCGGCTTCTCTTATTACTCGGTGGGGGCCAGCCTGACCGGCGGCAATCCTGTGGGGATAAATTACGGTTTCTGGATAACCGGCGAGTATATTGGCAGGGATGAAAACGGACCGGTTGAGCCAATTCACGGCGATAGGACCGCCGGACCAGCGCCGGGCTGGACGCAACTAGAACAGGAGATCGATTGTTTGCGGGCAGTCTCCTGGTGGCGGATGAAAAATGGCGGCACGCTTAATTCGCGTTAGCCGGCAGCCGTTTGTGCAATAAGATGAGATACAAGCCCAGCGCCAGCAAAATCAGCGCTGCCGAGCAGCCGTAGATATAGGTGAAGCCAAGCTTTTCAGCTACGACACCCCAGATGATCGCCCCCAGGCCGATGCCGGTGTCCATTGCCGACATAAAAGTCGCATTGGCCGCACCCCGGCGTTCCGGGCGGGTTAAAGTAATGGCGATTGCGTTCAAAATCGGCTGAACCGAGCCGAAACCCAGGCCATACAGTACGGCCGCAATTAAAAAGCCGGTCAGCGAGGTTGCGAACAGCAGTACCAGTAAAGCCGCCGCCAATAAGAGCATTCCGGGCAGTAAAACAGCGGAGAAGCCAAATTTGTCCGCCGACCTGCCCATCAATGGTCTGGTGAGCAGTAAAGCCAGGGCGAAAGTTGTAAAAAATACGCCGCTGTCAGCAACTCCCCGGAAAGCGGCATAGGCCGGCAGGAAGGTTAAAATACCGCCATAGGTAAAAGAGACCAGCAGCAGTACCAGTGAGGGCGGTACTGCTGTTTTCTCAATCATTACGCCCCGGCGGGCAGTTTTGCCGATCCCCGGAGCCGGGTGCTCCCCCTTGATCAAGCAGGCGGTTGCCAAACCCAGCGCTGCCAGGCCAGCCGCCAGAGCAAACAGGCTGGAATAGCCGGATTGGGCGGTAAGATAGAGCCCCCAGGCCGGTCCAACCGACATGGCCGCCGTGGAGGCCATGCCAAAATAGGCCATTCCTTCAGCCCGGCGGGCAGCCGGAATAACATCAGAAGCAATTGTGCCGGTGGCGGTGGTTGTGGCGCTCCAGCCGATGCCTTGCAGCAGCCGGATAGCCAGCAGAACGATAATCAGTGTGGTTCCGCTGTAGGCGGCGGTTGTAACGGCAAAAATGGCCATGCCCGCCAGCAGGATATTTTTACGCCCGGTATGATCCAGCAGGTTGCCAAACCACGGCCGGAAGGCCACTGCCGCCAGCGTGAATATTCCGACGATCAGGCCGGCCATCGACTGGCTGCCGCTCATGTCCTGCGCATATAACGGCAGCGTGGGCAGCAGCATATACATGGCGGTAAATACCAGGAAATTAACCGCAATGACCAATAGGAAGTCTTTGGACCAAAGCTTAGCAGTGGCGATTGGCTGATTCATCGCAAATAGCCCTCCATCCTGTAAGACATTAACTTTGGGATAGATTAACGCTGCGGGGTTCTTTCCTGTGCTGGCAATCCGGGCACTGCCGGCTTACCAGTTAAGCCGGTTTAGAAACCCGCGAACCAGTTCGGCGAAGCGTTCCGGCTGGCAAAGGTTGGTGGGGTCTATGGAATTGGTGATGACATACAGTTCGGAGTCTCTGATTTTTTGCATGGCGCGCTGCATCAGACGAAGGCTTATTGCCAAAGCGCTGCCGACAATGCCGAGGACCGGGCAGTTCAATTGGTGAAGCCGTCTGGTGTGGTTAGCCCGCAGCAGGGCAAATTGCTGCAATACCGTTTCCCGTTTGCGCAGGTTTTTAGCGATATGGGCAATATGGCGCGCGGCCAGCGGCCAGCGCCGGTATTGGCGCCTGATTGCCGACAGCAGCAGGGGCAAGGGCAGGTAAATCAGCCAGAAAGCGGCGCAAAGGCTAATTAAAATGAGCCTTTCCTTCACACTGACCGGCTCGGTATCGCCGGCTGAGTCGACAATAATCACCGCCCGGACTTTTTCAGGATAACGTAAAGCAAAATGACAGGTGACTACGCCGCCGTAGGAAACACCGCAGACTACAGCACGGGGTACACCCAGGCAATCCATTAAATCGGCGATATCATCGCATTGACGGTCAAGCAGGCCGGCGACAGGGCCGGTCAGACGTCCTGACCGGCCGCTGCCCCGCAAATCGGGGCAGATAACCCGGTGCGTCGGGCTGAATTCCGTTATTTGCGGTTCAAACATTTTGCCGCTGGCGCCCAGGCCGTGAATGAATATCAGCGGCTTGCCGTCGCCGTCATCAGAATAAAATAAGCTTGTTTTCGCGGTTTTTAACAATGGCATGGCAGTTTCCTTTTGGTTGGTGCTATTATTGTGCCGTTAAAAGCCGGAGTTCATGCTCAATATCCCCAAATAAGGGTCTGGTAATCGGCCAAGTCCAAAGCCGGGGGTTGAACTGCGCCTAGTTTAATTATACCATAATGCGGCCATTGTCTGCCTGTCTTTAGCCGGCTGCCGGAGAAAATGAATTGTACAGATAACAGCGCACGGTGTAAAATAAGTATAATGATAAACAAGCGGCTGCTCTCGCGCAGCGGCAATTTGGGGAGGTAACGCCATGCGACCAAAAGTCTTTATTTCCGGATTGATACCGCAGCTTGCGTATGAATTGCTGTCACAGGAATTTGATGTGACCATGCACCCTGATCTGCGGCTATTGTCCAAGGCTGAAATTATCGCCGGGTTGGCCGGCGCGGATGCTTTGCTGTCCTTACTTTCGGATCATATCGACGCCGAGATTATTCAGTCCAACCCCGGGTTAAAAATTATCGCCAATTACGGGGCCGGTTTTAATAACATTGATGTGGCTGCCGCCAGCGCCCGCAAAATACCGGTGACCAACACACCGCAGGTTTCTACCAATGCCACGGCGGACTTAACCTGGGGGCTGATGCTGGCCGTGGCCCGCCGGATTGTGGAAGGCGACAAGAATACCAGGGCCGGAAAATTTGGCGGCTGGGCGCCGCTGTATCACTTGGGAACGGAAGTAACGGGAAAAACACTGGGCATTATCGGCATGGGCAATATTGGCAAGGCCGTGGCCCGCCGGGCGCAGGGATTTGAAATGCCGGTTATTTATTACTCCCGGACCCGCTTAAGCCCGGAGCAGGAACAACAGCTGAATGCCGAATACTGTGAATTGAAGGATGTCATTGCCAAGGCCGATTTCCTGACGTTTCATGTAAGCTATCATCCTTCGCTGCGCCATTTGATCGGGGCAGAGCAACTGGCAAGCATGAAAAGCACGGCGTTTTTGATCAATGCCGCCCGCGGCCCGCTTGTCGATGAACAGGCGCTGTTAACTGCCCTTCAGAATAAAAGCATTGCCGGGGCCGGACTGGATGTTTATGAATTTGAGCCTGCGGTTACCGCTGGTCTGGAAGCACTGGACAATGTTGTGCTTTGCCCTCATCTGGGCAATGCCACAGTCGAGACCCGCGATCAAATGGCCGCTATCGCCGCGAGAAATATTATTGCCGTCCTCAAAGGCCAAAAGCCCATTAACTGTGTAAACCCGGAAATTTATAAATGAATTAGGTCAAAAAAAGTTCCGGCGTCGCTTTGGCTGCGCCGGAACTTTTTTGTTCATCCAAATTACAGTGCGCCGAATCCTTCCTGAACCCGCTTTGTGCCCTTCGCGCGGATCAAGCACAGTTCGCTATGCCTTGCTGCTCTGGCAGGCCGGCTGCAGGCCCAGGCCGGCAATGGTGTCCAGGTCCCGGCGGGCTCCCCGGCCGGAAGTGGTCAGGTAATTGCCGATCAGGGCGCCGTTGATGCCCGATAGATAGCCAAGCGGAACCAGCTCGCCGAGACTGTGTTCGCGGCCGCCGGCATAACGGATAATTTTGGCCGGCAGGATCAGGCGGAAGATGGCGAAAGTCTGGAGAATTTCCAGCGGTTTGAGGCGGGCGCTGTTTTCCAGCGGTGTCCCCTTAATGGGGTTGAGCACGTTAACCGGGACAGAGTCGGCATCAAGCTCTTTCAGGGTGAAGGCCAGTTCAATGCGCTGACGCCAGCTTTCCCCCATGCCGATAATGCCGCCTGAACAGACCTGCAGGCCCTGGGCCTTGATTCGTTTAATTGTGGCAATACGGTCTTGATACGTGTGGGTCGTGCAGATTTCCTGAAAGAAACTCTCGCTGGTTTCGAGGTTATGATGATACCGCGTGATACCGGCGTCCTTCAGCGCTTTTACGTGGTCTTCACGTAAGGTGCCCAGGGAACAGCAGCGGTTCAGCGCCGTTTCACGGCCGATTCGTTTGATGGCTTTGATAATTTTGTCAAAGTCGGGATCTCCTTCGGCGCCGCAGCCGGCAGTTACAATGCAGAAGCGGGAAGCGCCGTCCTGTTCGGCCTGCTTGGCGGCAGTGACAATGTCATCTTCGCTCATCAGGGGATATGCGGTGAACTGTACTTCGTTATGGTGAGCCGACTGGGCGCAGAATTTACAATTTTCCGAGCAGTTGCCCGAACGGGCGCTCACAATTTCACAGGTGTCGACAGCCTTGCCGGTGAACTGTTCCCGGACTTTATTGGCAACCCCCAGTAAAATGGGAATATCGGCTTCCTCAATTGCGGTAAGGGCCATTGCTTCGTCAAAAGTGAGTTCTTTGCCGCTTAACACCTTTCGGCCAAGTTCAAAAATTAAATCATAGCTCATTATCATGATCTCCTTTGTTACTCAGATACCGGTAGCTTTTATCAGGTACTAGGCCGGAAATAAACCGGCATCCGTTACCATGGTGAAGTCGGCCGGCGCAGCCCGCCCGGTGAAAGTAAGATAGTGGCCGACAATCAGGCCGTTGACGCCGGACAGCATTAAAGCTCCCTGCATGTCGCGGAGGTTGATTTCCCGGCCGCCGGCCGGCCGGATAACAACGCCCGGCAGAATAAACCGGAAAATGGCAAAGGTTTTGATACATTCCAGCGGCGTGGGCGGGACAGACTGCTCCAGGGCCGTGCCTTTGATCGGATTAAGAATATTCAGCGGCACGGAATGCACCCCGATTTCCCGCAGGGTAAACGCCAGGTCAATACGGTCCTGCCAACTTTCTCCCAGCCCGATGATGCCTCCGGTGCACAGTTCCAGGCCGGCGGACTGCGCTGCCTGAATTGTTGACAGACGGTCCTCAAAGGAGTGGGTGGTACAGATTTCGGGATAGAAACGGCGGCTGGTTTCAAGATTATGGGCATAGCGCCGGACTCCGGCGGCGGCCAGTATTTTCGCCTGATCAGGAGTAATGGCGCCAAGGTTGGCGCAGACCGACAGGTCTGTTTCCCGGTGAATTGCCTGAATAGCGGCGACAATGGCCAAAAACAGCGACTGGTTATCCATTCCCCTGCCGCTGGTTACAATGCTGGTGCGCTTGGCGCCGTTCGCCCGGGCCTGCCTGGCGGCATTGACGATAGCCTCGGTTGACAGTAGCGGATGGGCGGCTATGGCTGTCTGGTGATGAACAGACTGGGCGCAAAACTTACAGTTTTCAGAGCAGCGTCCTGTACGGGCGCTGATAATGCCGCACATATCAACTGTATTTCCGGCGAACTGTTGCCGGATTTTGTTGGCGTAAGCGGCTAGCAACGGGATATCCTGGTTTACCGTTGCCGTCAGCGCCAACGCTTCTTCAGAGGTGATGAACCGGCCGTTCAGAACTTTTTCCCCTAAATCGACAATGTCCAGTGCGTTCAGGTTCAGACCCTCCCTTCGGTCCGGTAGTTTAATCGTGCATATGTTAACCGTTAAAATTATTTTGGTTAACATATATATCATACAAGCTTGAATACCTGCTTGTAAATAGAAAGCAGGAAAAAATCTGCAGGCAGACCAGTGCCGCGCCAAGCTTGAAAATGCAAGTGAATAGGCAGCGGTATCTGCACAATTCGGGTTGCTGGGGTGCCGGAGTACGGCCGTAAACGCGAAAATCAGGCTGCAATTTGCTATTTCAATGAAAGAGAAGTATTGACTTTATCCATAGGGAGTGGTATTATCAATTTTGTAACAAAAAAATCTAAGCTCTTATCTAGAGAGGTCGAGGGACTGGCCCGATGACGCCCGGCAACCGGCAGTAATGTAGTGGTGCCAAATCCAGCAGGATTGTTACATCCTGAGAGATGAGAGGAAAGTTGTAACACGCAGGTGTGAACTCTTTTCCTCACGGAAAAGAGTTTTTTTTAGTTTTTGAAAGGATGGATCGCATGAGAAATTTTACTTCAGTCAAAGCCCAACAATTTACCGAATCAGTCATCCGTGAAATGTCCCGCGTGGCGGCGCAATATCAGGCGATTAATCTGGCTCAGGGATTTCCGGATTTTCCAGCGCCGGAGGAATTAAAGGCAGCGGCGGCCAGAGCCGTTTTTGCGGACCATAATCAGTATGCCGTTACCTGGGGTACGAAAGAGCTGCGGGATGCGATTGCCGCTAAGATCAGGCGCGATTATCAAGTGGAGTTTGACCCTGAACGGCAAATCACCGTTTGCTGCGGTGCGACCGAGGGAATGATCGCCGCCTTGCTTGCTACAATAAATCCCGGCGAGGAGGTCATAATTTTTGAGCCGTTTTATGAAAACTATGGCGCTGATGTGGTGCTGTGCGGCGCTATCCCCAAATACATAAAACTCAATGCGCCGGATTATGGTTTTGATTTTGCAGAGCTTAGAGCCGCTTTTACCGAAAAAACCAGAGCAATTATTATTAATACGCCGAATAATCCTACCGGCAAGGTTTTCCGCCGGGACGAGCTGGAGTTTATCGCCGGCTTATGCCGGGAGTTTGATGCCTTGGCCATTACGGATGAGATTTATGAGCATATTACTTACGATGGCGCTGCGCATATTCCAATGTGGACACTGCCGGAGATGGCCGAACGGACAATTGCCGTCAACAGCGTATCCAAAACTTACAGTGTCACCGGCTGGCGCATCGGTTTCGTAACAGCTTCGCCGGAAATCACGCAGGCGATCCGGAAAGTGCATGACTTTCTGACGGTGGGCGCTGCCGCTCCATTGCAGACTGCCGTAGTAGATGCTTTTAAGTTTGAGCCTGCGTATTACCGTGAACTGAGCGATTTTTATCAGGAACGCCGCGATTTTTTAATCAGCGCCCTGGAAGATGCCGGATTTAAATGCATTAAGCCTGCCGGTGCATATTACATCATGGCCGACATAACGCCGTTCGGCTATGATGACGATATAGAATTTACATATTTTCTAACCCGGGAAATTGGCGTGGCTGTGGTGCCTGGCTCGACGTTTTACCGCAGTACGACGACTGACGGCAATACTTATGTCAGATTTTGTTTTTGCAAAAACTTCGACACCTTGCAGTCAGCCGCCGGCAGGCTTGCTAAATTAAAAGCTTTGATCAAAAAATAAGGAGGAAAAACAGGATGAAAAAATACGGCAAACTTTTTGTTTTGACACTTACGCTTGCGCTCAGCTTAAGCCTATTGGCAGGCTGCGGCGGGCAGAAACAGGCGGCAGTTCCGGATAAGCCGCTTAAAATCGGAGTTACTGCCGGGCCTCATGCCGAAATTATGGATGTTGTTAAGAAAGCCGCCGAGCAGGACGGACTGAAAATTGAGGTTGTGGAATTTAATGATTATATTCAGCCGAATGTTGCGCTGAATCAGGGCGATATTGATTTAAACAGCTATCAGCACCAGCCTTTCCTGGATAACCAGGTGAAAGACCGCGGGTATCAGATTGAATCGATTGCGAAAACGGTTATTTTCCCTATGGGCCTTTATTCTAAAAAATTCAACAATATTGCCGATGTTCAGCCGGGAGCCACAGTGGCTATTCCCAATGATCCGACCAATGGCGGCCGCGCGCTGTTTGTTCTGGAAAAAGCCGGTTTCATTAAACTTAAACCCAATGCCGGTCTGAGCGCCACCGCCGCCGATATTGCCGAAAATCCTAAAAATATCAAAGTAAGAGAACTGGAGGCGGCGCAAATCCCGCGTTCACTGGACGATGTTGATTTTGCGGCCATCAACACCAACTATGCTGTTGTGGCCGGTCTGGTGCCGACCCGTGACGCCCTGGTCATTGAAGATGCCAATTCTCCCTATGCCAATGTCATTGCTGTCCGTACGCAGGACAAAGATCATCCGGCGTATCAAAAGCTGATTAAGGCTTACCATTCGGAAGAAGTGAAAAAATTCCTGGCCGATCATTTCAAAGGTTCGGTAGTTGCGGCCTGGTAATTTGTCTGAAGGAGAAAAACAATGATTGAACTTTTGCAAATTGAAAAAGTGTATCAAGGGGCAGGGGCGGCTGTTCATGCCATTAAAGGCATTGATCTGTCGGTCCGGCGCGGCGAAATTTACGGGGTTATCGGGAAAAGCGGCGCCGGCAAAAGTACGCTTATTCGTTGCATTAACATGCTGGAACGGCCGACCGGCGGCCGGGTAATGGTCGACGGTCAGGATTTAACCATAATGAGCGAACGCCAGCTGCGTGAAGCCCGCAAGCAAATGGGCATGATTTTCCAGCATTTTAATTTGCTGTCATCCCGTACGGTTTATGACAATATTGCCTTTCCGCTGGAACTGGCCGGCAAAAGCCGGGCTGAAATCGAGCAAGAAGTTGCGCCGCTCCTGGATTTAGTCGGTTTGACCGATAAGCGTGATCAGTATCCCGCGCAATTAAGCGGCGGTCAGAAGCAGCGGGTGGGTATTGCCAGAGCGCTGGCCAACAGGCCGAAGGTATTATTATGCGATGAGGCTACCTCGGCCCTGGACCCGCAGACCACCAAATCAATTTTAGAATTGCTCAAGGATATTAACCGCAAGCTTCAGCTGACCATTGTGTTGATCACGCATGAGATGCAAGTCATTAAAGAAATCTGCGACAAAGTGGCGGTAATTGAAAACGGCGTCATTATTGAGCAGGGGCCGGTGTTGGATATTTTCACCAAACCTCAGTCCAGCACCACCCGTGAATTTATCAGTGCGATTATCAACCACGATATTCCGGCTATTTTCGCCGACACCGCATTCTCGCCGACGCCGCTGCCGGACAGTACGCTGGTTATCAGACTGTCGTTCATTGGCGATTCGGCGGAAGAACCGGTGATTGCCGGGCTGATCAGACGGTTTAATGTTGACGCCAACATTATTTACGGCAATGTTGACCATATTCAGAGCACGCCTTATGGTACGCTGGTCATTGAAATCTCCGGCGAACCGCAGGGCATTGAAAATGCTTTGAATTATTTACAGGCCCGCAAGCTGGGAATTGAGGTGATTGGCTATGTCACAAGACATGATCGAGCTGCTGGTTAAGGCTTTATGGGAAACTACCTATATGGTTGCCGTCTCCTCGGCGATTGCGGCCCTGCTGGGTATTCCGCTGGGGGTTGTCCTGATTACCACCGACAAGGGCCATATCATGCAAAATCTTCCGCTGAACCGGATTCTGGGGGCGATTGTCAATGCGGCCCGCTCCACGCCATTTATTATTTTAATGGTTGCGATTATTCCCCTGACCCGCCTGCTGGTAGGTACCTCAATCGGCACCGATGCGGCGATTGTGCCGCTTAGTATTGCGGCAATTCCGTTTGTGGGGCGGCTGGTGGAAACCTCGCTAAAAGAAGTCGAATACGGGGTCATTGAAGCGGCTCAGGCGATGGGCGCCACGCCCTGGCAGATTATTGTCAAGGTGCTCATTCCAGAGGCATTGCCATCTATCGTGCTTGGCCTGACCATTATGGTCATTAGCCTGATTGGTTATTCGGCAATGGCCGGTGCAATTGGCGGCGGCGGTTTGGGCGATTTAGCCATCCGGTATGGCTATCAGCGCTTCAGGGTTGATATCATGCTGGCTACCGTAGTTATTCTGATTGCTCAGGTTCAAATTGTTCAGTCGGTCGGAGATTATGCTTCGCGCCGGCTGAACAAAAAATAGGAAATGCGACTATCCTGCCGTTTTTTCAGCCTTAACACGATAGTGGCGTTTCCCAAAAAATAATAGGGGGGCTTCTTGTGAAAAAGATTGCGTTGTTTATGTTAGTGGTATTGGCCTTGGCCGGTATGGCGGCCGGTTGCGGCAATACCAAGCAGGCTGCGGCGCCTGCCGGTAAAACTGTGGTCAAAATCGGGGCTACTGCTGTTCCTCATGCTGAAATTCTGCAAGTGATTAAGCCTGCTCTGGACCAAGAGGGCGTTGATTTGCAAATCGTTGAGATGACTGACTATGTAAGACCAAATCTGGCGGTTGCCGACAAAGAACTGGATGCGAATTTTTTCCAGCACATCCCTTATCTTGACAAATTCGCCGGTGAACGCAATTTGCAACTGGCGAATATAGCCGCGATACACATTGAGCCGATGGGTATTTATTCCCATAAAATTAAAACAATCGGTGAACTGGCCAATGGAGCCGAAATTGCTATTCCCAACGATCCCAGCAATGGCGGCCGCGCTCTGGCTTTACTGGCTAAAGCGGGCGTAATCACGTTGAAAGAAGGCGCGGGGGTCAATGCTACCGTCAGCGACATTACCGCAAATGCCAAGAATGTAAAAATCCGCGAACTGGAAGCTCCCCAACTGCCGCGGGCGCTCGAAGATGTAGCGGCCGCCGTAATTAACACCAACTATGCCCTGGAAGCTAAGCTGGTGCCAACCAGGGATGCGCTGGTGATTGAACAGAACGATTCTCCCTATGTAAACATTCTGGTTGTCCGTAAAGGCGACGAGAATCGGCCGGAAATTCAAAAACTGGCCAAAGCTCTGACTTCACCTGAAGTCAAGAAATTTATTACGGAAAAATATCAGGGCGCGGTAGTGCCGGCGTTCTAAAAAATTTAAACATAGCAGGCTGATCCCCCCTTCATTCCGAAGGGGGGGATTTTACAAAGCAGCGGGGTGGATTAATGAAATTTGAATCAAAAACAGTTCATATTGGCGTTTGTACCGACGATACCGGTGCAATCAGCACACCGATTTATCAGTCCGCCACTTTCCGGCACCCGGCTTTAGGGCAGAGCACCGGTTATGATTATACCCGCAGTCAGAATCCCACCCGCAAGGTGCTGGAGGAAGGAATCGCCAGACTGGAAGAGGGGGCGGCCGGCTATGCCTTTTCATCCGGCATGGCCGCGGTGACGGCGGTATTGATGTTATACGCCGCGGGCGACCATGTCATTGTAGTCGAAGACTGCTATGGCGGCACTTACCGGGTGCTGGATCAGGTGTTTGCCCGGTTTGGGCTGTCGGTAACCTTTGTGGACGGCAGCAATACCCGGGAAGTGGCTCAGGCTGTTCAACATAACACCAGGGCAATTATTGTGGAGACTCCAACCAATCCCTTAATGAAAATTGCTGATATCCGCGCAATGGTTGAGTTGGCTAAAGCCGCTGACGCGCACTGTATTGTTGACAATACTTTTCTGACGCCGTATTTTCAGCGTCCGCTCACCCTGGGGGCGGATTTGGTTATCCATAGCGGGACGAAATATCTGGCCGGTCACAATGATTTAGTCTGTGGCCTGGTGGTAGCCAGGGAAGCCGAATTGGCCGAACAGGTAAAATATATACAGAATTCCACCGGCGCTATTTTAAGTCCCAATGACAGCTGGTTGTTAATGCGCAGTATGAAAACACTGGCCTTAAGGATGGAAAAACATAACGCCAACGCCTTGGCGGTGGCAGAGTGGCTGGCGGGCCATCCGGCGGTCAAGGCGGTATATTACCCCGGCTTAACCGGCCATCCAGGAAAATGTATTCACGAATCTCAGGCCACAGGCTATGGCGGAATGCTGTCATTTACCGTAGCCGGCGCCCGGGAGGCGGCTGCTGTTTTGGAAAAGGTCAAACTGGTGCGGTTCGCCGAAAGTCTGGGCGGGGTGGAAACCCTGATTACCCTGCCGGCTGTTCAAACGCATGCCGATGTGCCGCCTGCGGTACGTGAGCGTCTGGGGATAACCGACCGGTTGCTGCGGTTATCTGTGGGCATTGAAGCGGCTGAGGATATCATTGCCGATTTGGCGCAAGCCTTGGAGTGGCAGGCGGCAGAGTAAAGCTTGCATTGGGGGGATATCGTTGAAAAAAGCGAGCGAATTTCCAAAAATTGTCCATGACGTTATTGAGCAGGCAATCATTGACGTTCATTTTGGTTCACTTACCTTAATTGTTCAGGACGCAAGAGTTGTTCAGATTGAACGTACGGAGAAGATATTGCTCACAGCGAAAGGCGGCAATTCAACCGGCAGTAAAAAAAGCGCCGAAGGCTTAAAAATTGTCCGTTCAAAGATTTTATCGGAAATAGCCGGCCTGCAATATGGTCAGGTGCTGATCAAAATTCAGGACGGAAAAATTGTTCAGCTGGAAAAGACTGAAAAGCGCCGTTTCCCTGAAGTCGAGGGGCTTTACGGGGACGGCATATAACCGCCGCCAGGAAGAATAAGATAAATTGTTTCGATGGAGAAAAAGGTATTGACAATGGCCGGGAACAGGCCTATACTAAACTTAATAACTTATTGTTTTAGCTGATCAGACGACTGAAGGCTAAGGAAATGTTCCGCTGGAACGTCCTTAGCCTTTTTATATGGGAATTATTGTTGGTCAGTTATCGTTCAGGGATATACATAAAGTTGTTTTGACGGCAGCTTCGGGTAAAAACTATTTTAGATAAAATAAATATTTCGGGAGGAATAAAACAATGGCAAAAGTAGCAAAAAATTTAACTGATTTAATTGGCAACACACCACTGCTGGAACTGGGAAATTTTAATGAGAGCAAGGGCCTGCCGGCGAAAGTGATTGCCAAACTTGAGTATTTCAATCCGCTCAGCAGCGTAAAAGACCGTATCGGCTATTCCATGATCAAGGACGCTGAGGACAAAGGACGTATTAATAAAGACAGTGTGATTATTGAGCCTACCAGCGGCAATACCGGCGTGGCCCTGGCGTTTGTGGCGGCTGCAAAGGGTTATAAATTAATCCTGACAATGCCGGAAACAATGAGTATTGAACGCCGTAATTTGCTAAAAGCCCTGGGCGCCGAACTTGTGCTGACTCCCGGACCGGCCGGCATGAAAGGCGCAATTCAGAAAGCCGAGGAATTGGCTGCCGAAACGCCAAACTCGATCATCCTGCAGCAGTTTGAAAATCCGGCCAACCCCGACTACCACCGGAAGACTACAGCCGAAGAAATTTGGCGTGATACCGACGGTAAGGTAGATATTTTCGTGTCAGGTGTAGGTACCGGCGGCACCATCACCGGTGTAGGCGAAGTACTGAAAGCCAAAAATCCCGCAGTCAAAATTGTTGCGGTTGAGCCGGCTGATTCCCCGGTATTATCCGGTGGAAAGCCTGGTCCGCATAAAATTCAGGGAATTGGCGCAGGTTTCGTGCCCGGGGTTTTCAATAAAGATGTTGTTGACGAGATTTTCCCGGTGCAAAACGATGAAGCTTTCGCCACAGCCCGTGAGCTTGCCAAGACAGAAGGCTTGCTTGTTGGCATTTCCAGCGGCGCCGCTGCTTTTGCAGCAAGTCAGCTGGCCCTGAAACCCGAAAACAAGGGCAAGACCATTGTCGTGCTGCTGCCTGATACCGGTGAGCGGTATTTATCGACAGTTTTATTCCAACAGGATTAATCGAAAGACGATGGCCGTCGCGCCATCGTCTTTTTTTATTCGGCCTGCTTAGACAGCAGGCCTTTTCGTTTGCCTGAAACCGTCGAGCAGCCGGCCGGAAAAGAAGAAATTTGTATCTTTCGACCGGGAGCCGGTTATTTTACTAATGTAGCTTGTTTGCAAAAGGAGGTGTGCCGGTGATTTCAACCAAGGAGCTGCTCGATCTTGAAAGTTATCTGCGTTTTCAGCGGACGCATATTCAAACGCTGGAGTACCTGCATCATACAGTCAGGGATACGGAGAGTAAACAATACCTGCTTGATCTGGTTAAAAAAAATCAGAACCAGTTTAGCACAATCAGCAAACATATCAATGCCGGGCAACCTATGTACCCCTGAACAAGAGCGCGATACCCACCGCGCTCTTGTGTCAAGGGGACGTCTTGTGTCAAGGGGACGGAGTTGTTGACACTATTTTACAATAAATGTAAAATAGGCTTGAAGGAGGGATTTCCATGCCGAGAAAAGCCAGGCAGAAAAGCGAAAGCGGGATTTATCATATCGTAATGCGCGGAATAAACAGGCAGAATATCTTTGAAGATGAAGAAGATTGTATGAAGTTTATGCAGACCATCCAGAAATATAAAGAGAAAAGCAGATATGAAGTGTATGCCTATTGCTTAATGGGAAATCATGTGCATCTACTATTGAAAATTGGACAAGAACCGCTGGAACAGGTAATGCGACGGATATGCGGCAGCTATGTATTTTGGTACAATACAAAATACCAGAGAGTGGGCAATTTGTTTCAGGACAGATTCAAAAGTGAACCGGTCGAAGATGATATTTATTTGCTAAGCGTACAAAGATATATCCATCAGAATCCAGTTGACGCAGGCCTGGCAAAGCGCGTCGGACAATATCAATGGAGCAGTTTTACCGAATATACGACTACAGCTAAAGTAGCGGATACGGATTTTATTCTCGGAATATTCAATGCCGACAGAGCGGCGGCAATTAAGAGGTTTATACAACATAACCAAGAAGTGAAGGCTGTAGTATGCTTAGACTCAGACAATAAGGAAAAGCCTCGGATGATGGATGAGGAGGCCCGGAGAATCATTAGAGAAGCTTGTAATATAAAGAATCCTGCGGAGTTGCAGCACCTTGAAAAAGTAATAAGAAATACATATCTGAGAGAGCTGAAAGAAACCTATTGTTTATCAATTAGACAAATTGAAAGGATTACGGGTATTAATAGAGGGGTTGTGTTAAGAGCATAGAGTGGGCCGTTTTTTTGCTTTCGTGTACCTAACACGGCAGGAAGAATAGAATGATTATAGGCACACTTGCCGTTCTGACTCTTTCAATACAGTATTGGGAGGAGGTGTGTCAACAACCCCGTCCCCTTGACACGGATACGTGGAATGTTTGACACGGTGTGCTAATGATTGACAGATTATTTTAACAACTGTTATAATGAAAGTGATAATCATTATCTTGCATTTCTGATAAGTGAGGGTTCAAGATGGTTAAAGAAACGGTTGGGAGACAAATTTCCGGCGGCAATGCGGAGCTTTTATCTAAATGGCTGGTATTAGAGCTGGCCGCCACGATCATTGGCAGCAAGCCCTCAACAATCCTGTCCATTGCGGATACCAGCAATCGCCCTTTGCTGACGCTGTGGCGTCAGTTTGGCCCGAGGCTGTTGGCGGGAAGCCCGGTCTGTTATTTTGTTTTAAAAGAGACCCCGAGCCGGCTGGCGATTTTATTTTACCGGCGTGCAATACTGGAACAATGTATCAATGCGCCGGAACATAAGGAGTTTCTGTTCAGGCATAATTACCCGGTTGAAGGTGGTCTCAATGCTTGTCTGAGGCATCTTAAGCGAAAGTTTACCGAAACTTGTCCTCACGAATTCGGGCTATTGCTGGGGATACCGCTAAAGGATGTACTGGGGTTTATGGGTTTATCTGATCAGCCGCTGTGTTGCCGGGGCTGCTGGCATATTTATGGTAATCCCGAGTGTTCACTGGAGGTAATGAAAAAATTTAATGACGACCGGGCGGTTGTGGCAGGCTGGCTGGATAGCGGCTACGAACCTTATCTGGTTTTGGCTTGCCGGCAGGACGGAATGGCAACCCTGGTTTCCTGATTTGCACTAATTCTTTATATAACGAGTAATAGTCAGGCGGCTTATCGCCGAAGGAGCGCTTTTACATGCGATTTGCATTTTGAGGCGCTCCATTTAATTTTCTGGAGATAAATAAGAACAGCAGTCCTTGGTGTATAATGAGAACAAAGCGCTAGCATCGCTTAAATCTTGCGATTAGAATGCGAGGATTTTTGGCCCTGCGAGGCGGAGAAGGCGCGCATATCGGCCATATGTAAAGTGACGATAAAGAAAACGCGGTTTGTACCGAGCGCAGCGCAGGCGGAAACCGTTGTTGCCCTTATGCCGTTACGGCCACGAAGCAGGGCGGAGAAAGACTGCAGGCTAAGTCAAATTGTTTGAGTGACGCACGATACTAGCTAAATAACATATAATGTGAAGGTGAGGCCGATGAATCAGTACTTGGTGTTAATTGTTGAAGATGATGAAAAACTGGCGGTATTGCTGCAAACCTATTTCGAAAAAAATAATTTCGCCACACTGGTCGCTCATGATGGCCTGACCGGTGTGCAATTGGTGCATGAGCGCCAGCCCGATCTGCTTGTCCTTGACCTGATGCTGCCGGGAATAGACGGCTGGGAAGTGTGCCGGCGGATTAGAAAAAATAATGATGTCCCCATTATTATGCTTACAGCCCGCGATGAAGAAACCGACCGCCTGATTGGTCTGGAAATTGGCGCTGATGATTATGTAACAAAACCATTCAGCCCGCGGGAGGTTGTTGCCAGGGCTAAGGTAATTCTGCGGCGTACTTATAAGCAGCCGCCCAGTCAGCTGGTTAGAGCAGGCAATGTACTGATTGATATAGACCGTCACGAGGTGCGCAAAGACGAGGGGCTGATCGATCTTACGCCAACTGAATTCAAGATTCTGGAATTGTTTGCGGTCAACTGCGGACGTGTGCTAAGCCGGCTGCAAATTGTCGAGAAGATTCAGGATTATGCTTTTGATGGTTATGAACGGACGATTGACGCTCATGTTAAAAATCTGCGGCGCAAGCTGGAGGATAATCCGAAAGAGCCGCGGCTTATCCAAACGGTCTATGGCGTGGGCTATAAATTGATGGGCAGTGGTGACGGCAATGAATAGTATTACATACCGTATCAACGGTTTGATGTTTTTACTGGTGGGGCTGACTGTGGTTATTTTGGTCTATCTGGCTGAAGCGCAAATGACGGGTCTGTTTCACGAGTATCTAACCGCCAATGAAGCTTATGGCCCAGGCGGACTGACCGGCGCTGAAGGGATTATAATGGGGCTGCCGGAGCAGGTGTTTCTGGCTTCAGTGCACCGTTCGCTGATCTGGGTCGGCCTGGCCCTGATTGTGGCCGCTTTCGGCGCCAGCTTTGCGCTGGCCCGCAGCATTACCATACCTTTGCGCAAGCTGGCAACTGCGGTGGAACAGATTGAAAAAGGTAATTTTGAACAGCATATCGCTGTAGAGTCTCAGGATGAAGTCGGCCATCTGGCAATGGCAATTAATCGAATGAATGATGCGCTCAATCAAAACAACCGTTTGCGCCAGCGGCTGCTGGCCGATGTGGCCCATGAGCTGAGAACGCCGCTGTCGGTAATCCAGGGCAACCTTGAAGGAATGCTGGAAGGGGTTGTGGATATTAATCAGACTCAGCTTAGTTCGCTATATGATGAAACGGTCCATTTAAACCGGCTGATTAAAGATTTGCGGGATTTATCGCTGGCTGAGGCCGGGCAATTGTTATTAGAGCGGCAGTTGACCGATATCAACCAATTGATTGATAAAGTGGTGCATATGCTGGAGCCGCAGGCTGAAGAGAAGGCGATTGTCTTTGCGAATCATCTGCAGCCGGTACCGGCTGTGCTGGTTGACGCCGGACGGATCAATCAGATTCTGTATAATTTGTTGACCAATGCCTTACGGCATACTCCGCGGCAAGGACAAATCAGCATTACAACAGCATTAACGACAGAGGCTGGCCAGCAGTGGTTAAAGGTAACGGTAGCTGATAACGGAACCGGCATCTCCGCCGAGGATTTACCGTTTATTTTCAATCATTTTTACCGGGCGGACAAGGCCCGCGACCGTAGAAGCGGCGGGTCCGGGATCGGACTGGCAATTGTCAAGCAGCTGGCGGATGTGCATGGCGGGAAAGTGACGGTAGAGAGCACACGGGGGCTGGGCAGCAGTTTTGCGGTATATTTGCCGGTCGCCTAACGAAAATTAAGAGGTTTATCTGTTGAGGCTCGCAGCGGAACGGTATCGTTCGCTAAGGGCCTTTTTTGTTTAACTTTCGATGGCCTTGTAAACCTACATGTCCGAAAAGGCAAGGGTAATTCCAAATATGTAAAAGATTGGATAGGTGGAGGGGATATTTGTGTTAGCAGGAAATTTCTGGAGCTTACATAAATGGAGGAATGATGAGTAAATAGAAGTAAAGCTGTGAAAAAAAGAACTATATTAAAAATTTGAACAAATCATTGAACTATTGTAAATAGTTTGTTACAATGGGCAGTGACTACTTAAAATACTTAAATAAATTAAAAAAGTTTCGTTATGGTTCGTTTGGTTGCCACAGCCAGGTTTGGCTGTGGCGGTGAATCGCTTTTCAATACAGGATCTGAATTGTTATTATCACTGCCGCATGCTGGTGGCCGGCAATATTCATTGCATGATACTGCGTGAGGTGCGGTATGAGCATGAATGGCATGAACGCAAAGACCAGGTACTGCCAGCTAGGGGTTGTTTTCAACTGGGCGGCAGCCTGACCAGCGGGCATGGCCTAGGCGCTTTTTACCTAAGTCAAGGCGTAAGAATAAATAAACCGGCCAATATGACCGGCTGGTGGATCAGGTAAACGGACAGGGAATGCCGTCCCAGCCAATTGAGGGGATTGGCGAACTGATACCGGACCGGCACCAGCGCCCGCCGCGCGTGATACAGAAGCCTGCCTGCCGCCGTTCCCAGCAAGAAAACGCCATACCAGGGGAACAGCGGGTAATAGTCCAGCGAGGCGAAAGAAGGGCTGGTGAGCCCAACTACTAATAAATAGTCAGTGGTTACAGTCATTCTTGTCATTAGATTGCCGGCGAGGAGGACGATGAAGCCGCAGGCGGCGGTCAAGGCTGGCGGCAATCTGCGGATCAGCGGGCTGGATAGCAAACTGACGCCTAATAAATGCAGGATTCCAAAGCGGATATACAGCGCTGGCTGGTAAAGGTAGGTCATTAGGGTAATCGCCAGGCCCCATCCCAGCAGGAGCAGGCCGTGGCGGAACGGGGCCGAGCCGAGCGTGCTGCTGATGCCGCAGATTAGAATGAATATCAGGGCGGCAGTCTTGCCGATATAAAACCAGAAGCCGCTCAGGTAGTTGAACTGATATGAATAATAGGCAGTCAGGTCAAAAATAATATGAAACATTATCATAAGCAGTATGGCCGCTCCCCGGACCAAGTCAATTTCCCAGATTCGTTGTTGTCGCATATTTTGCTTCCTTTTTCATTATTATAATGTATAGTAACACAGGTCGAAAGGCAATCACAAGGCCTGATTTGGCAAAGAACCGGCTAGAGAAAGAACGGCTGGTTCGGGCCGCCTTTTGGGCCTGGGACAAATTCGATCCATACTGGAGTATCGATTTGTGAAAAAAGGAGCAATAAGGAGCATTTGCTAGAAAAGGTGTGAAAAAAAGAACTATATGCCAAATTATTGCCATATTACAAAGATTTTGTTACAATGGTTCCGGGGATAAGCTGGTTGTTCAATATTTAGAATGTCGTCCTAGTGCTCTGTAACCTCTAAACTTTTGTATCTTGCGCCCGTGTTTTTGCCTGACGGCGTTGTCCCCGCCTTCTTATGACCGCGTCTCGCTGAGCGAAAAACCTCGCCAAGCCATGCTTAATTTTAAGGCTGCAGAGTACTGGATTTAGACGACAAAGATAGTTTTCCAAATGTTTTTATTTTACCAAGAGGGGGTTTTTTGTGTGGAGATTTTGGTTTGCATTAAGCAGGTTCCCGGAACTTCAGAGGTGGAGGTTGACAAAGAAACGGGGGTTCTAAAGCGGGAGGGCATTGACTCTAAGATGAACCCGTATGATTTATATGGCGTGGAAACAGCCGTTAAAATCAAAGAACAAACCGGTGCGCGGGTTACGGTAACGACCATGGGCCCGCCGCAGGCGTCCGAGATTTTGCAGGAAGCATTCATGATGGGCGCAGACGAAGCAGCCCTGTTTACTGACCGTAAATTTGCCGGCGCCGATGTTCTGGCAACTTCCTACACCATTGCACAGGGCATCAAAAAAGTAAATATTCCTGACCTTATTATTTGCGGCAAGCAAACAACAGATGGCGATACGGCGCAAGTAGGCCCGGAGCTGGCTGAATTTTTGAGCATACCGCATGTCGCCAACGTAACCGAAATAATTGAAGTTACCGATAAATCGATTGTTCTTGAAATGGACATGGGCCATAGTGTTGAAGTTGTTGAAATGCTGTATCCCTGTTTAATTACGGTTGAAAAAGGCATTAATGTTCCGAGACTGCCTTCGTTCAAGCTTAAGCTGGCCACGAAAAATAAAAAGATTCCATTTTATAGCCTAAATGATTTCGAAGACAAGGATGAGAAAAAATACGGCTTAAACGGTTCGCCAACGCGCGTTTTAAGAATATTCTCGCCAGAGGCAAATGCCGACCGTGAAACCTGGACAGGCAGCGGTGAAGAGCTGACGGCGAAACTGGTAAAAAAACTAAAAGAACTTAAGTTTGCGTAAGGAGGGACAAGCATGGCCAGAATTGTTATTAATCAAAAATTGGTTACCAAACCGGAAGAATTAGTGAGACTCTGCCCGTTTAATGCGATTGAATGGGACAACGAGTATCTGCAAATAAATGCCGCCTGTAAGATGTGCAAGCTTTGTGTGAAAAAAGGGCCGGCAGGCGTCTTTACCTGTGAAGAGGAAAAAGTTGAGGCAATTGATAAGAGCCTGTGGAGAGGCGTCTGTGTATATGTTGACCATGTAGATGGCGATATTCATCCGGTTACGTTTGAACTCATCGGCAAAGCCAGAGAAATGGCTGCGAAAATCAGCCACCCCGTTTACGTCATTTTTGCCGGCTCGGATATCCTGACTAAGGCTGCTGAAATTTTGCACTATGGCGTGGATGAGGTATTTGTTTATGATGATCCCGAATTAAAGCATTTCCGTATTGAGCCGTATACGGCGGTGATGGAAGATTTTATTCATAACAATAAGCCGTCCACTATTTTGTTTGGCGGTACAAATGTCGGCCGTTCTTTAGCTCCGCGGGTCGCCGCCAGATTCCGTACCGGACTTACGGCCGACTGTACAATTCTCGATATGGATGAAAGCACTGATTTAGCCCAAATTCGTCCGGCTTTCGGCGGTAATATTATGGCCCATATTTATACGCCTAATAGCCGTCCGCAGTTTGCCACCGTGCGTTATAAAATTTTTGATGCACCGGCCCGGAATCAGGAGCAAAGCGGTAAAGTGACGGTCTGCCATTTGCCTGCGGATAAACTGCAATCCCGGATTAAGGTTAAGGACGTCAAAAAGAAAGAAACTGTTCAAACCATTGAAGATGCCGAAATTATTGTAGTGGCCGGCGGAGCGGTCAAGTCCCAGGAAGGTCTTGCATTATGCCGCAGCATTGCCGAAAAATTGGGCGGAATGCTGGCTGTAACCAGACCACTGGTTGAAGCGGGCATTGCTGACCCCAGACTGCAAATCGGGCTAAGCGGCAGAACGGTTAAACCCCGTCTGATCATTTGCGCGGGAGTTGCCGGTTATATTCAATTCGTGGCAGGTATGGATAAATCAGATACCATCATTGCGATTAATACTGATGAGCAGGCGCAGATCTTTAATGTCGCCCATTATGGAATTATCGGCGACGTTTATGAAGTATTGCCTAAGCTGGCCGAACAACTTGGCGCTTAATTGGCCGTAAATTTATCGTAAGGGGTGACAAAACTATGGCTTACAAGAAAATCGATAGTAAAGATATAGAATTTTTAGTATCCGTTGCAGGTAAGGATAAGGTCTTTGTGGGTGATCAGATTCACGAAACGTACAGCCGTGATGAAATCGTGCATGCCGGTAAATATCCGGATGTCGTTGTGGAAGCGGAAAGCACTGAGGAAATTTCCCGGATTATGAAGTATGCCTATGAGCAGGAGATTATCGTAACTCCGCGCGGTCAGGGAACTGGCCTGGCGGGAGCGTCCGTGGCCTTTCAGGGCGGAATTATGATTTCGACGGTGCGCATGAACAAAATCCTGGAGCTTGACGACGAAAACCTGACTTTGACTGTTGAACCAGGCGTTTTGTTGATGGATATTATCAAGTTTGTCCAAAGCAATGACCTGTTCTATCCGCCGGATCCAGGTGAAAAGTCGGCTTCAATCGGCGGCAATATTTCCACCAATGCCGGAGGTATGAAGGCTGTAAAGTATGGCGTAACCAGAGATTACGTCAGAGGCCTGGAAGTCGTTCTGCCGGACGGACGGGTCATTGAAGTTGGCGGAAAGAATGTAAAAAACAGTTCAGGCTATAGCATCAAGGACTTGATTATTGGCGCTGAAGGAACACTGGGCTTCATTACAAAAGCTATTTTAAAGCTGCTGCCCCTGCCTAAGGTTTCTTACAGTTTACTGGTGCCGTTTCCTGATTTGGCGACGGCAATTGAAACTGTGCCTAAGATTATCAAATCCAAATCAATTCCAACGGCGATTGAGTTCATGGAACGTTCGGCGATTGTAGCCGCCGAGGAGTTTTTGGGCAAAAAATTTCCTGACAAGTCTTCCGATGCTTATTTGTTGCTGACTTTTGACGGCAATAAGAAAGAAGAAGTAGAAGACGCCTACGAGAAAGTGGCGCATATTTGCCTGGAGGCCGGAGCTTTTGATGTGTTCATTTCCAATACGCAGGAGCGTCAGGAAACCATCTGGAAGACGCGCGGCGCTTTTCTGGAAGCCATTAAAGCCTCGACAAGCGAACTGGACGAATGTGACGTTGTTGTTCCCAGAAACAAGGTTGCCGAGTTTATTAAATTTACGAATGTACTGCAAAAAGAAATTGATATTCGCATTCAAAGCTTCGGTCATGCCGGTGACGGCAATCTGCACGTTTATGTACTGCGCGATGACCTGCCTGCAGCGGAATGGAAAGCGAAATTAACAAAAGCTTTTGACAGGATGTATGCCAAGGCGGCTGAACTGGACGGATTAACCTCAGGCGAGCATGGCATTGGCTCTGAAAAGAAGCCTTTCCTGGAAAAAGCGATGGGCGAAGACTATATGTCGGTGCTAAAAAGTATCAAGGCGGCATTTGACCCCAAAAATATTCTCAATCCCGGCAAAGTGTGCTAATTGAGAAGGGAAAGCCGTATGTAGGTTTTGATGCTGAAAAGGAGCATAGGGAACATGGAGATAGCACAACTGAAATATATGCTAACGCTGGCGAAACATTTAAACTTCTCTCGCGCTGCAAATGAAGTGTGCGTAACACCCTCCTCTCTATCACAGCAAATTAAGAAACTTGAGAATGAATTAGGAGTCGTCTTAGTCGAGAGAACTACGCGGTCAGTGCACCTGACTTCGGCGGGCGTCGAATTTATTGAAAGCGCTGAAAAAATAGTGGCGCAAATCTCTGAAATTAACGCGATCATGCAAAAATATATTGCTGGGGAAAGCGGAAAGATTTTTGTTGGAAACTGCCCCTTCTTTGAAGCGTACGGTATGAGTACCCTTATTGCCTCATTTCAGAAAAAATACCCGGATATTTCACTGCATTTTTGCGAAGCCGGATGTTTGGAGTTATACTCGTTACTGTGCAATGATAAAATTGATGTGGCATTTTTGCCTGCTTTTGGTGCGTTTAAACCAGAGGATGAGCCTTCGGTCGAAGCTTATCCTCTGGTTGATGACGAATTGGTTATTATTGTAAATTCCGCTCATCCTTTGGCTTCCAGACAGATCATAAATTTAGGGGAGGTTTCACAAGAGAAATTTATTTCTTTTGCCAAATCTTATGACGTTCATCAGGATACTGTTGAAGTCTGCCGTCTTTCCGGCTTTATACCGCAGTTTTCCTATGAAACCCAGTACCCTGATGTTGTTGTAAGGATGGTGGCTGAAGGAATGGGCATCGCTATGCTTTCTTCACGGGTACTTATGAGGATTTTCCTGAAAAACATTGCGGTTATTCGTTTTAAACCAACCCAGCTTAGAACGCTTACCGTTGCTTTTCTTAAGAAGCCTAACCTACTACCGGCTATATTGAACTTTAAGAACTTTTTTATTGCCTGCACAAAAGGGAATAGACTCTATAACCCGTTTAATGCCGGGCTGGCCCGAAAATGAGTTTCTTAACACTGCAACACACTGCAATAATACTACCGGCCCAAGCCGGATTCTTGGCGGATTAAACGATCTTATTGTAGGTAGACATTTAGAATATGTCGTGTTACAATATACATCAAGGATGTAAGATACTAAAAAAATAATATACGATAAGGCAATGAAGCCGTTCCAAAAATGATAAAATCATTTGTTGGTAGGGCTTTTTTTTGTTTTTTGGTTCGCAAAAGGCCTAATAATGATAAAAAAGGATTGATGTTGTGATCGTCTTAGAGAATATTCACAAATATTTCGGTCAGCTGCATGTGCTGAAAGGAGTGGACTTAACGGTTAAATCCGGCGAAAAAGTCGTGGTCATCGGCCCCAGCGGATCGGGCAAGAGCACCCTTATTCGCTGTGTAAATTTACTGGAGAAACCCACGGAAGGGCGGGTGGAGGTTGACAGTGTAAATTTAATGGGTTCCGATGCGGTTGTCGCCAAAGTCCGCCAATCGATTGGCATGGTATTTCAGCAGTTCAATCTCTATCCGCATATGACGGTGATTGAAAATCTGACCCTGGCGCCTACCAGGCTAAGGGGCGTTTCGGTAAGCGAAGCTACCGAATCGGGGCTGGCTTATTTGGAGCGGGTTGGCTTAAGAGAAAAAGCTGAGGCATATCCGTCGCAGTTGTCCGGCGGCCAGCAGCAGCGGGTTGCTATTGCCAGAGCCCTGAATATGAAGCCTAAAATTATGTTGTTTGACGAGCCGACTTCGGCTCTTGACCCGGAAATGATTCAGGAGGTGCTTGATGTTATGATTGGCTTGGCCGGTGAGGGCATCACCATGGTGGTAGTTACCCATGAAATGGGGTTTGCCCGCAAAGTCGCCGACCGGGTCATTTTTATGGATGAGGGCATCATTCTCGAACAAGGGACACCGGAGCATTTTTTCACCAGCCCGCAGCATGAGCGTACGAAATTATTCTTAAGTCGGATTGCTCATGTTTAATTTAAAAATAAGGGAGGCTATGTTAATGAAAAAACTTATGTTATTCATGGTTAGTTTGATTGTGGCCGCCGGACTATTGGCGGCCGGTTGCGGTGGCAGCACTCCTGCCCAGCCGGCGGCAGGCGGAGAAGCTCCCGAAATTAAAGCCATCAAGGACCGGGGCGTCCTGAAAGTCGGTGTAAAAGTTGATGTACCGAAATTTGGCTTTAAGGATCCTCAGACCGGCAAAATAGACGGGCTGGAAATTGATCTGGCAAGAACTTTAGCCAAAAAGATCTTAGGTGATGAAAATAAAATTGATGTACAGGCGGTAACAGCGAAAACCCGTGGCCCGCTGCTGGACAATGGTGAACTTGATCTGGTCATTGCAACTTTTACCATTACGGAAGAACGTAAGCAAAGTTATAATTTTTCCGATCCTTACTTTAGTGACGGCGTTGCGTTAATGGTGAAGAAAAATTCCGGCATTCAAACGTTGAAGGATCTTAATGGCAAGAAAATTGGGGTAGCGCAAAGCGCCACCAGCAAAAAAGCTTTGATCGACGAAGTGGAAAAAGAAGGCTTGAAAGTACAGTTCCTGGAGTTTGGTACTTATCCTGAAATTAAAACAGCGCTTGATTCCGGCCGGGTCGATTGTTTTTCAGTTGACGCCGCTATTCTGTTTGGTTATTTGGATGATTCGACCGTTATTCTTGCTGAGCGCTACAGCCCGCAATTATATGGAATTGCCTCCAAAAAAGCCAACGCCGGCCTGGCTAAGCTGGCCAATGATACGGTAGGAGAAATGAAGTCTTCCGGCGAGCTGGATAAATTGATTCAAAAGTGGGGTCTTAAATAGTGCCAGGTCCTTTTGCCGGTTTTAAATGGCTGGCGGTATTCCGGGACTGGTCCGTTTTTGCCGAAGGATTTGTGATGACCATTGCGATCTCAGTACTGGCGCTGGCTTTGGCCTTATTGCTGGGCATTTTGTTCGGCGTGCTGGGAACGGCGAAATGGAAGCCTTTTCGCTTGCTCAACCGGATTTATGTTGAAGCTATCCAGAATACGCCGCTCGTCATTCAGGTATTCTTTTTATATCACGGATTACCGCATCTGGGCATTATGCTGCCGGTATTTTCGGTCGGCATGCTGGGGGTTGGCGTTTATCATGGCGCATATATTGCCGAGGTTGTGCGCGCCGGTATTCAGGCGATACCGCGCGGGCAGCATGAGGCTGCTTACTCCCAGGGATTTTCCTACTGGGAAGCCATGCGGTATATTGTACTGCCTCAGGCCAAGCGGATGTCTTATCCGCCGTTGACCAATCAGGCGGTCAGCTTAATTAAAAATACTTCCGTTATGGCCATGGTGGCCGGCGGCGATTTAATGTACCATGCCGACTCCTGGGCCAGCACCAACTTATATTATGGTCCGGCTTATGTGGTTACCGGCCTGCTGTATATCGCCATCTGCTTTCCACTGGCCACCTACGCCCGGCGTCTTGAGCGCAAGCTGGAGGTGTCGCTGTGATTCAGGAGCTGTTTCAGACCGAACTGCTTGTCTTTTTGGGGGAAGGCTTGCTGACAACGCTGTATATAGCGGTTGCTTCAATTATTTTAAGCCTGATCTTTGGTACAGTACTGGGCGTGGCCCGGTTTTCCAATCATATTATTTTTGGTAAAATTTCAGTTGTCTATATTGAGGCAGTGCGTAATACGCCGTTATTGCTGTTTATTTTGGCGGCCCGCTTTATGACGCCGCTGCCGCCGGTGCAAGCCGGTGTTGCGGCGATGACGGTATTTACAGCGGCGATTATTGCCGAAGTTGTCCGCGGCGGTTTAAATTCCATTCACCGGGGGCAATGGGAGGCTGCTAAGTCCCAGGGCTTTGGTTACTGGCAGACGCTCCGGTTTATCATATTGCCCCAGGCTTTTCGCAATGTGATTCCGCCACTGGTTTCCCAATGCACCACGGTAGTTAAGGACACTTCTTTTGTGTGGGCGGTTGGGATTGAAGATCTTACCGGAAAAGGAATGATCATTATGGGCAAATATGGCTCCTCAGCGCAGGTTTTCACTATATTTGCGACAATCGCGTTCATTTATTTTGTTTTAAATTATGCGATGTCCAGCTATGCCCGCCAGCAGCAGCGCAAGCTGTTGTACCGCAGTTATTAGTTGAAGTGTAAAGGGCGCCGCCTCAAAATTGAGGCGGCGCCCTTTTTGGTGAAGCGGGGAGTTTTATTGCTGTAAATGGTGTTTTCCATTGGTAACGGCCTTATGGTGGCAATACATAACAGGTAATCATAATATAGAATATGGGAAACTATTTGCTTGAGAGGAAGATCTATATGGCTGAGTATAAAAAACCTAAATGGGCTGAGCCCGAGATAGACGTATGGGAAGATGCCGGGGATGCGCGGCCAGGCGGCCCGGAGGAACGGCCGATCATTATCGGCATAGGCGGGGGGTTTTTCGGTTGTTTTCCCCGCCAGTTTAGCTGCCGGCCGCGTTTTTTCAGTTGTAATCCCCGCCGGCTTTGCTATCCCAGACCGTGTTTTCCAATCTGAAGCATTGTAAATGACAACTGTACCTGTGTGCTGCGGCAGGGGAGGCGCTCCGTGAGGAGAAATGCCTCCCCCTGTCGTGTTTGGCGGCCGGGATTGCCGTTCCGGCTTACTGATCTCAGCGGAAAGATTCAATAATAAAATTTTTAAATTTGGCAGCGGCGGTCGACAGCGGGCGCTGCTTATGCCAGATGACGGCGATGCTGCGATAACATTTGGGATAGGAAATACGCAGAAATTTAATGCGGGCCTGATCAAGGGCCGGACTGTGCGGAATGAGCGCAAACCCCATGTTGGCTTCTACCAAGCCGGCTACCGAGAGAATTTCGGCCCCTTCAAAGGCAATCACCGGCTGGATTCCGGCCTCATGGCAGTAGCGGTCTGTCAATACCCGCAGCCCGTAGTCCTTTCTAAAGGTAATGATCGGATCACCGGCCATTTCGGCCAGTTTAATGGAGCGGCGCTTGGCCAAGGGATGATTGACCGGTACGGCGACAAACAGCTCCTCGTCAAACAGGGGATACCATTCAATGCTGTCTTTAACAAAGGCGGGAGAGCACAGGCATAAGTCGATTTTCCCGGTTTCGAGCTGGTCCAGCAAAACGCTTGTATAATTTTGAAAAAGCTTAAATTGGATATGAGGATTTTTGGTGCGAAAGCTGCTGAGCAGATTGGGAACAATATCAGCTCCCAAAGACAGCAGGAAGGCCAGGGAGATTTCACCGTCAGACAGCTGGAGCATATCCTGGATCACTTGTTTCCCCTCTTCGATTTTTTGTATGGAAATTTCGACGTATTGCAAAAAAATCTGTCCATAGGTGTTCAAAGTGATGGCTTTGCCGCTACGTTCAAAGAGCGGAAAGCCAATTTCCGCTTCTAATTTAGCGATTGAGCGGCTGAGGGCCGGCTGAGAGACCGAGAGGATTTTAGCCGCCTGGGTAAAATTTTGGGTGGCTGCAACCGCTTTGAAATATTCTAATTGATGCCATTCCATTGTAGAACCACCTTTAATGTATAGTTTGGCGCTGAAGAGAGGGTGTTGTCATCAGAAAAAGCAAGAATTCGGGGGAGTTTCAATATTGTTAATAGTACAAGCTAAAACTATATTCGGTAAATCAAGGGATTTTTCCTTGTGCGGAGCCGGAGCGGGACTGATTAATGCAAATCAGGTATGAGGATATGTTTAGAATGCATTGGCAATCTTGTGGAATTGGCGGTAATATAAGAAGAAATCAAACTCTTACTAAATGATTTGAGGCTGATGATGAACGACTATATCAAGATCAATAGCCGACAATATTGGAAAACGATTATTGCCCTGTTTTTGGGAAGCTTTGTTACTTTTGCCTTGCTTTATTCGGTGCAGCCTTTGATTCCCGTTTTTTCTGAGGAGTTTAATGTTCCGCCTTCCTTATCCAGCCTGACCGTATCCCTGGCTACCGGAGGTTTGGCGGTTTCCATGCTGTTCATGTCCGGGCTGTCTGATGCGGTGGGACGAAAACGCATCATGACAATCGCGCTGCTCGGTTCAGCCGGATTAACGGTGTTAGCTGCCTGCAGCACCGGTTTCCTGCCGCTGCTGTTGCTGCGGTTTTTGCAGGGACTGGTTCTCGCGGGGTTCCCGGCAATTGCCATGGCATATATTAATGAAGAATTTGACCCGGCGACAGTGGGGCTGGTGATTGGCATTTATGTAAGCGGCAATTCCCTTGGCGGCTTAGGCGGCCGGCTGCTGGTCAGTGCTTTGACCGACTTTTTTTCCTGGCATGTGGCGCTCGGTTTACTGGGCATTGGCTGCATCGCGCTGAGTCTCTGGTTTTATTTTAATTTACCCAACTCCAAACATTTTACCACAAATAAAATGACCTTCACCGCCCGTCTGGCTTCGCTGCAGGAAGAGCTTAGCCACGGCAAAATGCTGGCGCTGTATGGAACCGGCTTTGCGGTGATGGGATCGTTTATCGCAGTCTATAACTATATCGGTTATTCGCTGATGGCTCCTCCTTATAATCTGAGTCAGACAATTGTCGGCTGTCTTTTCCTCATCTATTTAGTCGGGACCTTTAGTTCAACCTTTATGGGGAAAATGGCGGATGAGAAAGGCAGCGCCACTGTCCTTTGTTTAGCGGTGGGCATCATGCTGGCCGGTGTGTTGCTTACTCTTGCAGTGAATTTATATCTCAAGATTCTGGGGCTGGCAATTTTAACTTTCGGTTTTTTTGGCAGTCATTCAGTGGCCAGCAGCTGGGTTGGTAAATGTGCTGTGACCGGTAAGGCGCAGGCCGCTTCCCTGTATTTGCTGTTTTATTATATCGGCTCGAGTGTAATCGGGACGATCGGCGGAGAATTCCTATTGTGGAATGGCTGGACAGGTGTGGTCATTCTCGTTGGCGCTGTTTTGGCGGGTACCTTTTTGCTGGCGTTATGGCTGTGGGCCAGCGAGCAGAGTGTTGGTTACGCCAAACAGCAGCACTGATTCAGCGGGTTAGTTGATAAAAAAATAGATGTTCAGGCAGTGAGGCCAATATAACAGGATGGTATTCCTGGTATATTGGCCTTTTTTTGTCCGGCGGAAAAACTTATTTCGGCCTGTCAAACGGAAAGTCAGTAATTCTGAGGCGCAAGCCAGGGGTTTTTTAGCGAAGTGACTGGAGGAGGAACTAACATGGTAGGTATTGAGACTGAGGCTTGTAAAGGCTGTGGAATTTGTGCAAAAAACTGTCCGGTAACGGCAATTGAAATACGGGATAAAGTTGCCCGGATCAACAGCTCCTGTGTTGGCTGCGGCGTTTGTATCAGGGTTTGCCCCTTTGCCGCCGTAAGCCGGCAGGAGATTGAGCCGGCGGCGGCGGTCCGTTGTCAGTCCTGTCCGGTGGAGTGCCGGATTCAACCGGGCTTTGAAGGCGCTTGCCGGCGTTATACAAATATTAACGGCGTTCTTGTCCGCAACCGGAGCCTGGTGACGGAAACCATGCTGACTGCAGCCAATCCGCCTCTTTTGCCGGATAAACCATTAATTACGGCGGTGGGGGCCGGCACCTCCTATCCCTGCTGTCGCCCGGCGCCGCATATTGTGGAAGGGGTGGTCAATAATGTAGAGGTCATTACCGTTGTCACCGAAGCGCCGCTTAGCTATAGCGGCATTAAAGTGAAAATTGACGCCAATGTCCATATTGGCGAAGAGGGAGCGCCGGTGCTGTGCGGCGGCGCGGCGATTGGCCTGGTGGATACGGAGGAATATGGCGCCAAGATGCTTTCGCTGGGCGGGGCTAACGTTTTAAGCGGTAAACATGGCTTTATTGCAGCGAGAACGGTGGTCGCCCTGGCGAATGGCGAAAAGGTTTCCCTGCAGGTGGCCAAAGGCAGCCGCCTGGAGTTGCAGGTCGGCCGGGCGCCGGTGATTGACGGCAAAATGCAGACCAGGATGCGGATTGGCTGTGGCAGCGCCACGATTGGCATGTTTGCCAAAGTGTTAAGTCAGGTGGTGGAGGAAGCGATCATTCTTGATCATCACGTGATTGGCCTGTTAAGTGAACACCGGGCCGGGGAAGAGGCGGGGCTTAGCTACCGGGGCATTGTGCCAAACGGCAGGCGCAGTACCCGCGGGCGTTATTTTGGCGAAGCCGGCCATGGCTGGGGCGGCACCAGCATTAGCACGGCGGCGCAGGCGGTTAAAGCGGTCGATATGCGATTGGCCCGGCCCGGCCTGCGGATTCTGGTTACCGAAACCACTGCTCAGCAAGCCGGTTTGCTGGAGGTGCAGGCGGATGGAACTGTCAGGGAAGTGCCGATGACCGACAATGTACAGGCCGTCGTTGACTTAATCGCGGCTAACTGTGAGGAGGCCCGCGTTTCCGCCCTGTATGTGGGCGGCACGGGCGGCAGCGCCCGGGCCGGGGTTACGCAGCACCCGGTCAAACTTTCGCAGGCTGTCCATGATGGCGCTGTCAAGCTGACAATCGGCGGTGCGCCCAGTTATCTTTTGCCAGGCGGCGGCATCAACTTTATGGTTGATGTGGAAAAAGTGGCGCCGCAGGCGTTTACCTGGGTTCCTACGCCGGCTACGGTGGCGCCGGTAGAGTATACCATGACCAAGGAAACCTTCGCCGCCATTGGCGGTCATATGGAGGCCGTCCGTCCGGTTAGCGCCGTCAAGAAGGGGACGACGTCATGATGGAAATGCTGGGCCAGGGCCGGGGCTTTGTGGATTATGGGCCGATGCAAATGACCATTCAGGCGGCAGCGCCGGGGCAGGATGCAAACCGCCTGGTGCAAACCGCAGGCGACTATGCCATGTCGCTGCTCAAGCAGGTCGCCCGGTATAAAATGCTGGCCGCCCGGCCGCAGTCGGAACTGCCGGCTGTGGTGACTGCCCCGCCGGTGCTGCGGCGAATGGTTGAGGCCGTCCGGCAGTCCGGGGACCGGACATTAACGCCAATGGCGGCGGTTGCCGGAGCGATTGCTGATCTTACCGCAGATTATTTGGTACAGCAGGGGGCGGTGAAGGTCATTGCCAATAATGGCGGCGATATTGCGATACGGCTGCAGGCGGGGCAGTCGGTCCTGGTGGGAGTCGCCGCCAGCCGCAATAGCATGGCCGGGCCAACGTTGCTGGTCACCGGGGAAAGCGGCATTGGCGGAATTGCCACCAGCGGTCTGGGCGGCCGCAGCTTTAGCAAAGGAATTGCCACCGCTGCCGTGGCGGCGGCCGGTTCGGCGGCCTTGGCGGATGCCTGTGCAACCAGTATCGGCAATGCGGTTTATACGCCTCATGCCAGCATCCGCCTGGCGTTGGCGGAAGACCTTGACCCTAATACCGATATTCGCGGGCATTATGTGGTTAAAGAAGCGGGCCTGCTGCCGGCAGGCATTATCCAGCAGGCTTTGGCCAACGGCAGGATAAAAGCGGCGCAACTGCTGTCTGATCAGATTATTTGCGGTGCGGCTGTTTTTATTGATGATTGGAGCACGTTTGTTCCCGAAGACTGGCTTTTGGTGAATCAGCGGCTTTCAATATAAAAAATGCAAGGGAGGACAAAGGATGAGTTGGGAAATTTGCAAGGTAGTGACCGTGGTTGAGGAGGTTTATCGCGACGGGCAGAAAGCGGTGGAACACCGGTACAAAAAATGCGCCGCGCTGGCTGTCATCAAAAATCCGTTTGCCGGCAGATATGTAGAGGATTTAAGCCAATTGACCGCTGCCGGGGAATATTTGGGGGGAATTCTGACCCAACAGGCAGTAGCCGCAATGGACGTTGCCCAAGACCAGGTGGAAAGTTACGGGAAAGGGGCGATTATCGGTTCGGCGGGAGAACTGGAACACGGAGCAGCCATTTTACATCCGAAGCTGGGTAAGCCGATGCGGGACGCCGTCGGCGGCGGAAAGGCCATTATTCCTTCGGCTAAGAAAATCGGGGTTCCCGGCACAACGCTTGACGTGCCGCTGCACTATAAGGACGCGGCTTTCGTCAGAACTCATTATGATGCGATGGAAGTGCGCCTGCCTGACGCTCCAAAAGCGGATGAGATTGTGGTAGCCATTGTACTCACTTCCGGCGGCCGCCCTCATCCAAGAATCGGTGGTCTGCAGAAAGATGAGATTACCGGACAGGACGGGCTCAGGTAAGTCAAATATAAAACAACAGGAGGAGTAAACATGAGAATTACGCAACGCTTGGGAGAATTGCCACTGGGAAGCTGGCACTGGCGGTTACTGGCAATCATTGCTGTAGGTTGGGCATTTGATGCCATGGATACGGGAATTGTATCGTTCGTTTTGCCAAAATTAATGGGCTTATGGCAGTTAAGCCCAACACAAATCGGCATGATTGGCAGTGTCGGCCTCATCGGCATGGCGGTTGGCGCTGCATTGTCCGGGACTTTGGCTGACTCAATGGGGCGCAGAAAACTGCTGGCGGCGACCATGCTGATTTATGGTCTGGCTACCGGCGGCTGCGGCTTAGCCTGGAATTATGAGTCGTTGCTGGTCTTTCGTTTTCTGGTCGGGTTTGGCTTAGGCGGACAAGTGCCTGTTGCCGTTACGCTAATGAGCGAATATTCGCCAACCAAATACCGGGGACGCATGATTGTTTTGCTGGAAAGCTCCTGGGCGCTTGGCTGGCTGGCAGCGGCGGTAATTTCTTATCTGGTCATTCCCCAATATGGCTGGCAGCTTGCTTTCTTTATCGGCGCTTTTCCGGCTGTCTGGGTGCTGTATGTATGGAAAACCGTGCCGGAGTCGGTGCTTTATCTGGTGAAAAAGGGCAAATTAGCGGAAGCTCATGCTATTGTTTGTGAGATCGAACGCTCCCTGGGCGTTCCCTGCGGTCCGGCGCCGACAGCGGCCGACCGGAGCGAGCCGGTGAAATCGTCGTTTACCTTTGCCAAGCTGTTTTCAGGCATTTATTTGAAGAAAACAATCTGCCTGTGGGTGCTCTGGTTTGGTCTGGTCTTTTCCTATTATGGAATTTTTATGTGGCTGCCCACGTTACTGGTTAAGTCGGGGCACAGTATGGTTCAGTCGTTTGAATTTGTTATCTGGATGACGTTAGCCCAGATTCCCGGCTATTTTACAGCCGCTGTTCTGGTGGACAGGATTGGGCGTAAGCCAACCCTGGCGGCTTTTCTGATTTTGTGCGCCGGCGCCGCGTATCTTTTCGGCCATGCCGCGACCTGGAATGAAATTTTACTGTGGGGCTGCCTGATGTCTTTCTTTAATCTTGGCGCCTGGGGCTTAATGTATACTTATACTCCGGAAATGTATCCGACAGAAGCGCGGGCATCAGGAACCGGCTGGGCCGGAGCCTGCGGCCGGATTGGCGGGATGCTGGCGCCAATGGTTGTGGGGATGATGTTTACCGGGCCTGATAAATTCTCCCTGGTTTTTGCGATGTTTACCAGTGTATTAATCATTATTGCTTTAAATGTTTTGGTATTGGGTGAGGAAACGATGAATAAACCGCTGGAAGATACTGCTGAGGAGAAGGCGCCGGGGGTAGCTTAAATGGAGCAGTCAAGTGGCATATGCGAAGGCTACCGGTTGGTGCTGCCGGTACTGCATGGTTTGTTTAACGGGAAAATAGGCCTTACGTTAACCGACTGCAACAAAATATTGTTGTATTTGCCGGCTAAAAATCTTGATTTAAAATGCCGGGCAGGCGATGCGCTGGTCGCCGGAACGGGTATTTACCGGGCCGTTGAAGAAGGACGGCGGGTGACTGCGCATATTGATAAGGCTTTGTATGGCTTGCCTTATATTTCGCTGGCAATGCCAATAAAAACAGCGGCCGGGGCAATTTGGGGATCTATCGCCGTTACCCAGTCGGTTGAGCTGGAAGATCTATTGCGGGATATGACTGAAACGCTGACCCAAAGCATGGAGGTTCTTACTGGTACCACTGAAGAGCTTTCGGCCCGGACCGAGGAGATTGCCACAGTCAGCGAGGGCTTGACCAAAGTAGCGCACACTACACAGACCCGGGTAGGACAAACCGATCAGGTAGTGGGTTTTATCCGCAGTATTGCCAGTCAGACCAACTTATTGGGGTTAAATGCGGCGATCGAAGCGGCCAGGGTTGGCGAGCAGGGGCGGGGCTTTGGCGTTGTTGCCGGGGAGATTCGCAAATTGGCGACCGACAGCGGTAATTCCATCCAAACCATTGGATCGGCCTTGTCTTTGCTGAAAAGCGATAGTGACCAGCTTTGCGGGCAATTGAACGGTCTGAAGGCGAACATTGGCCAGATAGCTGCGGCTGCGGCCGGAGTAGCCGGCGTTGCCCGACAGGTAAACAGTGCGGTGCAGCAGATGAATGTCGTAGCGGACAGTTTGTTTAAAGAACTTTAATCGGAGATAAAGGCAAAGGAGCCTAATGATCGACGGGTAAGTACGTTGATTCATTGGCTTATTTTATTTAAGCGGGAAGGTAGGGATGGAGATGGCAGGCACTATGGATAAGCATGCAGGCGATGCAGGTAAATGGATGATGGCGCGTCTGGATACTCTGCCTTTATCGCGCTTTCATTATAAGATGCTGGTAGTCAATGGCTTTGCCTGGGCGTTTGATGCGTTTGACGTGGGATTGGTCACCTTTGTGGTGACCGCGTTAGTAAGCTCCTGGCAGTTGAGTGCTGAGCAGGTTGGTATTTTACTCAGTTCAGGGATGGCCGGAATGATTATTGGCGCTTTTTTATCAGGGCCGCTGGCTGACCGGTTTGGCCGTAAAGCCGTTTTTCAATGGACAATGCTGATTTTTTCGCTCTTTTCCTTGCTGTGCGCGGTGGCCTGGAATTTTTGGTCGCTTGTCGTCTTCCGCTTTTTTGTCGGCCTGGGACTGGGCGGGGAAACCCCGGTGGTGACCGCTTTGCTGGGTGAGTTTGTGCCTGCCGGGGATCGCGGCAAGGTACAGGGCCTGCTGAATTGTTTTTGGGCCATCGGCTGGCTGGCTGCAGCCGCGGTCGCGTTCTTTTTGATCCCGGCGGTCGGCTGGCGCTGGGCTTTTGTCGCCGGTGCTCTGCCTGCCTTGTATGTTTGGATGATCAGGCTGCATGTACCGGAGTCGCCGCGCTGGCTTATTTTGCGCGGCCGGCTGGAGGAGGCCCGGACGATTGTTGCCGGCATTGAGCAAATCGTGGGGCGTACGGCGAAAATTCCTCCGGTCAGCGCAGCCGATATTGCCAAAGTCATAGAACCGAAAGCAAGCTCTTTTGCGGACCTTTTCGCCGGTATTTATTTAAAGCGTACGATCATGCTGTGGCTGCTCTGGTTTTTGGCGATGTTCGGCTATTATGGCCTGTTTTCCTGGATGCCGACCTTATTGGTGAAAGCCGGACATAGTATGGTCAAATCTTTCGAATATGTATTTTTCCTGCAGTGCGCTTATTTACCAAATCAAATTATTTCAGCCTACTTAATGGATAAATTTGGACGGAAATGGCCGCTGGTGATCAATTTATTATTTGCCGGTGTGGCTACGGTGATTTTTGGCCTGGCTTTGGGCAGTAACCTCAGTATGGGACAGGTGCTGCTTCTGGGACTGCTTACTTCGTTCTTTGTATCCGGCATCTGGGGCATTACCTATACCTATACGCCGGAGCTTTATCCAACCGGCATCCGGGTAACCGGAACAAGCTGGGCCGCAACTTGCTCGCGATTCGGCTCAATGCTGGCTCCGCTGATTGTCGGTTATAGTCTTGATTCTCTGGGGGTGGGCGGCGTGTACGGCATAATCGCCATTGCCTTTATTGCCGCAGGAATGGTCGTTTGGGGTTTAGGCGTTGAAACGCGGGGTAAACAGCTTTAGCACCTGATCAGGTCTGAAGGTAAAAGCATAAGGAGGAACAAAATTATGGGAACAATTGCGATTGTTAATATTGGTCAGTTGGTAACAGGGAACATTGAACAGCCGCTTTCCACCGCGGATACCATTATCATTCAGGAGGGCAAATTTGTCAAAATCGGCTCGGCCGGGCTTGTGGCGGCTTATTTGCCCGAGCAGGTGATTGATGCGGGCGGTATGACCGTTACGCCCGGCCTGATTGATTCGCATGTGCATCCGGTGCTTGGCGATTATACGCCGCGGCAGAAAACCGAGGGCTATCTTGACAGTGCTGTACACGGCGGGGTAACAACGTTCATTTCGGCCGGCGAACCCCATCTTCCCGGCCGGCCGAAAGATCCGGCAGGCACGAAAGCCCTGGCGATTTTAGCCCATAAAGCGTTTGCCAATTTGCGGTCCAGTGGTCTAAAAGTGCATGCCGGCGCTGTTATTCTGGAAAAGGGCCTGCTGGAATCCGATTTTGCGGAAATGGCAAAGGCCGGCGTGTGGCTGGTTGGCGAAGTTGGGTTAGGCAGCATCAAAAAGCCGGAGGAAGCCAGGGTTATGGTTGACTGGGCCAAAAAATTCGGCATGAAGATTGCCATGCATACAGGCGGTACTTCAATTCCCGGCAGTTCGACAGTGACGGCTGATGATGTCATTGCCGTAGATCCAACCGTTGTCTCGCATGTAAATGGCGGACCAACGGCTATTGCGCCAGCCGAGGTAGACAAATTAATCGATCAGACCAATCTTATTCTGGAAATTGTACAATGCGGCAACCCCAAGATTGCTGATTTGGTTGTGCGCCGTCTGGCGGAAAAAAAGCTGCTGTCCCGGGTGATTATCGGCAATGACGCACCATCCGGTTCGGGGATCATTCCGCTGGGCATTTTGCGCACGATCAGCCAAATTGCTGCGCTGTCGGGGATTCCGGCCCAAGAGGCTATTGCGATGGCAACAGGCAATACCGCCAGAACGTTCGGGTTGAATACCGGTCTGATCGCCGAAGGGAAAGAGGCCGACCTGGTGATTATGGATGCGCCCCTGGGGTCGGTTGGCGCAACTGCCCTGGCGGCCATCAATGCCGGTGATTTGCCGGGGATTGCTTTGGTGATGGTAGACGGAGCGGTTAAAGTGACAAAAAGCCGCAATACGCCGCCGGCGACCCGTTCTTACTGTCTTAAATAAAAAATTCGGACCGAATAAGGAGAGAATGTGATGAAGATCGGCTTTATCGGCCTGGGGGCTATGGGAAAACCGATGGCATTGAATTTGCTGCAGGCAGGCCATGCTGTAACCGTCTGTGATATTAACAGGGACGCTGTCGCCGGACTTGTGGCCAGTGGGGCTGCCGCGGCGGACAATCCGGGAGAACTGGCCGCTGTCGCTGAAATCATTATCATGATGCTGCCCAATGGGGCAATTGTCGAAGCAACTGTGCAGGGCGCTGCGGGCATTTTGTCCAAGGCCCGGCCCGGGTTGTATATTGTTGATATGTCCAGTGTTGCGCCGGAGTGTACAAAGAAAATGGCGGCGCTGGCCAGGGCTCAAGGCGTTCATTATATGGATGCGCCGGTCAGCGGCGGGGTCACCGGCGCAGCCAGCGGAACGTTGACCATCATGGCTGGCGGTGAAGCGGCGGTGGTTGAGGCTTGCCGGCCGGTGCTGGAGATTTTAGGCAAGAAAATCTACTATGCCGGTCAGGCCGGAGCCGGCGACGCGGTAAAGGTTGTCAATAATTTTCTGTTGGCCGCCAATATGGCGGCCGCGGCTGAAGGGTTTGTTCTGGGCGTAAAGCTGGGCTTAGATCCGGCCATATTATTTGATATTGTCAGTGCCAGTTCCGGCAATAGTTATGCCCTCACGGCCAAAATGACCAAATTTGTCTTTCCGGGCAATTTTGTCCCGGGCTTTGCCGTTGATCTGCAGCATAAAGATATCGAATTAGCGCTGGCCGCCGCCAGGGAAGCGGCGGTGGAATTACGGCTGGCTCCCGTAGTTCAGGAGTTCTACCAGGCAGCGCAAACCGCCGGCTGGGGCCGAGAGGACATCGCGGCGATCATTAAACCGCTGGAAGAACAGGCCCGGGTTAAAGTACGGGTAAAAAACGAATAGGTGGGACTCATTTTGAGAGAGTTTTTGGACTATATCAAGGGAAAAGACTATAAGCCGGGCAGTTTAACGCTGGGGGAAACGATTGCAATTGCCACGCAGCTAAACTGGCGGGTGAGCGAGGTCATTCTGGCGGAAGCGGCTGTGGCGCAGGCAATGACGATCCGGGAAGTCAGAGAGGCTGTACTCAGGGCCTTTGATCATAATCTGGCTGCCACTCAGCTCGGCCTGGAGCAGGGACAAAGTTTTTTACTGGGCAAGGTTCCGCAGGAGCTGGCGCAAAACAGTTTTTCGCACCGGCTGGTGGAAGATAATTTTCTGAATAAAGTTTTGGTTTACACCTTAGCAGCGCAGGTGGGAAATCACTCCTGCGGTCTGCAGCCTTGCGCCGGCACTGGCGATTCCTGCACTTACGCCGGTTTAATGCGGGCGTTGAAAGAAGTGGTGCAGGACCGGGGGCAGCTGGCTGAGATCGCCGCCGTTATGCTAAAAGTCGGAACTTTATTCCGGGCGGGGAAAAAAACCACCGGATGCAATATGGAAGGCTTTGGCGCCGGAGCGGCCGCTACCGCAGCCGCTTTAGTCGAATGGCGTAAAGGCAGTCCGGCCATGATGGAGAAGGCGATGGTGCTGGCTTTGTCACCCACCATCGGCAATCCCTGTACGCCCCGGGTCATGGTTGCCGGCCTTTGTGCCACCCATATTGGCGGCGGCGTACTGATTGGCAATTTAGCGGCCAATCTGGCCCTGCATACAACGATTCCGGTTACTGTACCGGTTGATGTGATGCTGACTATGGCGGCGGCGGTGCACCAGGTATCGGCCGAAACGATTGTACCGGTGGTCAACCGTTATATGAAAGCATTTTTTAAAACCAATCAGGCGGTAGAGTCTTTTATCAGCCAGACAGTCAGGCAAGCTGAACAGGCGGCGGTGGAAAAGGCGATTGCCGCTGCTGAGTCTGAGGCGCATGTTCTGGCCGAGCGGGCCAACTCGATTGTGCAGCCGTTTGGGGAGGCCGTTGTCGGCGGCAGCAGCCAGGCGGTCGGATCACCGACCAATACGGGGCGAATTGCTCACTTTCTGGCGTCAGGCGAAATTACAGGCGTGAAAATTGAACTGTACGCAGAGCTGTTTGCCCGTCGGGGCATTAACGTGCCGGGAATATTGATGGGCGCTGTGCTAGGCGCCGGAACAGAGAACAGTGAAGCGTATGCCGAAGTTCTTTCCCTGGTAGAGTCGAGAAAAATTTCGGTTACCATCCAGCAGGCCGCCGAGCCCCAAATGCAGCGGGTGACAGTTTACGCGACAGGCTGTACGGGGATGGTTGAAGCTCTGAATCGCGGCGGGGCCAGGCTTTGCCTGAAGCAAGCGCTGCCTTCGGTTGGCCAGGCGCGGGAAGTAGCGCAAAAACTCGGCATTGTGCTGGTCGATTAACCAGTGTCCAAGCAGACTTGATTTTTCTCCTGAGAGGGGCCGTACCAGTCACAGGCTTCGGCCGGGACGCCAAAAGCAAGATCTATTGGCAAATGACTTGGAAAACTATGCGCTGTTGTCTGGCCTAAAATAGTAGTAAAGCGGGTTTAGGCTGTCAGCAATTGTGTTTTATATAAATAAATGTTACATGGAATCAGTGTAATTGTCATCCGGGAGGTGGATTTAATGAGTAAATATAACTTCGTCAAACCGGAATCGCTGCAACAGGCGCTAGAATTGATGGACAAAACAGCGGATTGTTTTTTGATTGCCGGCGGTACCGACCTGATGGTTAAGCTAAAAGAAAAACGCATCAGTCCTGCGCTGCTTATTGATATTGGTCATTTGCAGGAACTCCGGATGATTGACAGGCAGGACGGCTTTATTAACATTGGTGCGGCTGTTTCCCATGCTGAACTTGCCGAATCAGCTTTAATTCAACAATATGCTCCTATGCTGGCGGCGGCAGCGGTTGCCGTTGGGTCACCGCAGATCCGGAACCGGGGCACAATCGGCGGAAATATCGGCAATGCTTCGCCGGCGGCTGATACTGTACCGGCGCTGGTTGCTTATGGGGCCAGAGTCACCGTCAGCAGTCAAAGCGGACAACGGGAATGTTCTTTAGAATCCTTGCTTAAAGGACCCGGGCGTACCGCACTGGCGTCAGGTGAAATGATTACCGCAGTTCGCCTCCGGTGCCAGCAAGTGAATCAAAAGAGCAGCTTTCAAAAACTGGGAAAACGCCGGGCTTTATCAATCTCAGTCGTTAATGCCGGTGTTTTTGTGGAAATAGACGAGGTTTCCCGAATTATACAGTCGGCCAGAATCGTCGTGGGCTCGGTCGCACCTACCGCCATTCTGATCCGGGAAGCGGAAACAGCGCTGCTTGGCCAGGTCTTATCCCCTGCCGTGATTACCCAGGCCGGCGCTATTGTGGAGAAAGTAATCCATCCGATTGATGATATACGGTCGACGGCGGCCTATCGTCAGGCTGTGGCGGGAATTTTGGTTAAACGGGCGCTGCAAACAGTATGGAGCCAATTTAAACTGCAGGAGGTGCAGGCATGAACGGAAAAGTTGCGATAAAATTTGTGCTGAACCATCAAGCGTTTTCCCGGGAGGTGTCGCCTGACCGGCGGCTGATTGAGTTTTTGCGGGAAGACCTGAAACTTACCGGGACGAAAATCGGCTGCGGCGAGGGTGATTGCGGCGCTTGCACAATCATCATTGACGGGAAAACCGCCAATTCATGTTTGCTGCTGGCTGCTCAGATTGACGGCAAAGAGTTATTGACCATTGAAGGAATGGGAGATGATAAAAACCTGCATCCGCTGCAGACGGCATTTATGGAAGCCGGTGCGGTGCAGTGCGGTTTTTGCACACCGGGAATGCTGTTGTCGGCGAAAGCGTTGCTGGATAAAAATCCGCGGCCTGACCGGCAGGAAATTATGCAGTCCATAGCGGGCAACCTCTGCCGCTGCACGGGTTATAAAAAAATTGCCGATGCAATTGAGCAAGTTGTGCGACAAAACAGTGCTTTGGAGAGGGGCTGATCAATGATGGAGAAATGTGCTGTTGTCGGTCAATCCATTATTCGCCGGGATGCTTTGGATAAAGTGCTGGGGAAAACCAAATTTAGCGCCGATCTGAAGATTGAAGGGATGTTATATGCCAGGGTGCTGCGCAGCAAGGTGCCGCACGCGCTGTTAAAAAGTATTGACGTTACGGCGGCGGAGGCTTTGCCGGGCGTGTGTGTCGTTCTTACGGCCCGTGATGTGCCGGGCAGCAACAGTCATGGAATTATATTCAAGGATGAGCCTGCTTTGATCAGCGATAAAATCCGCAAAATCGGCGATCCGCTGGCGGTTGTAGCTGCTGATAGCGAGGCGCTTGCCGAACAGGCCCTGGCTTTAATCAAGGTGGACGTAGAAGAGTTGCCGGCAGTGCTGGATGCTGAACAAGCTATGCAGCCGGATGCTCCCAAAGTTCATGGCGACAGCAATATTTTGTCGTTGCGGAAAATCCGCAAAGGGGATGTGGCGCAGGCTTTTTTAACTGCCGATATTATTGTGGAACAGGAATACCGGACGCAAATGCAGGAGCATGCCTATATTGAGCCGGAAGCGGGCCTGGCTTATATGGACAGTGATGTTGTGGTGATTAAGGTCTCGACGCAGAATACTCACTTTGACTGCCGGGAAGTGGCGCGGAATCTTAATCTTCCGTTAAATAAAGTTCGTATTATTCAAGCCCCGACCGGGGGCGGCTTCGGCGGGAAGCTGGATATTTCGGTGCAAATATGGCTGGGGCTGGTGGCCTTAAAGACCGGGCGTCCGGTGCGGATGGTCTATACGCGGGAAGAATCGCTCATCTGCTCGGGCAAACGCCATCCCTGCGTTCTCCGCTATAAAACAGCCGCTGATAAAACCGGCCGGCTATTGGCGGTACAGGCGGAAGTAATTGCCGATACCGGGGCGTACTCTTCCTATGGTCCGGCCCCGATTACCAGGCTGGCTGTTCATGCTACCGGCCCCTATGAAGTTCCTAATGTAAAAATTGATGCTTACACCATTTATACCAATAATCCGACCTGCGGCGCCATGCGGGGATTTGGCGTGCCGCAAGCGGCCTTCGCCTATGAACAGCAGCTGGATATGGTGGCTGAACAAGCCGGCATCACGCCACTGGAAGTCCGTCTGCTGAACACGGTAAAGGAAAAAAGTGAGATGGCAACTGGTCAGATCATAGAAGATGGGGCGGGAATCGACAGCACGCTCAAGGGCGCCTATGAAAAGGCGAAAGCCCGGATGGACGGATTACCGGTTTCGAATGGCGGCGCCAAAAAAAGAGGCTATGGCATTGGCTGCATGTTTTACGGTGTCGGAAATACCGGACAGCCTAATCCGGCGGGCGCGTTTATTGATTTTCTTGATGACGGCACGGTGAACTTAATGGTTGGCGCAGCCGATATTGGCCAAGGCTCAAATACCGTGCTGGCGCAAATTGTTGCGGAAGAATTAGGCGTTCACTTTACTGATGTGCAGGTTATCTCAGCCGATACAGGCGTGACGCCGGATGGCGGGGCGACGTCGGCGAGCAGGCAGACCTATATTTCCGGTAATGCGGCATTGCGGGCGGCGCGAACGGTAAAAAAAATAATTATCGAGGAAGCGGCAAAGCTGTTCGGTGTTGCCGAGGAGCTAATTGTCGTTAGAAATCGTCAGATTGCAGTTGCCGGACGGGAAAGTGAATGTTGTAAAAATACCAGGGAAATCATTGCCCGCTGCCGTCAGCAGGGGAAAATGACCATCGGCCATGGCTGGTACAATCCGGATACGACGGCATTGGATGAAGAAACCGGCGCCGGCAATCCTTATGAGGCCTATGCCTTTGGCAGTCAGATTGTTGAAATTGAAGTCGATGAGGAAACCGGGCAGATCGAAGTACTCAATATTTACGCTGCGCATGATGTCGGACAGGCGGTCAATCCTTTACATGTGGAAGCCCAGATTGAAGGGGGCAGCATTATGGGCTTAGGCTATGGAATTTATGAAGAGGTAAAAGTCGAGCAGGGGAGGATTAAAACCCCTTCTTTTGCCACTTACCTGATTCCGACGGCGCTGGACATTCCTGAAATACATTCGATTATTATAGAGGAACGGGTCAGTACCGGTCCGTTTGGCGCGAAAGGGCTGGGGGAAACATCACTGGTACCGACTGCCGCCGCCATTGCCAATGCTGTATACGATGCTGTCGGCGTACGTATCTATTCTTTGCCGGTAACACCGGAAAAGGTGCTGCAGGCTCTCCGGCAGAAGGGCGCGGCTGCCCGGCGGTCAGCGGATGACGACGATGTATGACCGAAAACTGATTGCGCCTGGGCGGGAGGCGGCGTTGTTACTGCTGCGGAGCAGGCAGACGCCGCAGGTAATCCGCCATAGTCTGGCAGTGGCGGCAGTTGCCCGGCAACTGGCCAGGCATTTGAATCAGGCCGGGTTAACGTTGGATATCGGCTTAATTACAGCCGGCGGCTTGCTGCATGACATCGCCAAAGGCCAGCAGGACCATGCCCGGCAGGGCGGGCTATTATTAAAAAGCTGGGGCTATCCCCTGCTGGCTGCTGTAATTGAGTCTCATATGGATCTGGTTTTTAACGAGTGCAGCCCTTTGGATGAGAAGGCAATCGTATTTTTTGCCGATAAGAGCATCCAGGAAGACCGGATTGTCAATCCCGGCGAGCGGTTTCGGCTGAGCTTAAAAAAGTATGCCCGGCAGCCGGAGGCGCTAATGGCAATTGAACGACGTTGCCAGTCGTGGCAAAGGATTCGCAGCGAAGTGCGCCGGATTCTGTCTTCCGGAGCTAAGGCCGGTTTAGCTTGGCCGCCTTATCTGCGTGAGCTTTTCAGCGATATTCATTAAGTTTCCATAATTATTTAGTCAGTGTTTGTCATAATAACGATACCCTAAGGTTGATATTTTCTTGTAGATGGTGTATACTATATTTCGTAGCGCTAATAAGCTGCTGTTATTGGGGAGTAGCCAAGCTGGTTAAGGCACCTGACTCTGACTCAGGCATGCGTGGGTTCGAATCCTCCCTCCCCAGCCAAATCACGACTCACTAGCTCAACTGGCAGAGCAACCGACTCTTAATCGGTAGGTTGTAGGTTCGATTCCTACGTGGGTCACCAGTGAATTTAACGCCTCGCGGCTTCGCGAGGTTTTTATTTATGTAAACGGTGGTGTTTGTTTAGTGTTTGCTTTTCTCAAACACCGCGAATAATCACTAAAGAAATAGAATGATTTAAAAAGTTAGCAGGCTACCTGGCCTGCTTTTTTTGTTTCTCTTTCTCTTTTTCAACTGCCAGCCGTAAAAAATCGCCCATCTTATCGGCGGTTTCTTTTTCAGCGGATTTAAGCAAATGCGTGTACACAATAGTAGTGGTATTGGTGTTTGCATGTCCAAGCTTGCCGGCAACAGTTCTAATATCGGTTCCGGACGTAATCAAGTAAGTGGCTGCCATATGTCGAGAGGACGGGCTAAGCCTGTCCTCTAAAGGTCTTTTTCGGTTATTTCTCGTTCTTGTTGTTCTCGTATGGCAAAGTATTCTGTAAAAAGCGGTTCGTAGGCGTATGAAAGGTTTAGTCCTGCTTTATCGTTTGCCTTAAGCAAAATGAATACAGAATTGCCATCAGGTGCTTCCAATCGCCAAAAGGCCGCTTGGTTATCGCTATCATGTTTCTTGAGAGTAGGCTGACCATATTTTTCAGCAAGTCGCGTTTCTAATATTAAGAATTTCAAATAACGATTTTGAGGGGCGTCCAATAAAAGATCAATGGAAAACAATTGATCGTCAATCGTACTAAACGTAATAACAGAAAAATACCCCGCAACGGTTCCCGAATAAATTAATTCATAACATCTTGAATTTGTTTTAGCTGAAATTGTGTAGTCATATCCTTTTTCAATAGCGACATTTTTAATTTGTTCTTCACTATCTCCCCATTTTAAACCTAATGCACCATCTACTACAGGGGATTCTTCTGCAAATACTGGCGTTGTAATCAATAGACATGCAACAAAAAACAAGAAAATCCTTCGCATATACAACACCTTTCTTAATCTCATTTATTTCTCCAGTTGTAAAAAATATTAATTAGTCTGTGCAAATAACAGCAGGCGTTAAAAACTCAGCGCCGCCGCCGGTCTAGTTGCATTAGCCCATTGCCTAGATCAGCCATGGGGATTTTCCGTTTTCGCGCCGAACTTATTAAAGTTTTTTCGCCACACAATTTCATAGCCGATTACTCGGCTATTTTTGGTCCGTACCTAATTATGTTATTGCAATCGTTTTCGTCTAAAATCAAGCAAATCCTGCCGCTCTTTTAAATTTTAATGTCTGTCTTTTAGCATGGCTTGGTACCAGTCTGTCGGTTTAGCAGGCTGGTTTCCTTTTATTACCGCTTTACACAATAGAACGTTTGTTCTAAAATACAAACAAATGTTCTTGGAGGTAATGACATGGCTAAACAATATATCGCAGTAACCGCGCAGCATAATCCGGACGGCACAACAAAGCCGCTCAGTATCCGCTGGAGGGACGGGCGCGTATATTCAGTAGACCGTATTATGGATGTGCGCCAGGCTGCATCATTAAAAGCTGGCGGCTGCGGTATAAGGTATACTTGCCGGATACATGGCAAGCAGGTGTATTTATTTGACGAGGAAGGTAAGTGGTTTATAGAGTGAAATGTTCCGGTTGGCATTCTTGCTGATCGGCTTTATTTTTTCTCCTGACAAAATATGACAATGTTTTTTATGTAACCGGGTATAAAATCGAATTAAAACAAATTAAGGGGAGATTTGCTATGAAAATGAGAAGATCAATTGCGCTATCCTTAATGCTGTTATGTTCGATGGGGCTGGTTGCCGGCTGCGGAACGAAAGAGACGCCGGCAACTGCGGCGGAGCAATATCCGGATAAAGCAATTACGTTGATTGTGCCTTATGCGGCGGGTGGTTCTTCTGATATGCTAGCTAGAGCAATAGGGAAAGTAGCTTATAAGCATCTGGGGCAGAATATAGTCATAAAAAATGTTCCAGGCGCGGGCGGGATTTTAGGCTGGAATGAGTTGGTTAAATCGGGGGAGGACGGCTATGCGCTAGGGACAGTGGATACAGGTGCATTATTACAACCGCTGTATGGGACAACCCCGTATCACTATCCCTCAGCTTTGGATCCATTAGTGCAGATTATGGAACAGCCATTTGTTGCGGTTGTTCGTTCCGATTCCCCTTGGAACAGTCTAAGCGAGCTAGTGGATTATGCTAAGCAGCATCCCCATGCGGTTAAATTCGGACATAGCGGGTTAGGCAACACAAATCATGTTGTTGGAGAAATGCTCGCACAGAATGCCGAAATTACTTTGGATCAAGTACCTTTTAAGGGTGTCTCAGAATCATTGGCGGCTGTTTTGGGAGGGCATGTCGAATTAATGTTTTCTGCTGTTCCTGCCATTCAGGAACATGTAAAAAGCGGGACAGTAAAAGTAATCGGTATTGCCGCAACAAAGAGAATGAGCGATCCTCTTTACAGCAACGTTCCTACTTTTCAGGAACAGGGAGTAGATGTGGTATTTGGTTTCTTTTTGGGAATTGCCGCCCACAAAGGGATGCCAAAAGAGGTAAAAGCCAAATTGTTAGATGCACTTGAAAAAACAGTGAATGATCCTGAGTACATAGAAACTATGAGAAAGTTAGGCATGGAAGTTAACTATTTAGGACATGAAGAATTTTTTCAAAAGTGGCTTAAAGAAACAAGAAGACTTGCGAAAGTAGTAAAAGAATCCGGCATTGTTGAAAAAATAGCGGAGCAGAAAAAGTAAGACAAATTGAGTATGGTATGGGTTTCGGACGGGGTTGGTTTAGTTACCACCCGGACAGTATGGCTGATATTTGCGTTCGGCCCAATACCTATGGCCCGACTTGTTTGGATTCATTTATTGTAATGCAGTTGCGAATTGGGCGGCGCGGGGAAGGAAACCTAGTGATATATATTTATGTCTTCAACTATAATTCGACAAAATTTGACTTATTAAAAGCGTTATACTTAACAGGGTATTAATATGTCGAATGGAGTGGAGTTATGAGAAGATTAGCTATTATTACAGTGTTGTGTTTGTTCGTAGTGTCAATCGCTGGCGGTGTTTCTGCTGAGGAAGCTGTTAAACCACAGGAAGGGTCTTATAAAGTAGCTATTGTACCGTATATTAACTCAACTGAAGAAACTAAAGGCTATATACAAGAAGTTATTGATAGTAAATATACCGAACAGTATTCCAACAAGGATTTTCAAATGATACCATTGGTAGATATACAAAAAGCGTTGAATAGCGCAGGTTATGACGCTTCTAATTTGGAGCTGCCGGATAAAGATACTTTGACTACTGTCGCCAAAGAAACCAATGCTGATTATGTTATTGCTATGGAGATATCGCAGCTTATCACTACTAGACATATGAGCTTTTTCCAATCAAAGGTAGTGACAAAGGCAAAGCTGCGTTATAAGTTTCTTAACGCTGGACAAGAAAAAGTAACTACATTTCAGGTAACTGGAGTATCAGAAAATAAAACTGTATTTGGTGATGTCGGATATAAAGATCCAATAACGAAAGCTTTAAACCAGGCAATGGATGATGCCAACGTGAAGATTATGAATAGCATCTAAAATTGCAGACTTGATATATAAACCCGGTAGCTAACGCTGGCCGGGTTTATTTTTTCTCCTGCCAAAATATGACATTATTTGTTATGTAAGCGGGTATAAAATCGAATTAAAACGAATTAAGGAGAGATAGGCTGTGAAAATGAGAAAAACGATTGGCTTGTCCTTAATGCTGTTATGTTTGATAGGCCTGATTAGTGGTTGCGGAACGAGAGAAGCGCTGGCAACTGCCGCTGAGAAGTATCCGGATAAGCCGCTTACATTAATCGTTCCGTTTGCGCCTGGCGGCGCTAGCGATATGATTGCGAGAGCGTTGGGGGAGTCGGCTTACAAACATCTGGGGCAGAATGTCATTATAAAGAATGTGCTTGGCGCCGGAGGTATTTTAGGCTGGAATGAATTAGTGGAATCGAAGGACGACGGCTATACCCTGGGGATGGTGGATAATAGTGCATTATTGCAGCCATTGTACGAGGCAGCCGGATATCACTATCCTTCGGCCTTGGACCCATTAGTACAAATTATAGATCTGCCGGTTATTGCGGTTGTTCGCTCCGATTCCCCGTGGAACAGTCTAAGCGAGCTAGTGGATTATGCTAAGCAGCATCCCCATGCGGTCAAATTCGGACATAGCGGGTTAGGCAACGGAACTCATCTTATCGGAGAAATGGTCGCGCAAAATACCGGAATTACCTTGGATCAAGTACCTTTCAAAGGTACCTCGGAATCATTGGCTGCTCTATTAGGAGGACATATCCAGTTAATGTTTGCTGTCGCCCCAAGAATGCAGGAACATGTAAAAAGCGGGACAGTAAAAGTCATTGGCGTTGCCGCAACAAAGCGAATCAATGATCCTCTTTACAGCAACGTTCCTACCTTTCGGGAACAAGGGGCAGATGTAATATTTAGTTTTTTTTGGGGAGTCGGCGCTCACAAAGGTCTGCCGCCGGAAATAAAAGCTAAGCTGTTAGCTGGACTTGAAAAAACCGTGAATGATCCTGAGTACATAGAAAATATGAGAAAGTTAGGCATGGAAGTCAACTATTTGGGACATGAGGATTTTGTTCAAAAATGGCTTAACGAAACAAGAAAACTTACGAAAGTAGTTAAAGGATCGGGTATTGCTGAAAAAATAGCGGAGCAGAAAAAGTAAGGGCAAATTGCGTATGTCTTTTGTCTCATTGATACCACACTTGCAACCAGCGGGGGATTGATGCTGTATACCGAATCTAATAGAGTTTCCTGTCGGCTGATTTTATAAAATAGCAATTGCTGAAATCCGTCAATTATTCGCCTTTGCGCGGGTCTTGACGGTTTTTTGCTCTTGGCAGGAGCGCTTTTTTCCTCCGTCGAACAAGGTTAATTGGACAGAGCGGACTTGGGACTGAATTAGCTAATCAGGTTGCAGCGCGCACGATTTACCGAAAGGACATTGCGGCCTGCTCAGGAATTTAACACCATTGAGTCATACCGATCGGTTTGGGAAAAGATATAAAATGAACATCTGTTGTAGTGACATTATTACATTGAACTGTGAAAGGGACTGGGCGAAGTGATCATGAATCAAGCGAATCTACCAAATCAACCAATAAAAAAAGGGATGCTTCTATGCATTTTAATTTTAGGGGCGTTCCTATCGCTTTTGAATCAGACAATACTAAATGTCGCTTTACCCGAATTGATGAAACAATTTAATGTTTCGACAACAACCATTCAATGGTTATCAACCGGCTTTATGCTGGTGAATGGTATTATAGTTCCGGCGACAGCCTTTTTCATGAAACGATTTACTACCCGGCAACTGTTTGTCAGCTCAATGCTGTTGTTATTCGTGGGAACTTTGATTAACGCCGTTGCACCGAGTTTTGCTTTTTTATTGACAGGACGGCTGATTCAGGCTGCAGGCGCCGGTATCATCATGCCGCTATTAATGGTGGTCGTACTTGCGGTATTCCCTGAGGACGGCCGGGGCACCGCGATGGGAATGATTGGACTTGTAATCATTTTCGCGCCGGCAATTGCGCCAACTTTGGCCGGATTCATTATCGAACATTTCTCGTGGCGATGGTTGTTTATTGGCATGTTGCCGCTTGTCGTCGTGGTCATTGTCTTATCACTTCGCTATCTGGTAAATGTATCGAAGCCCTCTAAGCCCAAAATAGATATCCTCAGTATCCTTCTATCCACAATGGGGTTCGGCGGACTTCTTTATGGATTTAGCAGCGCAGGCGACAAAGGATGGGGAAGTACGGTAGTGCTGAGCTGTTTAATGGTCGGTACGGTTTGTCTTATCCTCTTTTGCCGGCGTCAGCTTACCTCGACGAATCCTTTGATGAATTTACAAGTATTCAAGAGCCGAATGTTCACTATGACGACAATTATTCTTATTTTGAGCACGATTGTTATGTATGCGGATATTATTTTACTGCCTATTTATTTACAGGAAAGCAGGGGATATACGGTTCTTGACACAGGATTATTGCTGCTGCCGGGCGCATTATTAAGTGCCTTAATGTCGCCGGTATCCGGCCGCTTATTCGATACATTTGGCGCAAAACCGTTGGCTGTCGCAGGTTTGCTTTTTACCTTCGTGGCGATAGCAGGAGTGACTGACCTGAGTGAAACGACCGGATATAATTATCTGATGATAAGGACGATCCTTTTGCGTATTGGCATGTCCCTCATTATGATGCCTGTGAATACCGGGGGATTAAATGCGCTTCCCCAGCATCTCAATGCCGACGGTACAGCAGTTAGCAATACGGTTCGGCAAGTAGCCGGCTCGATCGGAACTGCACTTCCTGTTACCATCATGACAATAAGAACGCAAAGTCATGTCGACGAATTGTTTCAATCCGGCGATCGTTTATCCCAGTCTCAAATGATTGGGCAAGCTACTGTACTGGGTATAAATGATGCTTACATTTTTATTGCGGTTATAGTTATCGCTGCCTTTTTTGTAACTTTGTTCATGCCAAGTCAAAAGGTATAATGGCGGTACTGGCCGAATTTGGCTGCTGCGATTATGGCGGCGGCGTTGATAATGAAAGAGAGACAGCCCTGTGTCTACGCTGGAGGTAGATACAGGGCTTATTTTGACTGGCCCGCATCCGCAACTTAAATTTCCCTCGCATCAATTCCAACAGCAATAAGTCTCGTTGCGGTTTGCCACGCCTGTGTTTTGCGAAATTATTACAGAACTCTGATATGATTAAAGGAATTTCGTTTATTTTGGAGAAATATGGTAAATGTTACAAATTTTGATAAGGAAGGAAATGGCGATGAAGCAGTTAATGACTGGAAACGAGGCAATCGCCCGAGGCGCCTATGAAGCAGGTATCCGTTTTGCCGCAGCCTATCCGGGAACTCCCAGTACAGAGATTTTGGAGAATATTGCTTTATACAAAGATGATATTGTAGCTGAATGGGCTCCAAACGAAAAGGTTGCACTGGAGTCTGCAATTGGTTTTTCTTATGCTGGCGGCAGGGCATTTGCTTCAATGAAACAGGTTGGCCTAAATGTGGCTGCAGATCCGCTATTTTCTTTTGCCTATACGGGCGGCACCGGTGGCATTGTAATTGTAACGGCAGATGAACCAGGTATACACTCGTCCCAAACAGAGCAGGACAACCGGTATTATGCCAAAATAGCTAAAGTGCCTATGCTGGAGCCGGCGGACAGTCAGCAGGCAAAAGATATGGTAGTAGCGGGAATTCAGCTTAGCGAACGATATCGTGTTCCTGTTTTGATTCGAATGACAACCAGAGTATGCCATAGTAAAAGCATTGTTGAAAGGAACGAACCTGTAAAGGCAAATTTGGCGGAATATAAGAAAAATATTTGGCAATATACTACTATCCCCGCCGTCTCTCAGCTATTACGGAAAGAGCTGGAGAAGAAGCTGATTGATCTGCACAAAGAATCCAATGACTCACCATTCAATAAAATTGAGTGGAATGATAAAAAAATTGGCATTATTGCAAGCGGCATTGCTTGTGAATATGCTAAAGAAGTGTTTAAAAAAGAGGCATCCTATTTATGCCTTGGCTTTACAAATCCTCTGCCAATGGAAATGATAACAGAATTCGCCTCAGCAGTGGACAATTTGTATCTAATTGAGGAACTGGAGCCGTATCTGGAGGAACAGATTAAAGCTGCAGGTATTCATTGTATAGGAAAAGACAAAGTTCCAAATATCGGTGAACTGTCTCCCCATATTTTAAGAAAAGCGTTTAAGGGCATCAAGCGTGAACTTATCCCTACCGACTCGTCTAAGCTTGTTCATCGTCCGCCCATGCTGTGTGCAGGCTGTCCGCATAGAGGAGTATTTTATGTATTAGGAAAACGTAACGATATTTTTATTTCAGGGGATATTGGCTGTTATGGGCTGGGTGCCTTGCCTCCTCTTAATGCTATGGATACCTGTTTATGTATGGGGGCCAGCATTAGTAGCGGGCATGGGGTTGCGAAGGCCTTTAAAGAATACAACATTGAAAAAAGATCAGTGTGCGTTATCGGCGATTCAACCTTTTTTCACTCTGGAATGACTGGCTTGTTAAACGTCGTCTATAACGCCAGCCAGACGATTACTATTATTCTGGATAACCGCATTACTGGGATGACAGGACATCAGGATCATCCGGGAACAGGCTTTACGGCGCAGGGAAAGCCTGCCAAAGAAGCTAATATTGAACAAATTGTAAGAGCCCTGGGAATTGAGCAGGTGCGAGCAATAAATCCTCTCAATCTGAAGCAAATGCAGGCCGCGCTGGAGTGGGCGCTGGCTTTTGAAGCGCCTTCCGTCATTATTGCAAGATGGCCATGCGCCCTAAAAAAATTGTCGGCAAAGGACAAGGAAGAATTTGACGGGTGCTTCACTAAATGTATTGTTGATCAGGCGGTTTGTACTGGGTGTAAAAAATGTGTGAGGATTGGGTGTCCGGCCTTGCGTTTTGACAAGCAGAAAAAGCAAGCGTTCATTAATGCAACAATGTGTGCTGGGTGCGGGATTTGCGCTCAAATATGCCCGATAGAAGCAATTGTAAGCTAAAATAAATAAAAATGAAAGCAGGTCCCTTATGGCAGATGTTAAGAGTATCTTTTTAGCCGGAGTGGGCGGACAAGGAACTATTCTTGCGAGCAAGATTTTGACTCAGGGCTTGTTAAGCAATGGTTTTGATGTAAAGATGTCTGAAATTCACGGGATGAGTCAGCGGGGCGGCAGTGTTTCTGCACAGGTCCGATACGGCCGGAAGGTTTATTCACCAATTATATCAGAAGGGGAAGCTGACATATTAGTTTCTTTCGAAGAAATGGAAACTTATCGTTGGCTGCGATTCTTAAAACCGCAGGGAAAGGTAATTCTAAATGACTACAGACTATTATCTGCGCCTATTCTTAGTGGCCAATCGGATTATCCTGAAGGTCTAAAAGAAGAAATACGGCAAAAAACGGATGCGGTCATTATAAATGCTGCAGATATTGCTTTACAGATGGGTGTGCCAAAGGCAATGAACATTATAATGTTAGGCGCTTCAATAAAGGCGGTGGGACTTGACAGTATTGACTGGGCCAGAATGATAAGCGAAAACGTGAGACCTCAATTTTTAGATAGCAGTCTTGCCGCTTTGAGGAAAGGTATGACGCTTTTTGGCACTGTACAGTGAGTGTTCCGTAATTTAGAAAGGGGGGAATGATATGGTTATAAAAAATTATTCCGAACTGATAAAGAGGGTAAAAAACAGACCTCCGAAGACCGTTATTGTCGTACAAGCCGATGATGTGCATGCACTTGAAGCGATAATTCACGCCGCTGACATGATAAAGGCCGTACTAGTCGGAAATACCGCTAAGATTGCTGATATATTGCGCTTGCTTGGCCAGAATCCAGCCGACTTCGACATGGTCCAGGTACCTGAAGATGAACATCCGTCGGTAACGGCAGCGGGTCTTGTCCAGGCTGGAAAGGGCGATATTATAATGAAAGGGAACATAAAGACAGGCGATTTACTGAAAGGGATTCTCGCAGAGGAGAGTGGATTGCGAAAGTCCGGACAAATGTCGCATCTCGCCATAATGGAAATTCCCAATTACCATAAGTTGGTTTTTTTAACAGACTGCGGTATGTGTTTGAATCCGGATCTTGATCAGAAAAAGCAAATACTGTTAAATACAATCCAGTTTATGCATTTGCTGGGGTACGAGCATTGTAAAGCGGCGGCATTGTGTTCGGTAGAAGACTTAAATCCTAAAATGCCTGAAACGAATGATGCTTCTGAATTAAAGCGTAAGTCGCTTCTAAATGAATTGCCGGGATGTTATGTGGAAGGACCGATATCTTACGACCTTGCAATGAGCTCCGAATCTGCCCGCATTAAAGGGTTTGCCTGTTCTTGCCCGGGTGATTTTGACATTTTGCTGGCCCCTAATATGTTGACAGGCAATATTCTTGGTAAGTGTCTGGTCTATAGTGCGGGAAGCAAAATGGCAGGACTGGTGCTGGGGGCCAGGGTGCCTATTGTAGTAACATCACGTAGTTCCACTGCAGAGGAAAAATATAACTCTATTGCCGTAGCAGCAAGTATATGATCGGAGGGATTATTTGCCTGCGCGAATCTTAATATTAAATCCAGGTTCTACCTCGACGAAAATAGCTGTATTTCAGGATGAAAAACAAGTCTTAGCAGAAACAATACAACATACAAATGAAATCAACAATTTCAACTGGGTAATGGAACAAGTGAATTATCGGCGAGAATTAATAGTGCATGCGTTAAAAGAAAACATGTTCTGTATGACAACACTCACTGCAATATGCGCCCGCGGCGGAATGATACCCTTGTGCCCAGCAGGGGCATTTGAAATTAATAAAACCATGGTTGACTATATATACTCGGTGAAAAAAGCCGCCCATGTGGCCAATATTGGCTGTGTAATTGCTTATGATATGGCTGAGGCGCTCAACATACCTGCGTATATATACGATCCGGTCAGCGTTGATGAATTACAGCCAGTTGCCCGGATCAGCGGTATGCCTGAATTGCGGCGAGTCTGCCGCGGACACGCATTGAATACGCGCGCTATGGCGAGAAAGTGTGCCCAAGAGCGGCTGGGCAAGCATTTTTCTGAGTGTACGTTCATAGTTGTGCATCTTGGTAGCGGTACCTCGGTTCGGTTAATAAAGAATGGTATTACCATTGACGCCAATAGTGATGATGATGGCTGTATTTCGCTTGAGCGGTCAGGTAATGTGGCCGCTGTACCCTTGATTCAGCTGTGCTTTTCAGGCCAATACACGGAGGCGGAAATGCTGAACAAAATCCGGGGCAATGGTGGATTGAAGGCCTATCTGGGTACGAGCAATCTATGCAAGATAGAAACAATCATTAAAAACGGCGACGACAACGCAAAATTGTATTATGAGGCTCTAGCTTACACTACTGCTAAAGACGTTGGCGCAATGGCAGCTGTGGTTGCCGGGGATATAGACAGAATAATTCTTACGGGCGGCGCTGCCAATTCAAAGATGCTGACCGACCTGATTTCTAAGCGGATAAGCTTTATTGCGCCGGTAGAATTAATGCCAGGCGAGTTTGAGATGCAAGCAATGGCGGCGGGAACACTGCGAGTCCTGAACGGAGAGGAGAAGGCTCACTGTTTTACTCTATGATCTTTTTTAATCCAGGCCGGCAGGGAATGAAAAATCCCGGCTGATTGCCGGGATTTATATCTTTCCGGGGGTTAAGGCGTTGCTCCGTCAAGCTCCGGAGCGCGTAACTGACCGTATAAAAAACCGTCTGATTAAGGACGGCTGGCAGTGGTAAATACTAAGTTTATACAAAGAGCCCGTAATGATCTTCGCTCCAGCCAATACCGATCATTACATACCTATAAGCAATCTTTCGACTGCTCACAAGCATTACACAACCGGCACTGACCTTTGCTCGACTGCCAGAAATACCTGCCGAACCTGCTGCAATCTCCCGACTGCAACAGACCCATCTTACCCGGCTGACCGGGCAAGGTCTCCAGCACCCCTGACAGTCTTAGCTCGACAGCTATAAATCCTTTTTGACCATACGACAACAACCTGAGCGGCTGCCGTACAGCCATACAAGACCTATAACCATCTTCCCGCCGACCAATACCGAACCTACTGATCCGATACTAATCTTTGGCCGATTTATGCCGAACCGACAAAGATCCGACACCAATCTTGGCTCAACCATTACGAACCCTTTACACTACTTATTATCTCAATATCATTTGCAATTATGCCTGGGAAATATTACTATGAACTTGGGATGGCTCATAGACAAAGGGGTGAGGGACATTAAACAAGCGCGCATGATACTCCGGGCATTTTCCGCCAGCGGCTTTCAGGCCTATATTGTGGGCGGGGCAGTACGCGATTTGCTGCTGGGAATAACGCCTACCGATGTTGATATATGCACAAGCGCCAAACCGGAAGAAATTATGGCGGTCGCGGCCCGGCACGGGTGGAATACTGAGGCGGTGGGGGCTGCTTTTGGCAGCATTATGGTAATTGTTAATGGCCAACCTTATGATGTCACTACTTTTCGCCGTGAGGAATATGGCCTGGACAGCCATCGGCCAAGTAAAGTAGAGTGGGGCGTCAGACTGGAAGACGATTTGTCCAGACGTGATTTTACCATCAATACCTTATGTATTGATGGTAATGGCGATATAATTGATTTATTTGGCGGGCTTCAGGATCTTAGGCATTCTATTATTAGAGCGGTTGGCGACCCCTGCGTCAGGTTTGCTGAGGACGCTTTGCGAATGTTTCGCGCGGCGCGGTTTGCAGCGCAACTGGGTTTCGCCCTGGACAGGAGCATTTATCCGGCAGTTGCCGCTCATTTGCAAAGGGTCCGCGGCTTATCGGTGGAGCGGGTTCGCAACGAAATTGAAAGAACGTTATTAGCAAAATATGCCGGGCGCGGGCTAACCTTTATGCTTACTTCGGGACTCTTGAATCAGGAATGCCGGCAGCGACAGGCGCAGCGTGACAGCTATACGCCAATTCTACCGGAACTTTGCCATTTATACCGGCTGCCGCAGAACTCCCGCTATCATCATTTAGATGGTTGGCGGCATACGGTCAGCGCAGTGGAACATATTCCTGCCAACCTTACTTTACGCTGGGCGGCGTTGCTGCATGATATTGGCAAAGGCTGTCCCGGAATCAGGGGCTGCAACGAAGCCGGTCAGCCGACGGATTACGGACATGATAAGGCCGGAGCGGCTATGGCCGGAGTTATTCTCAAACGGTTAAAGGTTGACCGGGAAGTGGCCGGGCGGGTTGTCTGGCTTGTTGCAAATCATATGCACGGACCTCAGGAGAATTTGAAATCGGTGGTAAAATGGCTGCGCAAGCGCGCGAAGGAATTTTACAGCCCGGAACAATTAGCGCAGGCCATCAGGCAGTTGTTTGAGCTGTACCGGGCCGACGGTTTGGCAACCCGCCACAAATTAAACCGCAGGTTTACTGAGATGGAGCAGGCGGTGACCGATTGTTTGGCGGCGCTGCCTTTTTATCCGGTGCAGCTGGCGATATCCGGCGGGGATATCGCCAGCAGTCTGGGCGCAGGGCCACAGGTTGGCGAATTGCAAAAAAAATTTTTAGAACGTATTCAAGCCGGGCATCTAGAAAATACTAAAGAGGCATTGCTGGCGGCATTGGCTATTTATTGTAACCGGCGTCAGAAAATTGCCAGTCGGCTAGAATAGTAAAAATGTCCTTGTGTTATGTACGCAATGACTGTCTATTGGTAAGCTGCGCGTATCAGTGCCTGATATGCGGTGATTCATTAAGTATGCCGGGGCAAAGAAAAAATTTAATGAATTTTTACGATTTTTTTCTTGCAGTTTTAGTCAATTATGCTACAATCATATCATGTCTAAAAAGGCACACGAAAGAAGGGAGAGGGATATGAACAAGATCTTTAAACTCACACAACCTGCGGTGGAAACCCTGGCGGAAATTTATGGTACGCCGTTACTGGTGCTGTCACTGGCGCAAATTGAGTATAATTATAAATTTCTGGCGGAAAATTTGCCTGGGGTTAAGCTGCACTATGCGGTAAAAGCCAATCCTGACGAGCAAATTGTTCGTACGCTGGCCGGCTTGGGCTCCTGTTTTGACGTTGCGTCTGATGGTGAAATTCTGTCACTGACAGAGTTGGGAATAGCCCCGGACAGGATGGTTTACGCCAACCCTTTTAAAACCCATAACGGGCTGGCTGTGGCTAAGCGTACCGGTGTATATAAATTTACCTTTGATAGTGAAAGTGAAATATATAAAATGGCCAAAGCGGTTCCTGGCGGGGCCGTGCTGCTTAGGGTACGGGTAGACAATCCCAAGGCTTTGGTTGATTTAAATAAAAAGTTCGGAACTCATCCGGACGACGTGCTGCGTTTATTGACAATAGCCAGGGAACAAGGGCTGGATGTTGCCGGCTTATGTTTTCATGTCGGCAGCCAGTCGGTAACTGCCGATGCCTATGTGGATGCAATTCGTATTTGCCGCCGGTTATTTGATGAAGCAGCCCAGGCCGGCTTCAACCTGCGGATTTTGGATATTGGCGGCGGTTTTCCTGTACCGACGATTGATACTGAATTTGATATCCTCCAAATTACCCAAACCATCAGCCGGAGCCTCAGTAAATATTTTCCCGCTACGGAAATTTGGGCGGAACCGGGCCGCTTTATCTGCGCGACTGCCGTAAACCTGATCACCAGAGTAATCGGCACGCAGCAGCGCAATAATCAACAGTGGTATTTCCTGGATGATGGCTTATACGGCACCTTTTCCGGGGTGATTTTTGATCACTGGGATTTTGAATTGATTTCTTTTAAATCCGGCGATCCAATTGCCGCTACTTTTGCCGGGCCAAGTTGCGATTCCCTTGATGTTATGTTTAGAGATAAACTTACTGTACCGTTGAATATGGATGATCTGATTTTAGTGCCAAACTGCGGTTCTTATACTTCGGCCTCAGCAACCGTATTTAACGGCTTTGCCAAGACCGCGCGGGTAGTATGGGAAGATGTAAAACAAGACATTGAAAAGACGGTTAAAGATTCGACCAATAAAAGTATTGCCTAGTGCGGCAAGAGCTGGCTCAATATTATTGAGCCAGCTTCTTTTTCGATTTAAATTCCCCGGAGGCGGCTAAAATGACCCGCCGGTACAAATGGTTTACTGCTTGTTCCGCATAAGGATGCCTGCAAGTTATCCACAAAATTATTAACAATAGCCAAAAAGCTGTTGATAACTTGGGGTTAAAAATGCCTTGCTCCTGCGTTGAGGGAAAAAAGGGTGTGGATAAAATCGGGTTTTCCTGGGGATTAATTTTTTTATTTTTGTACAGGCGGTCAAATAAGATGTTATGATAGTATTAAAGAATGAAGAGTATTATGAAGCAATTTTTCCCGGATCAAGTTAAGCGTAAGTCCATTACCCTGATAGAGGTTAAGCAAATGATTTTGGAGAATTACTGGAGGAGCTACGATGGCGAAGAAAATAAGGGTGCTGATCGCTGACGATATCACAGCTACCAGGGATAATATCTATAAATTAATGGAGTTTCAGCCCGCTATGGTGGCGGCTGGCCAGGCCGCCACAGCCGAAGAGGCGATTACATTAGCGCAGCAAATCGAACCGGATGTTATTTTGATGGATGTTAATATGCCTGGCATGGACGGCATTACAGCGGCGGGGTTGATTAAACAAAAGCTGCCGGCTGTCGGTATTGTCCTGATGAGTGTCCAAGGTGAGGATGAGTATATCAATAAGGCTCTGTTAGCCGGGGCTGCGGGTTATTTGACCAAACCGTTCACCAGCGATGAATTGCTGGCTGCAGTTGAAAGTGTTTGCTTCAATAAAAGCTCTGAAGCCCAGTTAGGCCGGGTGATTACCGTATTCAGCAGTAAAGGCGGAATGGGTAAAACGATGCTGGCCACTAATTTGGCGGTTGCTCTTGCCCGAACGACCGGACAAAAGGTTGCTATCGTTGATGGCAACCTGCAATTTGGTGATGTAGCTTTATTTCTGGATTTGCTGCCGCGTAAAACGATCGCCGACTTAGTTTTGAAGATTGCCGACCCTGGTCTAATCAGGCTTGACGAGTATCTTTGCGAGTGTGACCATTCTGTCGCAGTCTTGCCGGCGCCCTTTAGATTTGAGCAGGCAGAGCTTATTACCGGGGATCATTTTAGCGCTATTTTGCAATTAATGCGGCAACAGTTTACATATGTCATTGTAGATACCGCTTCCGCCCTTAACAATATCACCCGGGCAGCCCTAAAGGATGCCGAACAGCTCCTGATCGTATCGTCGATGGACTTGCCGGCAATAAAAAATCTAAAGTTATGTTTAGAAATTCTGGATAATTTCCATTATCCGCACGATAAGATCAAGCTCATTCTTAACAGGGCAAATTCAGAAGGCGGCATGGTGCCGGGTGAAGTGGAAGAAAGCCTGCAATGCGCTTTTACGGCGATGCTGCCGAGCGAGGGCAGAACGGTGGTGTCTTCGGTGAATAAAGGTATTCCCTTTGTGATTAGCAATCCTGAAACTCCAATAGCGCAGGGCATTTTTAAATTAGCGGCACATATTGTGAACGACACGGGTAAGCTTTTCCTGTAATGTAGGGCCGGACTTTGGAATGATGGAGCAGCTTGGGGCAATACGACGGTTGGGGATGGAAACATGAATAATTTGGACTTTAAACAACTGGATAAAATTGTAAAAAACACCTTGTTGGCCGTGGAGCAAAGCAAAACACAAATATTTGAAATATATGAGGCTGCACGGGCTGAAATGGAACGGGTAAACAAAGATGTCGAGCGAATCAAGCAAGAGGCAATCGACATTATTTTTCACGTCGATGATTTGGAGAAAAAAGAGCGCAGGGCGCGGTTGCGCTTAATGGAGGTAAGCCGTAATTTTAATGTCTATAGTGAGGATGACATTAAACATTGCTACGATGAAGCTAAAAATCTTCAGGTAAGCCTGGCTGTCGCCAGAGAGCAGGAACAAAGCTACCGCCGGCAGCGGGATGAGCTGGAAGTGCGGTTGAAGCAACTGAAAGATACCGTCGAGAAAGCGGAAGGTCTGGTGTCTCAGGTTGGGGTGGTTTTGGGGTATCTGGGCAATGAGATGAACGGGGTGGTTAACAAAATTGAGTCACTGCAGCAAAGTCAGCTGTTTGGCGCCAAAATCATCAAAGCCCAGGAAGAGGAACGGCGGCGTGTAGCCAGGGAGATTCATGACGGGCCGGCCCAGCTCATGGCCAATGTTGTATTCCGGGCTGAAGTATGCGAGCGGCTGATTGATATTGACATCAACCGGGCCAAACAGGAATTGAAGGACCTCAGGGGCCAGGTTCGCGATTGTTTAAAAGAAACCAGAAAAATTATTTTCGATTTACGGCCAATGACGCTGGACGATTTAGGACTTGTTCCTACCGTTAAAAGATTTCTGGACACATTTAAAGGGCGCTGCGGCGCTATTGCCGAAATCAGGATTCTCGGCGATGAGCAACGTCTGGATTCCTATGTGGAAGTTGGTTTGTTTAGAATTATCCAGGAAGCGCTGAATAATGTTGAGAAACATGCCAATGCAACGCTGGTCAAGGTGGTGCTGGAGTTCCGGGACGATTTTGTGCAGGCTGTGATTGAGGATAATGGCAAAGGCTTTGATACCAGTGAGAACGTTGATAGTGCAAGCTTCGGCTTGCTGGGCATGCGTGAACGGATTAATTTACTGCAGGGTCAGGTGGATATCATTTCTGAAATCGGCAAAGGCAGTAAGGTTTGCATTAAAGTACCGATAAATAAGCCGGTATTATCCTAATCCAGTACTCCCTATGGCGTACCATCCCTGGCGGTTCCGCCCAGTAATGGTACGCCAGTGCTTTCTTGTGCTGCGGTTGTCTCGCCTTAAGCATGAAATTCCGGACAAGGGACGGGCTAATTAAAGCATGTTTAGCTTTACAAGGATTTTTTCGGACTTGCTCGTATCCGTGAAAATCCTTGTAAACTTTCCTTATAGCTTCTGAGCCGAGGCAATAGGCGGCATTGACCGCCAACAGTGCCGCCTTATTTCAGAGGAGGATAAATTGACAAAATTTAGAAATTGTAGTATTTTGATAATGAGTTGCTTATGAATTGATTATATCTATGACAATTACTGCTTTAATTGATGATTTTTACTATTCTATAGACCTGCAGGCTTCATAACAGTTTAGACGGTTATGTTGAATGATTGAGAGGGTTAAGCTTTGAGATTTTTTTTTACCTTGCGCGTAAAACTGTTTTTAGCGATTATTGGTATTAATCTTATTGCAATAATCGCGATAGCTGTTATATTCTACAAAAGCTCCGCGCAATTTCTCGAGCAGGAATATGCAAAAGCCTTGATTGAATACTCCTTTATAGGCGCCAAAAATTTAGATCAAGACTTTCAGACTGTTTACCATTCGGCGGTCATTGCTTCTCTAGATCCGGAGATTAAGCAGGCTTTGGATAATTTTCAAAGGTTTGGTCAAGACCGTTTTCTTTTGACAGCGGCTGAGACGTTACAAAAATATAAGTCGGAGAATCACCGGATTGATTTAATTTATCTTTTCTTACCAAACAGCGATGTACTTATTAAATCGTCGGAATATAAGCCCATCCAAAGGATTTCTGCAAATTTAACGCCGGACTGGACGGCCTTGTTTCAACCCACCGGGTTGAAACAAACATTGGCCCCTGTTTATATTACTGATACATTCAGCGTTGTTCCTAAGCCGGTTTTTATGTATCTGAAGCCGATAGAAATAAATGCTGAACAGAAGGCTTGGCTGGCAGTTCTTATGGATGAACGCAGGATCTATTATAACCATTTGGACAGTATTGCGAGAGAACATGACATCAATGTCTATCTGGTCAATCAGGACAGGGAAATTGTCTCCAGCAGTAACCGTCAGATGCAAAAGGATAGCTTTTTACCTGCCGCTTTCATGGATTCAGTGACAGAACCTTTTGTCGGAAAGGCTGTTTATCAACAGGATGGCACCGAATATTTAGGTGTTTATAATAAATCGCCGTTTTCCGGTTATTATACGGTATTGCTGGCAAAGCGGGATAATATTATTGGACGTCTGCTGCTACTGCAATACAGCATTGTTTCCCTGGCTGTTGCAGTGCTGTTTTTATCTTTAATCCCGGCGTATTACATGGCCAAGCGGGTGAATAAGCCAATAGAAAATTTAAAGCAGGCAATGGAACGGATAAGTTACGGCGACTTGACGGCAAAAGCAACGGTTTACGGCCATGACGAAATTGGCAGTTTGAGCGCCGGGTTTAATGATATGGTCTCCCATATCCGGCAATTGGTTGAAGATTTGGTGACTGAGCGGACACTAAAAAAACAGGCTGAATTAAACGCATTGCAATACCAGATCAGGCCGCATTTTATTTATAACACATTAAACTCTATCCGATTTGTGGCCATTATGCAGGGACAAAAGAATATTGGCAGTCTCTTGGGAAAGTTTATTGACCTGCTGCAGGTCAGCAGCAATCGCAAGGGAAGTTTTGCCTCCCTGCGGGATGAACTGGATACATTGAAAAAATACATTGCTTTGCAGCAATTCCGGCGTATGGATAGTTTCACCGTCGCTTACCGGGTAGATGAAGCGGTACTGGACTACTGCGCACCCCGGCTTATTTTGCAGCCACTGGTCGAAAACAGCATAGTGCATGGTCCAAGCGGGAACAAGCCAATCTGCCATGTCACAATAGGCGCTGAGCTTGAACAGGGCTGTTTGGTTTTGTATGTTGAAGACGACGGCAAGGGAATGACCCGGGAAGAAATTGCCGCAGTATACTCAGAAAATTCAATTGAAAAAGGTGAATACACCCATATTGGAATATTTAATATTCGGGAGCGATTAAGACTTTATTATGGAGACAAAGGAAAACTGGAATATGTAAGTGATGGCCGGACGTTTACCAGGGCCATTATCCATATTCCGGCGTCTAAAGATCCGCGGAAATATGAACTGTAGGGGAGAACTATGGAAAAGTTTTTTCTATACGTACTGATTATTACAACCTTGCTAAACATAAGCGGATGCGGTATTCAGGAAGAAAGGGACTCAATTGAACAGCCGAGATATACCATTGGAGCGGTTTTAAAATCCTTAGACAGCGAGCACTGGCTGGCTGTGCGGTCAGGAATGCTGCGGGCTGCGCAAGAGTATCACGTCAATGTGATTGTTTTATATGCCTCAAACGAATCTGCCGTTGCCGAGCAAAAACAAATGATTTGGGATATATTAGGCAATCAAATTGATGTATTGGCTGTTGCCTCCTGCGATTTAACCCAGAGCGAAGACTATCTGGAATATGCAAAGAGTAAAAACATTCCCGTATTTATGATTGATGAAAGGGTAGAAGGCATTCCTTATATTGGCTCCAATAATTACCGTATTGGACAAATGGCCGGGGCTTATTTAGCCGAGCAGATGAGCGGAGACGGAAAAATAGGAATTATTATGGGAAATCGGCGGCAAAATGCCCATCTTGAGCGGGTGGCGGGTCTTGAAGACTATCTTGCGCAGCATACGCAGATCAGAATTGTAGACTCCCGGCAGGCGGATAGTGATTTAAGGCAGGCATCCATCCAGGCTGAGGAAATGCTGGCCAATTTTTCTGATATTGACGGAATTTTTGTGACCAGCGCCCGCATGGCTTTAGGTGCGATTGAGTCTGAACGGGTAATGAAAAAGGCGAAGATTTATGTTGTTGGGGTAGATACGCAAAATGACGCAATTTTGGCCATGATACAGGGGCGAATTGCTGCACTGGTTTCGCAAAACGGATATGAAATCGGCTATTTGACGATTCGCTCGATTGTGGAGGGTTTAGACAATCAAACGCTGAATCGGACGGCTTATATTGAAAACAATTTGATTACAAAAGACAATGCAGCCCAGTATTTAGCGCCTTCAAATCAGTAATGTTATGGTTTCGGGGAGGAGAAAATGATAAAGGTATTACTGGTAGATGATGACTTTTTGGTCCGAACCTATTTAAAGCAATTGATTGACTGGGAGCGCGAAGGCTTCTATTTGCTCGGCGCTGCAAAGGATGGCCATGAAGCCTTGCAGTTGGCGAGCGCACAAGCGCCTGACCTGATCATTACGGATGTCTGCATGCCGGTCATGGATGGTGTTGGATTGATTCGGGAATTAAAAGCAAGCGGGCATCCGGCTGGAATTATTGTATTAAGCTGTCACGATGACTTTGCTTTTGTGAAAGAAGCCATGCAATTAGGCGCCGATGAATACTTAATGAAAAATGATTTGGATGCGAACTATTTGATCGAGGTATTGAATAAAGTCGGTAATCAAATTTTTCGGCGTCACAACTGCGGGATGACAAAGAAACGCATTCATCAGTTGGCTGAAATTGGTTTGGAAAAATTGGGCTGTGATTTTGTTGTTTCTTTAAGCGAAGGGAATCCGCCGGAAGAAAAAATCAAAGCAATGGCTAAAGAGGCGGGCGTTTCATCACCTTTAGCCTCCTATGCTTTTTTAATCCTTAAAATTGGTGACTGGAAAAAAAGAAAAGAGGCTTTAAACGAAGGTGAGCGGGTGGTTTTTCAACGGTCATTTCTTCAAATGTGTCAAACGGCCCTGGAGGGAGCCCGTTATCCGGCAAAGCAGTTTTCTTATTGTTTTCAGCTGTCAGAAGCGGAATATGTGGTGCTGCTGGATTTTAGCGCAGAAGTCAGTACTGCACGAAAACACCAGACCCTGCATATGACGGCAGAGAACTTGTGCCGGTTTGGCGAGCGTTATTTTAACCTGGATCTGCTGGAGGGCTCCAGTACCATACAAAGCGGAATTGCATTGCTCCCTCAGGCCTATCATCAGGCGCAAGAGGCCTTGCAGCATCGTTTTTATGACGAAGGGCCCATTTTCCTGTTTGATGCCCTCTCGCCATTTACTTATCAACTGCCCAGGCCTGCAGAAGAGTTTCTCCTGCAGGCGGACAGACAGATCATTAAGGGGCCGGTTGAGGAACTGGAGCAGGATTTCGCCGGTGTTCTGGACTTATTACGGGCCAGACGGGTGTATCCCGGCCTGGTAAGAAAATGGCTGAAGGCAGTAAATGAACAAGCCGGCATTGAACAACCAGACCAGTTTTACCAGGCGATAGAGAAAATTACGGATATTGCCCAATGTCATCAACCCTATTGGCAAAAGGCAGCGGTTTTATCGGAAAACTACAGGGAAGGAACCCATCCGGCTGTCCGGCAGGCAATTGCATTCATTCAAAAAAATTATACACGACCCTTGTCTTTGCAAGATGCAGCGGTTTTTGTCCAGCTAAATCCGGCCTATTTTAGTTCTTTGTTCAAAAAGGATACCGGTATAACTTTTTCAGAATATCTATTGCAGTGCCGCATGAATAAAGTAAAAAGATTATTATTTACCACGAGCCGCCGGTTGAAGGATATTGCCCGGCAGTCCGGTTTTTACGATTACCGTCATTTTTGCAAATTATTTAAAATGCTTACCGGTAAAACGCCTCGTAATTACCGGCAGTCTATGGTCAAAGAGAATAATACGGCAACTTTTCATTAACTTGCCGGGGAAGATGGAACTAAAAAAACGACACCTGTTTTTGAAAAGGTGTCGTTTTTTTAGTTCATAATTAAGCGAATATTTAGATTATACACATTTTACAAAAAATACGAAGTTTTTTGTAAATAAATTCATTTATATAATGAAGTAGAAATCAGCTATGACAGAAAGAGACGCCTGGTTCCGCCCCATGGACGAACGTGAGAACCCTGCTGCAGAGCGTAATGGTCCTTGGTCAGGCTGATGAAGACTCAATGATAAGGGGGGATTATCTTTGGAAGCTAAGCAACAGGTATTTTCCGCAAATGCGAATCATTCACAGGCATATCTACGGACAATTATGATTATTGCCACTTTCGGCGGTCTGTTATTTGGCTATGACACCGGTGTTATTAACGGAGCCTTACCGTATATGTCGACGCCGGATCAGCTGAATTTAACGCCGTTAACAGAAGGAATTGTCGCCAGTTCCTTGCTGCTGGGCGCAGCCTTCGGCTCTGTTATCGGCGGACGGATGTCTGACCATCAGGGGCGCAGAAAAAATATTATTCAGCTGGCCATATTGTTTTTTGCCGCCACACTGGGCTGTGGTTTTTCGCCCAATGCCGAAGCGATGATTGTTTTTCGCTTTGCTCTTGGCTTGGCCGTTGGGGGCGCGTCGGTCACGGTGCCGACTTATCTGGCAGAAGTTTCACCATTGGAGCAAAGAGGGCGTATTGTTACCCAAAATGAACTCATGATTGTCAGCGGCCAGTTTTTGGCCTTTATCTGTAATGCGGTTCTTGGCGTTACGCTGGGGGACAGCGGCCATGTCTGGCGTTATATGCTGTTGGTAGCCGCCTTACCGGCTATTGTGCTGTTTTTTGGCATGCTGCGGATGCCGGAAAGCCCGCGCTGGTTAGCGTTAAAAGGACAGGTCGACGCAGCACTGGGCATATTGAAAAAGGTGCGTACGTCTGAAGAGCTTGCTGTTGCAGAGTTAAACGAGATTATGGACAATATTGCGGCGGAAAAAGATTCCGGCCGGGTAACCTTCAAAGATTTGCGCATACCCTGGATTCGCCGTATTATATTAGTAGGAATTGGCATTGCGACAACAACGCAGTTGACCGGCGTCAATACGATTATGTATTATGGCACGCAAATTTTAAAGGAAGCCGGTTTCAGCACGCAGGCAGCTCTGATTGGCAATACATTGAACGGGCTGACTTCGGTTGTAGCCGTTTGCGTCGGCATCGTACTGATTGGCAAAGTCAAACGGCGCCCCATGCTGATGACAGGCTTGGCCGGGACCAGCATGTCGCTGTTGCTCATTAGTATTGCATCCTATTGGTTTGCTGGATCACCATTGCTTCCTTATATTGTTCTTGGGCTGACAGTGCTTTTCCTGGCTTTTATGCAAGGATGTATAGGGCCGACCTTATGGTTGATTCTTGCTGAAATTATTCCCCTGCGGCTGCGGGGGCTGGGAATGGGGATCTGCATATTGTTCCACTGGATTACTAATTTTTTCGTGGGGCTTACCTTTCCGGTCTTAATGAGTACCTTGGGTTTGCACTTTACATTTCTGATTTTTGTGGTCATTGGCATTGGTTCCATTTTATTTGTAAAATTCTTTGTTCCGGAAACCAAAGACTACTCACTGGAAGAACTTGAAAGGTTTTTCCGCGACTTTCAAAATAAGGAAGTCCTGCGGTCGGGCTTAGGCAAAAGTTCATAAGAAGCACTGAGTAGCGGCTGGTTTGCATCCGGTATTGACAAATCGAACGAGAAGAGAAATAATGGAAATTGGTATTATTGGCGTTGGGTGTATTGGAAAAGTTCGTTTAGAAATATTTCTTGATTTGTTCAGGAGCTTTCGATAAAAAGGCGGCTGTTAAAATTGCGGAGGTGGAATGATGAGGCCTTGTGCGTGCATTGATACGCTATATACGGAATTGCCGTGGGAAGAGCGTTTTCGGGCGGCAAAGCAGGATGGCTTTGAAGCGGTGGAGTTTTGGGACTGGCGCAGCCGCGATCTTGATTTAATCCGAGCTTCGGCAGAGCAGGCTGAAATAAAAATCAGCGGCTTCAACGGGGATGCTGATTTTTCGCTAATCGATCCCAGGCATAAGCAACCGTATGTTGCTTTTTTGCAGCAGTCGATTGCTGCGGCAAAAAAAGTCGGCGCTGAAAGTGTTACCATTCATTCCAATGCGCTTGGTTCCAACGGCGAGGTTCTCCACAACTATCCTGAGTTGTCGGAGACGGTTAAACTCTGCTCGATGTATGATACATTACGGGCCTGCGCCAGATTGGCGGAGGAGCATAATATCAATATACATTTGGAGGCGCTGAATACCACTACGGATCATGTCGGCAATTTTTTGCAGCATACGCAAATGGCGGCAGAGATGACAGGCTTGATTCAATCGCCAAAACTCAAAATTTTATATGATATTTATCACATGCAATTAAATGAAGGCAGTATCTGCGATACACTGGATAAATATTATGACCAGATCGGCCATATTCATGTAGCCGATGCTCCCGGACGTCATGAACCCGGTACGGGAGAAATTAATTATATGAATGTATTCAGGAAGCTGAAGGCGCTGCAGTATACCGGGCGGATTGGTTATGAACTGTTTCCCGAGAGCAATACGCAACAGGCGGTAAAGGCGATTAAGCTCTATTGGAATATGTCAAATGAAGTTTAAACAGAACTGAAATGAGAAACCGGGCTGCCGCATAACGATCTCCCGCTCCTCGGTGAACTTAAGACTTAAGAAAAGCAAACAAGGGATCGATCCCTCTCGGTTTGAATAAGGCTTTAGCTATTGCCGAGCTGCCGTCTTTGGATTGCTGGCAGGCGTATTGCTGCGACAGCCCCGTTTGCTGGTGGACTGGTACGAAAGTCAGGCATCAAAATTTGCGGGTGAAAAATTGATTATCCTCTATCAGGCTTTCCGGGGTGTCGAAGCCCAGCCGGTGCAGCAGCTCAATGACATAGGGGTTGTCAATCGGCGTGGGATAAAGGGCCTTTTCGCCATAAGCGTTGACCTGATCCCGGGCCTCATCCTTGTTAATAATGGACTTTGGCCCGCCCACGCAGCCCCCAATGCAGCCCATGCCTTCGAAAAAATTGGCGCTGATCCTTCCGGACACCAATTCATTGATCATAGCCTTGCAATTGACCACTCCATCGGCCTGACGCGTTTTAATCGCAATTTTCCGGTCCGGATTAAGACGTTCGACTGTATTTTTTACAGCCTCGCTGACGCCGCCTACCCGGGCGTAAATCCGTCCGGCCCGGGAGGAGTTTTCTTTTTCATTGGCGGCAAACAGTGTTAAGTCTACATTCAGGAGAGCAAATAGCTCCTGGGTTTCCTGGAAGGTCAGCACATGGTCAATGGCTCCCTGCAAATCCGGTTCTTTCGCCTCCGCTTTCTTGGCGACGCAAGGACCTATAAACACGGTCAGAGCATCAGGCTGAAGAATTTTTACCGTACGGCCCGCCGCGATCATTGGCGACACGGTAGCTGGGACATGGGGCATCAGCTCGCTGTATATTTTGCGGATCATCGCGATCCACATCGGGCAGCAGCAGCTTGTCAGCTGGTAGTCATTTTCCGTATTGATATTTTTGTCAAACTCCAGCGCTTCTTTCAGGGTAAGGATATCGGCAAAAACGGCAATCTCGACCATGCCGTCGAAGCCCATTTGTTTAAACACATTGCGCAGCATGCCTGGCGTGACTTCTTCGCTGAATTGACCGATAAAGGCGGGCGCAATCAGGGCGTAAGCCAGTTTCTTTTTGCTGTGCAGAGACTCTATACAGGCCCGCACGTCTTTGGTGATATTCTTGCCGGCTTCAGAGGCTTTGACCAGGCAGGCCTCCAGGCTCCAGAAGACCGGGTGAATCTCCGGCTGAAAAAGGCAATTCAACTGACTTTGATCGAAGTCATCGAACAGGTCTCTGCGTGGTTCGCCACCAGCGGTCGCATTCTGAATTTTCTTGTACAAATCTTTAAATGTCTGCATGATCAACGGCTCCTTTAGGTTGAAAATTGCTTCAATTATACTTTTACGACAATAGCCATTACCTACTGTGATTTATAAGGTAACAGGCCAAGCCGCGGGAAAACGTCAAGACAAGAAAAACTTCTTGGCAGTATAAGCATAACCGTTATAAGCACAAAAATACAGCCTGGTTGCAATGCCTGCGCCGCATGCGGGAAAACCGGCGTAAGCCGGATGACAGATCGTTCAGGGGGTGGACTGACGGACGGGAATGTTATATTTTTTCATCCGGTTTAATACCCCGGTGTGAGACAAGCCGAGTATTTTAGCAACCTGGCGGGATGTTCCGTACTTACTGATCGTTTCGCGAAGAATAGTGTACTCTATTTCATCCAGTATTTCTTTCAATTTTCTGGGCTTGTCAGGCGCTGAAGGCACTGAAGGAACAGCGGGCTTTTCAGGCGTGATATGGTCCAGGATAATGTCATCCGGGGTGATTTCGCCGTGAGAGGAAAAACTAACGGCGCGTTCCATTACATTTTCTAATTCCCGCACGTTTCCAGACCAGTCGTGCTGAAGCAATTTTTCCATCGCAGGCTTTAAAATATGTTTAACCTGCTTTTTCAGGCGATGGTTTTTCTTAAACAACATACTTTCAATGAGCAGGGGTAAATCTTCCCTGCGTTCACGCAGGGGCGGAATGTGCAGGGGAATGACATTCAACCGGTAGTATAAATCCTCGCGGAAATTATTTTGGCGAACCATCTTTTCTAAGTTGCTGTGCGTTGCGGCAATAATCCGGACATCGACACTGATTTCCTGATTGCCGCCAATACGTTTGATTTTTCCTTCCTGCAGTACCCGCAATAATTTTGCCTGCAGACTGATGGAAAGCTCGCCAATTTCATCTAAAAATATTGTCCCGCCATTGGCATATTCAAAAAGTCCGGTCTTACCATACTTTTTTGCTCCGGTAAAAGCGCCCTCTTCATACCCGAACAGCTCACTTTCCAGCAGGGCATCCGGCAGCGCGGCGCAATTAACCGGTGCAAAAACTTTTTCCCGTCGCGGGCTTGCCATGTGAATGGATCTGGCAAAAAGCTCTTTTCCGGTGCCGCTTTCACCGCGGATAAGCACGGTGGAATCATTCTGGGCAACCCGTCTTGCCACATTGATCGTATTTTCCATTACCCGGCTGACATGCAAAATTTGCTCAAAGCTGTTAATGTCGGGTTTCGTTACCGAATACACCAATTCTTTTACATCTTTCATTGCCATCAATACTGCAACTGCGCCGATAATGACGCCGCCGTCATCCTTTATCGGCCGCCCGCTGGTAAGGTAATGGTGTTTGCCATTGGTGGTAGTAACGATAATTTCGCGGTTATTATAGGGCCGGCCGGTGTGCAGGATATCCGCTATCGGTATTTCCGACAAAAAAATATCATTAATTTTGGCGCCGATGACCTCCTCTTTTTTAAAGTTCAGCATGTTTTCGGCGGCAGTATTAAAATGAGTGATGATCTCCTGATGATTAATGGCTAATATAGCATCGCCAATGGTATCCATTACGGCTTTTAATTCTTGTTCCCGTTCCTGATAAGGCATACGGGATATTTTATCCACAGTGCCGACCTGCGGGATTTTACCCAATTGGGCAATGAGGGCAATTTCTTTATTGGAAGACAGAGATTCAATTTCCAGGTAGGTGATATCGGGCAGGACTTCCATGGAGAGAATATTGATATTTTGTCTGGCGAGGATACGCGAAATATCAAGAACAAGTCCCACCCGATCCTGATTGCAGATTTTCAAACAAAGATTGGCCATCTTTTTTCACTTCCTTTTCTTATCGTTGTAGTTTCCGAATAGAAAAATGCTGATAACAGTATAACACCCTGAAGTTTCAGAATGAAGAACTTTTTGTTGCATAAAATGTCAGTTATGTAATTAATTTGTTTACAAAAGAAAAATGCGGATTAAAACCGTTCCAACTGGAACGGTTTTAATCCGCATTTTGGAATGAAAACATTACAGAATAGAGAGTGAGAAGTTGATAAAGTCTGAATTATCTGTTTGGCATGATTATTGCATTAATAAGTGAGCAAGTGCTTAAGGCGGCACCTGTTAATTTATATTAAGACGGAGGTTTTTATTCATGATTATTGGCGTAGCGAAAGAGATTAAGAACAATGAAACCCGTGTCGGCTTGACGCCGGCAGGTACTGAGGTTCTGTGTAAAGCCGGACATACGGTAATGATTGAAAAGGGCGCAGGCGTTGGCTGCGGGTTCGCGGATGAAAGCTATCAACAAACCGGCGGATTAATTATTGCTGATAAAAAAGAGTTGTTTGACCGGGCTGAAATGATCATCAAAGTAAAAGAACCTTTGGCCGAAGAATATGGACTTTTTCATGAAGGACAGATCCTTTACACTTATCTGCATTTAGCGCCTGAGCCTAAACTGGCGCATGCTTTATTGGAAAAGAAAGTTATTGGCATCGCTTATGAAACCATTGTAGGACCTAACAATAGCTTGCCGCTGTTATCGCCGATGAGTGAAGTTGCAGGCCGTATGGCTGTGCAAATCGGCGCACAGCTTTTGGAAAAGCCTTGGGGCGGAAAGGGTATTCTCTTAGGCGGTGTACCAGGCGTGGAAGCTGCGCAGGTTGTCATTGTCGGCGGCGGCAATGTTGGTACAAATGCGGCTAAAATCGCAACCGGCATGGGCGCACGGGTTACCGTTCTTGATAAATCCACTGCGCGTCTGGCTTATCTGGATGACATTTTCGGCGGCAGAGTAGTCACCGTCATGTCCAACAGCTATAATATCGCCAGCTGGGTTAAAAAAGCCGACCTTGTAGTTGGCGCCGTTCTCATTCCCGGTGCAAAGGCTCCGAAACTGGTAAGTGAAGAAATGGTTAAATCGATGGAAGCCGGATCGGTTATTGTGGATGTGGCCATTGACCAGGGCGGTTCGGTCGCTACCATTGACCGGGTTACTACGCACAGTGAGCCGACCTTTGTCAAACATGGCGTAGTTCATTATTCCGTGGCGAATATGCCTGGCGCGGCATCCCGTACTGCTACTCTGGCATTGACTAACGCTACTATGGACTATGCGCTGCAAATTGCTAATAAAGGCTGGAAACAAGCTGTGCTTGACAATCCTGGACTGGCTCAGGGGGTTAATGTTCTTGACGGCAAAGTTACCTACAAAGCTGTAGCTGACTCCTTGAACCTGCCTTATGCGGCTTTGGAAACGCTCATCGGCTAATGTAGTTGATCCATGATGTACGAAAACATGCATTGCTGCGTACCGGCAATTGCAAGAAAGACAAAAACAGGCAAGAATGCCTGCTAAATTGCTTAAGGGAACACTGGTAGAGGACCGTAAATATGAAACTTGATTTATGGTCCTTTTCCGGGTTTCTTCCATGATACCAGCCATTCCAGCAAAAAAAACGCCTGAAATATGAGAATATTCGCGCAAGGAGGCATTCTATGAATAAGTTAGACAATCCTGATTCACCGGAAAACGGCTTGCGGGCCGATCTGGGGTTGATCTCGGCATTATCTTTGGTCGTGGGGATGGTTTTAGGCGCCGGCGCATTTATGAAGCCGCCGGCCGTACTGGCTGCGGCGGGAGATTTTAATCTGGCCTTAGCCGCATGGGTGATCGGCGGCCTCTTTTCCATTACCGGCGGCTTGACCCTCTGTGAATTAGGTGTTATGTTTCCTCGTACCGGAGGTATTTTCGTCTATCTGGAAGAGATTTATGGCCCTAAGGTCGCTTTCTTATACGGCTGGATGATCAGTATTATTTTTGGACCCGCCCTGGTTGGCGCGCTTACCGGATATTTCAGCTCGGTTTTCTGTCTGTTGTTTGATATCCCTGATTCCTATACCGGCGTTGTTGGCGCCGGGGCGCTGGGGTTTATTGCCTTCATCAACTCCATTGGCGTAAAAGAAGCCGGATATCTGCAGACGGCGGCAACCTTTTGTAAGCTGCTGCCCATTGGGTTATTGGCGGGCTTTGGCCTGTGGAAAGGCAATGGGCAGGTAGCCCTGTTTGGCGCGAGCGGCGGGGGCATAGAGACAACGGCTCCCTTTGCCGTCGCCATTCTGGCCACTTTATTCGCCTATGACGGCTGGGCGCAGGTCGCATCTGTCGCGGGCGAAATTAAGAATCCCAGCAAGGTATTGCCTAAAGCGATTATTGGCGGAATATCGTTTCTGATTGTCGTTTATCTGTGTATTAATATTGCCCTGTTCAAAATATTTCCCGTCAGTGAAATGGTTGCGCTGGGGCATGATACGTCTTCAATCGCAGCCCAAAGACTGTTTGGGCTGATGGGCGGGAATCTCATTGCGGTCGGCATCATGATTTCCATCCTGGGCGGTCTTAACGGTTATGTTATGACCTTGTCCCGCACCGTCTATATCATGGGAACAAGAGGGCAGATTTTCTGTTCTTCTGTTTTGAGCAAGATTGATAAGGACAGCAGCTCACCGGTCAATGCAATATTAATGCTGGTCATCGCCGCCTTTGTCTATTACCGTCTGCTGGATGCGGACAAGCTTTCCGATATTGCGATGTTTTCGGTTTGGCTGTTTTATTTGCTGGCGTTCATCGCCGTCATCGTTGCCCGGAAAACACACCCCGATATGCCACGGCCTTACCGGGTAATTTTCTTTCCGGTCGTGCCTCTGATTGCGATTGGCGGCGCCATCTATGTCATTTATGGGATGCTGAGTCATGACTTTTTTAACGGCATAACCTCGATTGGGCTTACCCTGGCCGGACTGCCGCTGTATTATTATTTAAACAGGAGCGATAAGAATATAAATCTGTTCGCAAGGCTGAAAACAAAATATATCGTTGGTTTATGCTCCCTGCTTGTCATGGGATTACTGACCATCTTTGTGCAGGTCACCGACAACCGGGAAGAAATTCATGTAGGAATTGTGCCTCAGTTTGCACCGTTTGCCTATGAGGATCCGACCGGCAAGCTTAGCGGCTTTGACATAGAGCTGATTAATGCCGTCGCGGACAAAGCCGGCTTAAAAGTCAATTACCGGATGATTTCGCTGGAATACATTTTTGAAGCGGTTAATCGGGAATATGTTGATATTGCCATTTGCTCTTTATCCGATACGCCGGAGCGGCAAAAAACGGTCAACTTCACCAGACCATATATTGAAAAAGGCGGGCTGGCATTGCTGAGCCGGCAGGGTGCAGCTGTGCGGGATGTAAAGGACCTGGCCGGCAAGACCGTGGGCGTGCCGCAGGGATCAACCGGCGAAGACTATATCCGCAACAGCAGTAGTGTGAAAGTTCAGTCTTTTCAGTCTAATTTGGATATGGTCCATGCCTTTAACCAGGGCTGGATTGATGCCATTGTTTTTGATAAGCTGATTTTAGAATATTTTGTAGCGCAAAAAACAATTGTTCATCCGGTAAGTATGAAAATCATCCGGCAAGAGGACTATGCAATTGCTTTTTCCAACAAGAATAAGGAACTGGGCGAAAGGCTGAATAAAATAGTCGCGGATATGAAGAAAAACGGCGAATTGGAAGCGTTGTATCAGAAATGGTTTAATGCAGAGGCCGGTGAATAGCGGTTTGCCCGGCTGGTCAGCATGAGTTTCCGGGGAAGGGGCAAGCGCTCCTTTCCCGGTTTTTTATGGCCGGGTCAGCCCCGGCTAATTTCTTGTTTAATCTTTTCTTTATCCACAATCGCTACGATAAAGAAAGTAATAAAGCATACCAGCCATTCCATATAGATGGGATGGGCGAAGATCTGTACCGCCGGGACGAACTGCCATACGATCAAGGTGACGATGCCGGCTAATGTGGTATAAAAGGCGGAGTTGCGGCGGCACAGCCCCGGCGCGAACATGGTGAATAAAAAGATCAGAGTAAAAGCGGTGGTAAGGCTCAGTCCGATCAACATTGTTTTTACAATGCCAACCGCGTGAAAGGCCAGCCATAGGGTCATCATGCCGAGGCTGAGAATTGCGTAACGGTTAACCAGGGTGTAATTCTTATCGCTGATGCCAGGATTAATGAAGCGTTTATAGATATCCTGGGAAAAAAGCGTTCCCGCTGCCAGCAGTATGTGGCAGGCGGTTGCAACATCGGCGGCCCAGAGCGCCGCCAGGGTTAAACCTGAAATTAAGGGGTCCAGTCCCATAATCATTTGCGGCAAAGCCAGTGTGGCCTTCATGCCGGGGTGGGCCGCCCGGGCGGCTACGCCCATAATCGCACAGGAGAAGCCAACCGGGAACATTAACAGCGCACCCCATAAAAAGCCTTTTTTGGCCGCCCGGCTGTCCACTGCTGCGCAGGCGACCTGTACCGGGCCTTGCGCGGTGATGGTTTGGGTCATCATAACGGCAAACCAGCCGACAATGGTCGCCAGACCCAGTCCGCCAAGCGGGCCGAACCAGTCGGTATCAGGCGGCAAAGAAGCGGCGATCGCACTAATGCCGCCCTGGTCGGACACAATAGTAACCGTGCTGATTAAGACTCCGGCATAAATAAGCGTGACACTCAGAATATTGGATAGGCCGGATGACCATAGGCCGCCTAGAATCGTGGTGCCGATAAATACGATTGCACTTGTGATCATGCCGCCTTCAAAGGAGAATATATCAGGCAAAAGTGACGACAAAATCGCGCCGCCGGCTATATATTGCAAAGACGTTATGACAAGCTGGATGGTGATCATGCCCAACACGGCAATGGCGCGGCCCTTTTTATCATAATAGCGTTCAAATAGTTCCGGAATGGTCGTGCAGTTGAGCTCGCGGTACTTGCCGGCTGCCACCAGGGCCATCAATACTGCTCCCGCCGCCCAGGCGACATTATACCAGCCGGCCGCAATGCCAAATTGATAGGCATTTTCCGCAACGCCTATCGTTGAGGCCGCGCCAATCGCCGTACCGGCGATATTCGCCGCAACTAACGTTGTAGTCAGCTTGCGTCCGGCAAACAAAAAACCGCTGCTATTGTCTGTCCGGCGCTTAACATAAATACTAATTCCGAATAATACGCAAATGTACAGGATAATAATTAACAACTGAATATTCAAGCGACTATTCCAACCCTTCTAATAAAGCATTTATTGTTGTAAAAGAACCAATAGCAATAAAGCAAAGAGACTTTTGTCACAGCTATCCTGCCGGGTCTTTACATTAATATACCAATCATAACAACAGGCAACTTATTGTGTCAATTTATTTTAGGCCAAATCAAGTGCCTCATCGCTTGCGAAAAGTTGTAAAATTCAGATTTTTAGTCATTTAAAAGGGTTATTTGCTCTGATACTGACTGCAGGATTTGATGATTAAGTCGATTGCCCGTCGAATATCGGGTGTCAGTTTTTTAATTTTTTCATCATAGGAGTGCGGGTTGGCCTGATCCAGCGTACGAGTATCGGTATTGCCCACCAGCCAGTCGACGGAAACATTGGAGACTCTGGCAATGGTTTTCATTAATTCGCTGTTTGGTTCTCCCGAGCCGCGCAGCCAGCCTTTTAACTGGTTCTTAGTCGCACCAAACAAACCGGCGAAATCTTCCTGCGTAGTCCGGTAATCATGGTCTTTCATTTCTTCCCACAACTGTGTAATTCTGGTTTTAAAATTGGACATGCTAACACCTCGCTTTAGTATCTATATTTTAACTTTTAGGGGCTAAAAATAATCTAAAAGAGTATTTAAAACATTGACGGTGTTATTTTTAACCTATATAATGAAAAAATAAACTAATTTGTCTGAATTTGTCAGAAGGGTCTTTATGTGCTGGCGAATTAGCAGTTTTGAAGCAAACATGACTAAATTTAAACTGGAGGAAAAGATGTGACTAAGCTCAAGTATAAGTTAATGGCTGCGTTAATTACGGTTGGTCTGGTGTGTGTTTTAATCTTGTCCGGCTATAATGTTTTTGACAGTTATCAAAAAAATCAGACCGACATTAAAGAATACCGGTCGATTTTGTACGAGCAATTTGACCGGAGCATTAAGCTGCAGGTCGAGACAGCGCACAGCCTGGTACAGGAAATCCACACGCAGCAGCAGCAGGGCTTATTATCGGAAAATGAGGCGAAAAAAAGAGCCGCTGATCTGATACGCAGTTTGAGGTTCGACCAGGGGAATTACTTCTGGATTGACACTACCAAAGGCATTAATGTCGTGTTATTGGGACGGCCGGTTGAAGGGACCAGCCGTGTTCAGGATGTAGATGCCAAAGGAAACAAGTATATTGCCGACATCATTGCCAACGGCTCCAAGTCCGGGGGCGGGTTCAGTGATTATTTTTTCCCCAAGCCTAATGAGGTTAACCCCCTGCCCAAAAGAAGCTATAGTTTATTGTTTCAGCCTTATCAGTGGGTGATCGGAACGGGAAACTGGGTAGATGATATTGAACAAATCGTTGCCGCCAAGGAAGCCGGAAACCGGCGTGAGCTGCTTTATCATCTTGGTATAGTTGGCGCTATTGGCTTTACCGGATTATTGATTGCAGTATTTATGGCATTATATATGAGTAAAAAAATTGCCCAGCCTATTGTTCTGGTAGCCGAAAGGGTAGAGCAGATCGCCAGGGGCAATTTGAGCGCTCCGGATTTGACGGTGAGTTCGCGGGATGAGATCGGCATTTTAGAAAATGCTTTTAATGATATGAAGCTGAATTTACGCAATTTAATTCAACAGGCCGCCAATTCCGCCAACCAGTTAGCGGCAGCGAGCGAGCAGCTGACAGCCACGTCGGATCAGGCGGCGCAAGCATCCTCGCAGGTAGCCGGCTCAACAACCGAGGTTGCCGGCGGTGCCGCCAGACAAGTGAAAATTGTTGACGGAGCCAGTGCCGTGGTGGAGCAAATGGCGCAAAATATTGACCGGATTGTCGCCAAGGTAAAAGATGTTGCCAGCGGCACGCAAAAGAGCGCCGGTGTTGCCGGCGACGGCGGCAAAGCCATCCAGTCGGCGATCACTCAAATGGCAAATATTGAAAAAACAGTGAAGGATTCAGCAGCGGTGGTCGTCAAGCTGGGAACGCGTTCCCAGGAAATTGGTCAGATTGTCAACACAATTGCCGGTATTGCCGGACAGACGAATTTGTTGGCCCTGAATGCAGCCATTGAGGCCGCCAGGGCCGGGGAACAGGGCCGGGGCTTTGCAGTAGTTGCCGATGAGGTAAGAAAGCTGGCGGAACAATCGCAAGAAGCGGCCAGACAAATTTCCGACATGATTTTGGAAATCCAAACAGATACCAGCCAAGCTGTTGAGGCAATGACTGCGGGGACTCATGAGGTGAATATCGGCACTGAGGTCGTTGGCAACGCCGGTAAAGCTTTCGATGATATTATTTACGTTGTGGAGCAGGTATCCAGCCAAACAAGCGAGGTACTGAATTCAGTTCACCAATTGACTGAAGATGGCAAGGAAATTGACGGGGCAATGCAAAATATTGCCGAAGTGTCAAGGGCAACCGCAGCGGAAACGCAGACGGTCTCCGCCGCTACCGAGGAGCAGTCGGCCTCGATGCAGGAGATTGCGTCAGCAAGCCAGTCGTTGTCCCAATTGGCGGAAACCCTGCAGAATGCAGTCGCCAGATTTCATTTGTAGGCGTAATTTCAGCAGATAAAATAAGGTGATGGCAGTTTTATTTCTGTCATTGCCTTATTTTTTGCATACAATAAAATGTAATTGAAGTATTATCTAGAACCAGCTATAATCAAATTAAACGATGTTTGAATTTAAATTTGAAAACTTGTTCGATTTTAATGTGAGGCTGTAATTCCTAGTACCTTGTCAGCGCTAAAGCGGTAGGATAATAGACCGTCAGTATTCACTGGATTAGGGTCAAGGCACTAAAGCATTAGAGTATAGGGGGAATAGGTATGAGAAAACTATTTCATCTTGGTATTGATGTTGGATCTACAACTGTTAAAATCGCAATTTTGAATGATCAGCGTGAAATTGTTTATAGTCAGTACGCCCGCCATTATTCAGAGGTCAAGCAAAAAATTATTGAACTCATTCAGTATGCGTATCAGAAATTCAAGGACGATTATATTACTGTTGCAATAACCGGTTCCGGCGGTATTTCGCTGGCCGGTTATCTTGATGTGCTGTTTATCCAGGAAGTTGTGGCCGGTACACGGGCTATTCAGGTCAATTATCCTCAAACCGATGTTGTAATTGAACTGGGCGGGGAAGACGCTAAGATTACGTACTTAACAGGTGGCGTTGATCAGCGCATGAATGGAATATGCGCGGGCGGAACGGGCGCTTTTATTGATCAAATGGCTTCGCTGCTTCAGACAGACCCGGCCGGCTTAAATGACCTGGCCCGGTCGGCGCATACACTTTACCCCATCGCCGCCCGCTGCGGGGTGTTTGCCAAAACCGACATTCAGGCCTTACTGAATGAAGGAGCGGCTAAGCCTGATATTGCAGCCTCAGTCTTTCAGGCGGTTGTTGTTCAAACCATTAGTGGTCTGGCCTGCGGCAAACCGATTCAGGGGAATGTCGCCTTTCTGGGCGGACCATTATGCTTTCTATCTGAATTGCGGGCGCAATTTGGCAGGGTGCTGCAACTGACGGACAGGCAAATGATTTTACCGAAACAGGCCCAGGTTTACATTGCCATTGGCGCCGCTCTTGCGTCAATGAGCGAAAGGCCGGTTATATTTGACGCTTTTATTGAAAGTCTGACAAAATCCCAAGCGATGGCTTCAGACCAGGCGGAGCGGCTGCGGCCGCTGTTTTTGACGCAAGCTGAACGGACCGATTTTGCCAGCCGGCATTTTGGCGGTTCTGTTGCGCGAAAATCCTTAAGGGAGCATGCCGGTAATTGCTTTTTGGGTATTGACGCCGGGTCAACCACGACAAAAGTTGTTTTGATTGATGAGGAGGGCGCGATTCTCTACACTTATTATGGCAGCAACAACGGTAATCCGCTGCAGGCGGTGCAGTCTGTCCTGAACGATATATACCGGCGCCTGCCGCCGCAGGCGGTAATTTCTTACTCACTGGTTACCGGCTATGGGGAAACGCTGCTCAAAAACGCGCTGAAACTGGATGACGGTGAGATTGAAACAGTGGCCCATTACAGAGCCGCCGAGTTTTTTTGCCCAGGAGTTGATTTTATCCTTGATATTGGCGGGCAGGATATGAAATGTCTTAAAGTCCGAGATGGAATTATTGAGGATATTATTCTCAATGAAGCCTGCTCATCCGGCTGCGGTTCTTTTTTGGAGACTTTCGCCCAATCGCTCAATCTGCCGGTGGCGGAATTTGCCCAGGCGGCCCTGGCCGCCGGCCGGCCGGTTGATCTGGGATCACGCTGCACGGTGTTTATGAACTCCAAGGTTAAGCAGGCCCAAAAGGAAGGGGCAACCGTGGGCGATATCTCAGCCGGCCTGGCCTATTCGGTGATTAAAAATGCTTTGTATAAGGTAATTAAATGCAAGGATGCGGCCAAGCTCGGTCAAAAGATTGTTGTTCAGGGCGGCACGTTTTATAATGATGCTGTGCTAAGGGCGTTTGAGCTTTTATTAGGCCGCCCGGTTATCCGTCCTGACATTTCCGGCGTCATGGGAGCTTTTGGCGCGGCGCTGCTGGCCCGGGAGCGGCATCAGCCGGACCGGCGGTCGAATATGTTAGGTCTGGAGCAATTGCAGGAATTGTCGATGCGTTCGCGAATCGAGCGCTGCGGCAAATGCCCCAATGCCTGCCTGTTAACCGTTAATGCGTTTAACGACAGCCGGCAGTTTATTTCCGGCAACCGTTGTGAACGGGGCAGCGGCAAAGCTTATGAGGAGCCGGCTGCCGCTATGCCCAATTTATATGAGGATAAGTACCGGCGGCTGTTTGGCTATGTTCCGTTAAGCGCGGCACAGGCTAAGCGCGGCACTGTCGGGATACCGCGGGTTCTAAATATGTATGAGGATTATCCGTTTTGGTTTACCTTTTTTAGCGAACTTGGCTTTCAGGTTAAGCTTTCAGACCGCTCTTCCAAGCGATTATATGAACAGGCAATGTCGACCATACCATCGGATTCGGTCTGCTATCCGGCAAAGCTGGTGCATGGGCATATCAACAATTTATTACAGAAACAGGTTGATTTTATTTTCTATCCCTGCATAACCCATGGTCCGAAAGAGCGGGCGGAGGCCCAGAATCATTATCATTGTCCCATTGTTACCTCTTACGCCGAGGTCGTCAAAAATAATATTGATGAGCTGGCCGTTCAACAGGTGAAATTGTTGAATCCTTTTTTGCCGCTTGCCGACAGGCAACGGCTGATTCAACGGCTTTATGAAGAATTTAAGTTCCGGGGCATTGACAAAGACGAGATTGCGCGGGCGGTTGCCAAGGCCTGGAACGAGCAGGAAAGCTTTAAACAGGATATTCAAAAAGCAGGGGAGGCTGTTCTTGCGCGTATGAGCAGCCAGGGCCTGCGCGGCATTGTTCTGGCCGGCCGTCCCTATCATCTGGATCCGGAGATAAATCATGGAATTCCGGAAATCATTACCGGTTTTGGCATGGCTGTTCTGACGGAGGATTCGATAGCTCATCTTGGCCGTGTACCCCGGGAATTGCGGGTGGTTGATCAGTGGACTTATCATTCACGGCTGTATGCTGCGGCCGGTCTGGCGGCGTCCAGGCCTGATTTGGAGCTGGTGCAGCTGAATTCCTTCGGGTGCGGGCTGGATTCGGTTACTGTTGATCAAGTGCAGGAAATACTTTACAGCCGTTCCAAGATGCATACGGTACTGAAAATTGATGAAGGCGTCAATTTAGGTGCAGCGCGCATCCGGCTGCGGTCCCTGCAGGCAGCCGTCCGGGAACGGGAGCGGCATGATTTTACCGGCCGGTCCATTGACTACGTCTGCCGGCGCAATGTTTTTACTAAACAGATGAAAACCGGACATACTATTTTAGCTCCGGAGATGTCGCCGCTGCATTTTCAGTTTCTGGAGGAGGCCTTCCGGGTATGCGGCTATCAGGTGGTTGTATTGCCGCTTGGCGATAAAAAATCAGTGGAAGTTGGTCTGAAATATATTAATAACGATGCCTGTTATCCGGCGATCCTGGCCTTAGGTCGTTTAATTGAGGCCTTGCAATCCGGGAAATACGATGTTAATCAGACTTCAATCCTGATTGCCCAGACCGGAGGCGGCTGCCGCGCAACAAACTATATCGGTTTTCTGCGCAAAGCCCTGCAGGAGGCAGGTTATCCCCAAGTGCCGATTCTGTCGCTGAATGGCAAGGGGATGGAAAAGCAGCCCGGATTTTCGCTTAGTCCCGGTTTGTTGCACCGGGCGATTATGGGGCTGGTCTATGGTGATTTATTAATGAAAGTTTTATATCAGGTGCGGCCTTATGAAAAAATCCCCGGTTCGGCCAATGAACTATACAGTAAATGGACGGCTATTTGCAGGGCGGCTCTGCGGAAGGCTGACCGCCGCAGCTATATCCGTAATATTCAGGATATTGTCCGTGAATTTGCTGCGCTGGAGATCATAAAAACCGTTAAACCGAGAGTTGGCCTGGTTGGTGAAATTTATGTGAAGTTTCATCCGGTGGCCAATAACCAAATTGTTTCCATGATTGAAGCCGAGGGCGGCGAGGCGGTTGCCTCCAGCCTGCTGGATTTTTTGCTGTATTGCGCCTATGACGGAGAATTTAATTACCGGTATTTAGCCGGCAGTAAAAAAGCGCAGCTGGCTGGCCGGGCAATCATTGGTCTGGTCGAATTTTACCGCCGGCCGTACCGTCAGGCGGTCAACAGCAGCAAGCGGTTTACGCCTGTTCATTCCATCCAGGAAATAGCCGCCGGGGCTGAGGGAATTCTTTCGCTAGGCCATCAGACCGGTGAGGGCTGGTTTCTGACCGGGGAAATCGTGGAGTTAATCCATCAGCAGGTCAATAACATCATTTGCATGCAGCCCTTCGCCTGCCTGCCCAATCATATTACCGGCAAAGGAATGATGAAACAACTTAAACGGCAATATCCCCAGGTAAATATTGCCGCGATTGATTATGATCCGGGTGCAAGTGAAGTGAATCAGTTAAATCGTATTAAGCTAATGCTGGCAACGGCTTTTGACGGTCTGGCGCAGCAGCCGGAGGAAGAGCCGGTTGGCCGCAGCCGTCAGGGGGTTGTCTAAACGGCCGGCGGCAGTCAATTGGCGCCCGGCATAACCTAAGCGTTAAGGAAGTGATGTGTTTTGGAGCCGGATTTAGAGCATAAGGTTACCACCCGGGAAAAAATTCTTCATGCTACTCTTGAGATAATCAACAATGAAGGCCTGGAAAATGTGACCATTCGGAAAATAACGCTGGCAGCCCAGGTGAATATTGCTGCAGTTAATTATTATTTTGGCTCAAAGGAAAATGTTATTAATGAAGCCCTAAAAGAGCTTTTGGATAAATTAAGCAGGACGTTTGATCAATTAGAGGATGGTGCTTTACCTCCCCAAGAGCGGCTGCGCAATTTTTTGCACAGTTATGCGGATGCCACACTGGCTTATCCTGATGTATTTAAAAATTTTCTCAAACAAGTGATTACGCATTACAACGATCATCCGTCGCATGTTGATTATATTAAGTTTATGCAGACGACCGGCTGGCGGAAGCTAGGCAGCTTCTTACAGGAGAGCGGGTTACTGCCTAATGATCAATTGTTATTGATGAAAATTGTTCAGTTGTTTAGCGCTCTGGAATTTCCGCTGCTGCTGGGGGTGCAGACCCGGGAGGTTCATGAATTTGACTATTACGATCAAAAATACCGTTATCAGTATGTTGAATTGTTAATGCAGTCTTTGCTGCATAAACCTTAATGAATATAGAGAATTGCCCGGCAGCTCTTTTATTTTTTGTTAACCGGATTGGTTTAACTTGCGAAAAGAGCCGCGATCCCTTACAATTTTAAATAATAATGTTATTATTTAAAAATCAACTTATTTAACATCCGCAGCTGCTTGAGGCAGCCGTCGGGATGAAGAGATAGGTAAGGGGCGAATTGTTCGTGAATGTTTTTGAACTGAAAAATGTATTTTTTTCCTATCGGCCGGAGCACAGGGTGTTTGCAGATATCAATTTGGCTATTGCCAAAGGCCGGTTTCTGGCAATGGTTGGGCCAAATGGGGCCGGCAAGTCGACTTTATTAAAATTATGTGCAGGCCTGCTCAGGCCGGATCAAGGTCAGGTAAGTATTTTTAATACGCCAATTGAACAGTTTAGGGGCTGGTTCCAAATTGCCTATATTGCTCAGCAGTCATTGCGGGACCGCAATTTCCCCGTAACAGTCCAGGAAGTGGTGCGGCTGGGCCGGGTTGCGCCTGCGGGAATTGGCGCCAGGCTTAAGTCCGCCGACGAGGAGATCGTTGAAGAGGCCATCCATACGGTTGGCCTGCAGGATTTACGCAAACGCCTGATTGGCGAGTTGTCGGGCGGCCAGCAGCAGAGGGTGGCCATTGCCAGGGCTTTGGCGGCGCAGCCTGCGGTCCTATTGATGGATGAGGCCGCCTCCGGCGTGGATACGGCCACCCGTGAGCATATCTATGGTCTGCTGCAAGCCATCAACCGTACAGCCGGAACGTCAATTCTTATGGTTTCCCATGATGTTGAGCGAATTTTGCACTATGCGGATGACATCGCCGGTATTGACCGGGGCGGCGTCGGCTATTACGGCAATGCGGCCGGGTTCCGGCAGTTTTGTCGCGTACAGCCGGAACCTTACGCCGGGGAAGCGGAAGGAGGACAGATAAGTCATGCTTGATTTATTGCAGTATGATTTTATGCAGCGGGCTTTGGTCGCCGGAGTTTTGGTAGGCTTGTTATGCCCGGTGATTGGCGTCTTTTTGATTTTGCGCCGCCAGTCCCTGATCGGGGACGGCTTAGGCCACATCGCTTTCGCCGGAGTTGCGGCCGGCTGGATGTTCGGCGTTTACCCGGTATTGAGCGCAACTGTGGTTACGGTGCTTTCGGCATTGGGAATCGAGGCCTTGCGGGCTAAGCGCCCGGCGTTTGCCGATATGGCGCTGGCAATTTTCTTTTATACGGGGATTGCGGTGGCCGTTGTCCTGAGCAGTATGATGAAATCCAATAATGTCAATCTCATCAGCTATTTATTCGGCAGTATCGTCACTGTCAGCACCAGCGACGTGCAGACGATCGCCGGCTTAACGTTGGTGGTACTGGCCGTATTGCGGTTGATTTTTAAAGAGTTGGTTTTTATCACCTTTGATGAGGAGGCCGCCCTGGTCAGCGGGCTGCCGGTGAGAAAAATCAATACGGCGCTGGCAGTGCTGACTGCGCTGACGGTTGCCTTATCCATGAGAATTGTTGGCATATTACTGGTATCGGCGCTGATGGTAATACCTGTAGCAGCCAGTCTGCAATTATCGCGCAGCTTTCGCAGCACCATCATCAATGCCGTGATTTTTTCAGAGGTCTCAGTGCTGGCCGGGCTGCTAATCTCTTTTACCGCCGATTTGGCTACCGGCGGAACCATCGTCTTAACTGCAGTGGCCATCTTTGTGCTTACATTTGCCGTGCGCCAGCTCAATGGCCTGAAAGCGCCAGGCGCAGGCTGCTTTAAGCAATAGTTTTAAAAATTGCGGTTCATTCACATATGGAATACAGGGGCTGTGAAACTTAGAAATAAGTGATTCACAGCCCTGTCTTTATCAGATAAATATTGCATATTGTAACAAATCGTTGAACGGGTAGATGGCTGAGGGAAGGTGAACGATGCATAAAGGATAATTATAAATAATAGGCAGCCGGCATACGTCAGGTATGTCTCCCTCATTCGCCGTGCTGCCCGAAAAATATGCTTAGCAAAGGGGGAAATCCTGTGCCGCCTGAAGCAATGGCTGTTGCTGCAGCGATCCAACTATTTTTGGGCTTTTTCGCTTACTATAGTCAAATTAAGATGAATGATTTTGTCGGCTATCGAACGCCGCGCGCTATGGTTAACGAAGAAACCTGGCTATATGCAAATAAGACATTTGGGAAATACAGCATTATTGCCGGTACGATCAATGTATTGTTTGGTTTGTGGGGACGAACAGTCAGCTATGGCCATCATCAACAAGCAATACTTTGGATCGGTAATTTGCTGCTTCTCGTTGCGGGAGTAGGAATAAGTATTTACCTAACAGAAAAAAAACTATTCGAAAAGTTTGGCGACTAGTGTCTTGGCATAATTTAGCCGGCTTATATATCATTATTACAAGAAAATAGGTTATAATAGGCGAAGAAGTCCAATTTTAACCCTTATATGAACTGTTTTAGTTAAAACAGACCGGCTGAAATTCCGGCCTTAAAGTAAACGGCAAAAAATGTTGGGAACGGGGGCGGTCATTTTGTATCGAGGCAGGCAAACCGAGACGCCACTGCTGGCTGCCATGCTCAAGTATGTTGAGGACGGCGTTGTCCCGTTTCATACGCCGGGCCATAAGCAGGGCAAAGGTATTCATCCGCTGTTGGGTAAGCTTCTGGGGGAGCAGGCGTTGCAGCTGGACTTAGCGTTAATGGAAGAACTGGATGATTTTCATGAACCGCATGGCTGCATCAAGAAAGCGCAGGATTTGGCCGCCCGGTTATATGGCGCCGATCATAGCTTTTTTGTCATCAATGGCACCACCGGCGGGATCTATGCAATGATTCTGGCCATCGCCGGACCGGGGGAAAAAATTCTGGTGCCGCGCAATGCTCACCGGTCAATCATTGGCGGAATCATCTTAAGCGGAGCTGTTCCGGTGTTTATGCAGCCGGCCATTGATTTTGAGCTGGGCCTGGCCATGGGAGTTGCTCCGGAAACAGTTGCAGCCGCCATCCAACAGCATCCGGACGCCAAAGGGGTATTAATCATTAATCCCACATATTACGGTGTTGCCACTGATTTGAAAAAAATTGTCGATATTGTTCATGCCGGTCAAATGGTGGCCATTGTTGACGAGGCTCACGGTCCGCACTTAAAGTTCAACGATCAATTGCCGCTGCAGGCCCTGGATGCCGGGGCGGATCTTTGCGCCCAAAGCACTCATAAAATTATCGGCGCCCTGACGCAATGCTCTATTGTTCACTGCCGGGCCGGCAGGGTCAGTGTGCCTAGACTTAAAGCCATGCTGCAATTGGTTCAGTCAACCAGTCCCAATTATTTATTGCTGGCATCGCTGGATGTGGCCCGTTTGCAGATGGCGCAAGAGGGCCGGGAATTGATCGCCGGAGCGATTGAACTGGCCCATTGGACAAGGCAGGCTATCAACGCGATTCCGGGACTGTATTGTTTTGGCGGGGAGAAGATTGGCAGTCTGGGCGTGTTTAGTCTGGATCCGACCAAAATTACCGTTACCGTTAAAGGTCTGGGCTTGAAAGGCGCCGAGGCGGAGCGGATTCTGCGCCATGAATATGGAGTGCAGGTGGAGCTGTCCGATATTTATAATGTATTGTTTCTCATTACTTTAGGCGACAGTAAGGCGGATGCGGTTGCTTTGGTTAAGGCTTTACAGGAGCTTGCCGCCAAGCATGCGGGAAATTATGATTTTTCGGCGGTTGATCAGGCGGCCAGCGTTGTGCTGGAGCCGCCGGTAGGGGTGATATCGCCGCGGGAAGCTCTGTTTGGCAACCAATGCACTGTTCCGTTTCATGCCTCTGCCGGGCATATTTGCGCTGAAATTGTAACCTTCTATCCACCGGGCATCCCCCTGTTATGTCCCGGTGAGCGCATCAGCCCGGAGGTAATCAGCTATTGCCGGCAGCTGCAACAGGCCGGTCTGCATATCTCGGGACCGGAAGATTATACGCTTAAAACAATAAAAGTGGTGGATTAAATGACTGGAAAACTAATTATCATTGAGGCTGGCGACGGCTGCGGCAAAGCTACGCAGACGGAAAAACTGGCGGCAAGACTGCAAAGCGAGGGGGAAAATGTCAGGAGAATCGAATTTCCTGATTATCAGAGTCCATCGTCGGCGCTGATCAAAATGTATCTGAACGGGGCGTTCGGACATCAGCCTCAGGCGGTTAATCCCTATGCGGCGTCCTCGTTTTATGCGGTTGACCGCTATGCTTCATTCAAACGGGACTGGGAGAAGTTTTACCAACAGGGCGGAATTGTCATTTGCGACCGTTACACTACCTCCAATATGGTTCATCAAGCGGTCAAAATACCTGCCCCTGATGAGCGGGAGGCTTACTTAAACTGGCTGTGGGACTTTGAGTTTGTTAAATTCGGCTTGCCGGTGCCGGATGCGGTGATATTTTTGGACATGCCGCCCGAATATAGCCTGAGGCTTATTCAAAACCGGGCCAGGCAGGCGGGAAACGCGGTTGATATTCATGAAGCCAATGAACGGTATTTGGCTGACTGTTATGCCAGTTACCGCCAGGTCGCCGAAAAATATCACTGGCGCCAGGTGGCCTGTGTAGCTGACGGGCAGCTCCGGAGCATTGACCGGATTCATGCCGATATTTACAAAATAGCTGCTGAAGTATTAGTCCTGTGAGTCATTTAAAAGCTGGGATAATTTGCCGGAATTTTTCGGCCTGTGAGGCGAGGGAGCCGCGAAGAGCGGGAAGCTGTAAGGCGACGAAAACGAAGCAGGACAAAAAAAGACTGCGAAGTTACCCTTGCGATGACGCCCGGTACTCGCTTAGCTGCAGGTCTAATTTGCTTATTTTAGTTAAACCAATTATAATTTAAACTAGCTGAATTATGCATAAAAAGGACTTGTATATATGGTGAAAGGCGGATTCTTGTGAAGATAAACAATATGGGAGCTCCAAAGGTGTTGCCGCATAACGATGCTGAAGGCAGCGTTAAGTCCGGAAAATCCAATCATCTGTTTTCGTCTGATCTTGTGCGCAGTCAGGCCGACTATTCCAAAGAACGCCTGGACGCGCTGCTGGAGGAAATTACTAAGCAAGGTTCAAGGCTTGGCCAGGTTCCGACTTATGCCGAACTTAAGACTTATCGTGAGCTTGTCCGCAACTTCATTGGCGAAGCGGTGGCGCGGATGTATACGCTGCAGTCTCAGACCGGCTGGGACCGGCAGGGGCGGCAGAAAGTATATACGACAATAAAAAATATTGACGAGACGTTAACCAGTATGACTGAGGATGTGCGGCACGGCCAGGAGCGGCAACTGGATATTATGGCCAAACAGGATGCCATCCGCGGGATGCTGGTGGACTTATATATGTGAGCAGTTTTATGCAATGGAGCGATATTGCCGGACACAGCGAGAACATTGACCGGCTGAAGCAGATGCTGAATTCGGGGCGAATGCCGCACGCCCTGCTGTTCACCGGGGCGGCGGGTATTGGCAAGATGCTCATTGCCCGGGTATTAGCCGCCGCAGTACTGTGTATGGATAGCGCCGGCCGGCCCTGCGGCATCTGTAAAGCCTGCCGCAGCCTGACCGACGGCAGCCATCCTGATCTGCTGGTTATCCGGCCTGAGGGCACAACAATCAAGATTGAACAAATCCGTCAATTGCAGTCAGCGTTTGCCCTGGCTCCGTATTTTAGCAGCAGGCGGGTTTGCATTATTGAAGATGCCGAACGGCTGACTGCACAGGCCGCCAATAGTATCCTGAAAACTCTGGAAGAGCCTCAGGGCAGCAGTTTGTTTATTTTGGTTGCAAGCAGCAAGCAGCAATTATTGGCTACTATTATATCCCGCTGCTTGGCAATGGCCTTTCAGCCATTGCCAAGCAGCGTACTGAGCCGGGCGTTAATGGACAAAGGCTTTGCCGGCTTTTCCGTGGAGGTGGCGGCGCGCCTTTCTGGCGGAAGGTTCGGCCAGGCGCTTAAATTGCTGGAGCCTGGCGGGCTTAATCAGCGGAACCAAGCCGCTGAAATTACGGCGGCCCTGATTCAGGGTGAAAGAAATTTTGTCTGGAGGACGGCAGCACTTTTGGATAAACATGAGCGGAAGGATTTTTTGTCATTATTGGAATACTTAACGCTAATTTTACGGGATTTACTCATGATTTCCGGCCGGCGGGACAGGCGGCTGTTATATAATATCGATTTGGAAGAGCAGCTTACGCGGCAAGCCGGAAACTGGACGGAACCGGGCCTGATGAAAGCTCTGGCGGCCGCTGCGGCCTGCAGGCAGGCGCTTCAGGCGAATGCCAACCCGCGCTTAGCAGGGGAGGCTCTGCTTATTCAGTTGTGTGATTTAGCCGGAGGAGGATAAAACGGTGCAAACAGTAGTAGGTATACGGTTTAAAAAAGCCGGGAAAATATATTATTTTGATCCGGGTCCGCTGGCGCTGGCAGCAGGAGAAAACGTGATTGTGGAAACCGCCCGGGGCCTTGAACATGGACAAGTCGTGATCGGTCCCCGTCAGGTGGCGGAGGAAGACATTGTAGCGCCGCTGAAAACCGTCCAGCGCAGGGCATCTCTGCTGGATATGGATAAAGTAAAGGAAAACAAGGTCAAGGAAGACGAGGCTTTTTCCATTTGTGAGCAGAAGATAAAAGCGCACAATCTGCCAATGAAACTCATTGACGTTGAATATACGTTTGATGTTAATAAGATTATTTTTTATTTTACGGCCGAGGGAAGGATTGATTTCCGCGAACTGGTTAAGGATTTGGCGGCAGTTTTTCGCACCAGAATCGAATTGCGTCAAATTGGCGTTCGTGATGAGGCTAAAATGCTGGGCGGCATCGGTTGCTGCGGCCGTTCACTCTGCTGTTCAACTTTTCTGGGTGATTTTGAACCGGTTTCCATCCGAATGGCCAAAGAACAGAATTTATCGCTTAATCCAACCAAAATATCGGGTATCTGCGGCCGGCTGATGTGCTGCCTGAAATATGAAAGCGACAGTTACGGCGGCTGTTGCAAAAAAATTGTACCGCCGACCGCCGGACGCCGGGTCATCACGATTGACGGCGAGGGCAAAGTCATAGCGGTAAGCAACAATAAAAAGACGGCGACAGTACTGCTTGATGACGGCAAAACCCTGATTATCCCCTGGGAGGAAGTAGTGGAGAAAGAGGATGAATAATGCTGCTGCCTGGTGAACGGTTAGACGACCTGATGATCAATGAGCTAAAGATTATTCAGCATGAGGATGAGTTCCGCTTTTCGCTGGATGCGGTGCTACTGGCTCATTTTGCGACAGTAAAGCCAGGAATTTCCGCCGTTGATTTAGGAGCGGGCGGCGGGGCGGTCAGTTTGCTGCTGGCTGCGCGCGGAGCCGCTCTGGTAACCGGGGTGGAAATTAATGAACGGGTTGCGGCAATGGCCCGGCGCAGTGTTGAGCTTAACGGACTGACAAAACAAGTGCTGATTAAACCGGGTGATTTGCGGGAAGTGGCCGGCAATTTTTCACCCGGTTTGTGCGATTTAGTGGTCGCTAATCCTCCCTACCGGCCGGCCGGCACAGGCCGGATCAATCCCAATAGCGGCTTGGCCATCGCCAGACATGAAGTCAAGGCGACTCTCAGCGATGTTGTGGCGGCGGCCAAATACCTGATGAAGGTGCGGGGCCGTTTTGCACTGGTTCACCTGCCTGAACGTCTGCCGGAAATTCTACAGACAATGGCGGCGGCGGGTCTTGAGCCTAAACGGCTGCAGCTGGTTTATCCCAAGGCAGACCGGAAGGCGGTTATGGCGCTGGTCGAAGGGGTAAAAGGAGCTAAACCGGGACTGGATGTGCTGTCTCCGCTGGTTATCTATCAGCATGACGGCGCCTATACTGATACTGTCAGGGCATATTATAAGTAGGTGAATTTAATGCAAGCTGGAAAACTATATTTATGTGCCACGCCAATCGGCAATCTGGAGGATATGACCTATAGAGCGGTCAGGCTGTTGAAAGAGGCGGCGCTCATTGCCGCTGAAGATACCCGGCATACCCGCAAGCTGCTGACGCATTTTGACATTCATACCCCGCTCACCAGTTATCATGAGCATATTAAAGACACCAGAGGCCCCGAACTTATTGAACGGCTGCTTAACGGCGAGGATGTGGCTGTGGTTAGCGATGCCGGACTGCCGGGAATTTCCGATCCGGGCAGTCATCTGGTCCGACTGGCCCTTGATGCCGGACTGACGGTTGTTCCCGTACCTGGCGCTAATGCCGCCCTGACCGCGCTGGTGGCGGCAGGACTGGACACAACTGCGTTTACCTTTGCCGGTTTTTTGCCTAAGACAGGCAAAAAGCGCCGGGCCTTCATCAGGGCGTTGGCTGATTATCAGACAACCTTAGTGTTATACGAATCGCCGCACCGGCTGAAAGCAACGCTGGCGGAACTGCTCGACGAATTGGGAGACAGGCCGGCAGTGGCGGCCCGGGAGTTAACCAAAAAATTTGAAGAATTTATCAGAGGAACGCTGAAGTCCTTACAACAGCATTTTTCCGAAAATCAGCCGCGGGGGGAGTTTACTTTAGTGATCAATGGTAATGATAATGAAAATGCGGAACCCCTGGCCGATGCTGAATTGCCGCCGCTAGAGCAGGCAGTGGCCGCTTTAGTCAGCGCCGGCTATGACAAAAAAACGGCGATACGTGAGGTCGCCGCCAGCAGGGCTGTTCCCCGGCGGGAAGTCTATCAGGCCGTTATCGGCAAGGAATTGTAAACAATAAAAAAGGTAACCTGAGAATAACGCCTGCCGGTAAAAATCAGGCCAATTCTCGTGTTACCTTTCGGTGCAATAGCGGGTGCAGCTATTTCCGGCCAAGAGACTTGCGAAAAGCAGTTTGTCTGCAATCTATTGTAATCTACCAGGGCTCCGCCGGTTTTCATTCCTTTGTTGATGACCCAGGCGACGGAAATAATCAGATGACTTTCTGAACCATGGCATCCAGACAGTGTTTGCAGACATTTTTACCTTTGAAGTTGGATACTTCATCCGCATTGCCGCAGAATACGCAGGAGCAAGCTGGTTCATATTTCCGCAGAATAATACGGTCATGATCCACATAGATTTCTAGGGCGTCTTTTTCTTCAATATCAAGAGTACGGCGTAGTTCAATTGGAATGACCACCCGACCTAACTCGTCCACTTTTCGAACAATACCAGTTGATTTCATATTCTCGTTCCCCTCTCATTTCAACAATATTCGACAAAATCTGTCTAACTAAATAATACCAAATATTACAAGACGTGTCAATCCTGTTTTTCCCAGTAAAGGTAGTTTTTTTCTTAATTGATCCAATTTCAGGGATGATTTAAGGTGTATTGTGTCATACTATATACTTTCTTGTCGAAATTAGGCGGTTGACAAGCGGTGCTTATTCTGGCTATAATTGCCATAAAGTAGGGCCGGTACAGCGTCAGCCTTAGGACTGGCAGTCCTAAGGCTGACGTTGTACCGGGCATTGGCAGGCCGGGGAGCGTTCCGGCCGGTGTTTTGCCGTAATCTAAAAAGCTGTTCGCTATGAGCGAAGGAGGTTCACAATATGGACAAAAAACCATTTTACATTACCACGCCGATTTATTATCCCAGTGATAAATTACATATCGGTCATGCTTATTGCACGACGATCGCCGACTCTGTAGCCAGGTATAAGCGATTGGCGGGCTATGAAGTGTTTTTCTTAACGGGTTCGGATGAGCACGGTCAAAAAATTCAGCGCAAGGCGCAGGAAAACCAGGTTACGCCAATTGAATATGTTGACAAAATTGTTGCTTCGTTTAAGCACTTATGGGAGAAACTTAATATTTCCCATGACGATTTTATCCGGACGACCGAAACCAGGCACCGTGAAGTTGTACAGGCCATTTTCCAGAAAATTTATGACCAGGGTGATATTTACAAGGCTTCTTATGAAGGCTGGTATTGTACGCCTTGCGAGACTTTCTGGATTGAGCGCCAGCTGACGGACGGCAAGTGCCCGGATTGCGGGCGGGCGGTTGAGTTATTACAGGAAGAAAGCTATTTTTTCCGTATGTCCAAATATCAGGACCGGCTGCTTAAATATATTGAAGAAAATCCCGGGTTTATTCAGCCGGCTTCACGCCGCAATGAAATGATTAATTTCATTAAAAGCGGGCTGGAAGATCTGTGTGTATCCCGTACTACGTTTGACTGGGGCATACCGGTGCCGTTCGACACGAATCATGTTGTGTATGTTTGGTTTGACGCTTTAACCAATTATATTACCGCCGCCGGTTATTTGCATGACCGGGATAAGTTCAGCCGGTTTTGGCCGGCGGATATTCATCTTGTAGGCAAGGAGATTGTCCGTTTTCATTCGATTATCTGGCCGGTAATTTTAATGGCCATGGGTGTTGAACTGCCTAAAATGGTGTATGGACACGGCTGGCTGGTCGTCGAGGGGGACAAAATGTCCAAATCCAAAGGCAATGTTATAGATCCCCTCCAGTTGATTGACGAGTTTGGCGCTGATGCCATCAGGTATTTTTTACTGCGGGAAATCACGCTGGGAATGGATGGGAATTTTTCGCGGGAAGCGTTGATTAACAGGATCAATGCCGACCTGGCAAATGATTTGGGTAACCTGCTGCACCGCACGCTTAATATGATTGGCCGGTTTAATCACGGCGTCATTGAACCGCCGGGCGAAGCGGCGCCGATTGACGATGAATTAATTAAACTGGCCCAGAATACGGCGGCTGAATATGAACGTTTAATGGATGCAATGGACATTAACGGTACAATCAAACAATTATGGACACTGATTAGCCGTACCAACAAATACATCGATGAAACCGCGCCCTGGGCTTTGGCCAAAGATGAGGCTAAGAAAGCCCGCCTGAATACCGTTTTGTACAATTTAGCCGAGGCGCTGCGCATTATTTGTATTCTCATTTCGCCGTTCCTGCCAAATACTGCGCCTAAGATCTGGCGGCAGCTAGGCCTTGGCAATGATTTAGCGGCTGTCAGTTTGAACGATGCCCGGGGCTGGGGGCGGCTGACGGCAGGGACTGTGGTGTCCAAACCGGAGCCGATCTTCCCGCGGATTGAAGAAAAGCCGGAACCGGCTGAACCTGGAACGCCCCAGCCGGCTGCCAAATTTCAGCCGGAAGCAAACTCCGTCGAAGTAACCATCGACGAATTTGCTAAAATGGATTTGCGGGTAGTCAAAGTTTTGGCGGCCGAAAAGGTAAAAGGGGCTGATAAACTGCTTGCTTTAACGGTTGATCTGGGCGTCGAACAGCGAACAATTGTTTCCGGAATCGCCAAGCATTATACCCCGGAAGAACTGGTCGGCCAGAATGTGGTGATGATTGTCAACCTGAAACCGGCCAAAATTCGCGGCATTGAATCCCGGGGCATGGTACTGGCCGCCTCTCATGACAATCAACTGGCCGTTGTTACCGTTCCGGGGCTGCCGGCCGGGAGCAAGGTGAAGTAGCATGTTATTTGACTCTCATGCCCATATCGATGATGAAAGGTTTGCGGCCGACCGGGATGAGGTAATCGCCAGGGCCCGTGAAAATGGCGTTACCGGGATTATCAATATTGGGGCTGATATGGATTCTTCCCAGCGCTCAATTGCGTTGGCGGACCGTTATGCCGGTATTTTCGCCGCGGTCGGCAATCACCCTCATGATGCTAAAGCGGTGCAGAACGGCGATTACGACCAGCTGGCGGAGTGGCTCAAACGGCCTAAGGTTGTGGCGATTGGCGAAATCGGTTTGGATTATCATTATGATTTGTCACCGCGGGAGATTCAGCGGCAGGTTTTTATCCGGCAGCTGGATGTAGCCAGGCAAATGGGCTGTCCGGTAATTATCCATGACCGGGAGGCTCATGGCGATATTCTGCAGATACTGAAAACTGAAGGCCGGGGGCTGACCGGAGTGCTGCATTGTTTTTCCGGCAGTCTGGAAATGGCGCGGGAATTGCTTGAATTAGGGTTTTATCTATCCATCGCCGGGCCGGTAACGTTCAAAAATGCCGCTAAATTACCGGAAATTGTCGGTGCTGCGCCTTTGGAACGCTTGCTGATTGAGACCGATTGCCCATATCTGACGCCACACCCCCACCGGGGAAAGCGTAACGAACCGGCTTATGTAAGACTGGTAGCCGAGCGGGTCGCGGAGCTGCGGGGGATGGAGCTTTCAGCATTAGCCGCCGCTACAACGGCCAATGTATGCCGGTTGTTTTCGATCGCACCGGCGGAGGCAATAAAATAATTGGTAATAATTACCAAAACAACGAATACTTATTAAGTATTCGTTGTTTTTTATGAAGACAATCCCCGCGAACAGATTCCTTTGGTTGCGCTTAGGTAAGAAACATCATAGGATACAGTAGTTTAGCTGTGTTTAAGAAAGGAGAAGATAAATGCAGCTTTATTTCCTGTTTTTTTACTTTGTCAGTCGGTTTTCCAGGGACAAGACCGCAACCGGAAAAACGAATTTTGGGCGCTTTAGCAGTCTGCCGTAAAATTTTTACAAATAGTGCATAATTTAGGCAACTTTGGTAAAGACTAAATATATGAAAAAGATGATGTAAATTTGACACAACGAATTTAAGTATGGTATAATTTTCAGGCGCTTGAAAAGGGGGAGATTTATGCATTACACTCAGCCCAAAAACTCGCAATCTAAAAGGACAATGCCGGCGCTTATTGCCGTGTTCTGCATTGTCCTGCTGTTGGCAGCCGGCTTTGTCGGAGCCAATAAAAAAGTCAATATTGTTGCTGACGGAAAGACTCAGGAAGTCCGGACTTTATCCAGCCGGCCTGCTGTTGTCCTGGCCCGGGCCGGGGTACAGTTAGGTCCGCAGGACGAATATCGTCTGTCAACGTCGAATTTAGTTAGCGGTTCAATTATAACAGTATATAGAGCAGTACCTGTTACCATTACTTATCAAGGTGAAACAACAACCATACAGACCGGCTCACCGACGGTGGGCGAACTGGCTGCAAGCCTGGGACTGATTGATGCAGGCATTAAGCTGATCCCAGGACCTGACGAACCAATTCAGGACGGCTTGCAAATTCGGGTAATAAAAATATCGGAAAAAGTCATTGAGCGCGAAGAACCAGAGCCTTTCCAAGTGATTCATCAGCCTGACGCCACTTTGGAAAAAGGCGTAGAGGAGCTTATTCAGGCCGGGCAAAATGGCAAAAAAATTGTCACAGTTAAGCAGCATTTTGCTGACGACGTACAGTCTGCGGAAGAAATCCTGGCAGTAAAAATTTCCGATCCTTCCACCCCTCAAATTGTCAGGGTCGGTACCCGCGATTTTGTTGAAACATCGCGCGGCGTACAACGCTTTAGACGGGTCGAGGTAATGGAGGCAACGGCCTATCTGCCGACAGACGGTTCAGGTCATGGAATTACGGCTACCGGAATTCCGGCCCGCCGCGGTATCGTAGCGGTTGATCCGGCGGTAATTCCGCTGGGAAGCAGAGTGTATATCCCAGGATACGGATCGGCTCTAGCTGCCGATACCGGCGGCGCAATCATTGGCAATAGTATCGACTTATGTATGGAAAATGCAAGTGAAGCCTGGCGCTTTGGGCGGCGCATGGTCAAAGTTTATGTGTTGGCGGAATAAATAAACAGGGTATTATACCCTGTTTATTTTTTAAGAGCTAGAATATTGATCAAAGAGTAGGGGTAGTGTGATTAAAGAAGTTATTATTGTGGAAGGCAAGCATGATGTACAGGCTGTCGGGCGGGCGGTGGACGCCGAATGTATTATAACCGAAGGGTTTCATTTAGCCCCCCGTACCCTGGAAAGAATTGAACAGGCTTATACAAAACGGGGGATCATTATTTTGACCGATCCCGACACTGCCGGCGAGCGGATTCGTAAATTTTTAAGCAAACGTTTTCCGGAAGCGAAACACGCCTTTATACCAAAGGAAGAAGCAACTGCCAACGATGATATTGGGATTGAACAGGCCTCACCTGAAGCGATCCGCTCGGCGCTGGCCAAAGTCCGGTATTTGGAATGGAAACCGGCTGCGGAATTTACCGTTGCGGATATGCTGAGGGCAGGTTTAAGCGGTGCGCCGGAGGCTGCGGACCGGCGGGCTGCTGCCGGAGCAGAGCTTGGTATTGGCTATGCCAATGCCAAAACCTTTTTGCAGCGGTTGAACCATTATGGTGTCACTCGCAATGAGTTCGGCGCGGCCGTAAAAAAGGCCGCGTCAGGTAAACAGGAGGCCGGAGATGATTAAGCCGACAATCGCCCAAAAAGATGTAACAAAACATATTTTAAAAACGTTTAACATTCGGATGAGTAAAAAGTTAGGACAAAACTTTCTTGTCGATGAGAAGATTGTCCGGGGCATTGTTCAGGCCGCGGATATCAGTCCGGGCGATACAGTGCTGGAAATAGGCCCCGGTATCGGCACACTGACGCAGGGGCTGGCCGAGGCCGGGGCTCAGGTTGTGGCGGTGGAGCTTGATTTAAAGCTTATTGATGTGCTGGCGGAAACCTTGGCCGGCTATGATAATGTGCGGATCATTCATGGTGATATTTTAAAAGTGGATATTGCCGCCGAGGTGCCTGCCGCTCCATTTAAAGTGGTTGCCAATCTGCCTTATTATATCACTACCCCCATTATTATGGGATTGCTGGAAGCACGGCTGCCGGTTTCCGTATTGGTGACCATGATTCAAAAAGAGGTGGCGGCCAGGATGGTAGCCTGCCCCGGTACTAAGGATTATGGCGCTTTATCGGTGGCTGTCCAGTATTTTACTCAGCCCCGGATGATGTTTGACGTTCCGCCGGTTTCTTTCATTCCGTCTCCGGCTGTCGATTCGGCGGTGATCCGCTGCCTTGTGCGTGATCAGCCGGCGGTGGCCGTCGCCGACGAAAAACTGTTTTTCCGGGTGGTCAAGGCAGCTTTTTCCCAACGCCGTAAAACGTTAAACAATGCTTTGAAAACGGGAATTCCCGCTGATCAAATACAACCGGCTTTGGCTGCTGCGGGAATTGATGGGGCGCGGCGCGGCGAAACGCTGTCGCTCCAGGAATTTGCCGCACTTGCCAATTGCCTAAAATAAAGCAAGGGTCGTACTGAACGAACCAGGAACCTATAGAATAACGCAATGCAAGCGTCCATTCTATAGGTTCCTGGTTTACATTTTGCCGGCTAATTTAAAAATCATGGAAAAATTGGGAGTTTTTTATAAGAGCGGGCGCTGCTGCGCACAGTCGCTTTTGCAGATCACCGGTTTTGGAAAGCCTTCATCGGAATAGAATCATCACCTGTCCGGTACCGGTTCTTTTTAGTACCCGGTATCCGTCGGCGGACGAAGTAGCGACTCCGGTTTCATTGGGACGGCAATATCCTCCGGGCGCGCAGGTTCCATCGTCTCTGACGCGAAGCTTTCCCAGAAGCCCGACAGGAACCCACTCCGGTCGCCTGGAACGGGGCAAATACGGCGTTTCGGGATCGAATTCTGGATTGAGCACCGGCCTGGTTTGCGTGTGGGCCGGCAAGATAACAGTTCCGGTCGACTCGTGGATTAAATCGGGGATTTCCGTCTCCTGGTATTGTATTCGGCCCCATTGGTCGGTCAGATATTTTCCTTCCCAGCGAAGCTCCCCCGCATTGCCCAAAAAACCGGGTGCTGCACTGGTGACGCCCAGTACGTAATCATCCACCGAAGCATTGAATACTTTGATTTTTTCATGCTCGCCGTCGTCCAGGGCGACAAAGTAACCGGGCTCTATCTCCGCGCCGTCGGCCGATTCAAACATTTCGGCATAATCCGCACCGCCGCCATTCCAGTTTTGATCAATATAAGCTTCTCCGGTGGTAAGGATTTTTGCGGCAAGTCCTCTGGCAGACCCTGATCCATTTGCCAAAAACCAGGAAAAATTCATTTCAGCATCGCCATAGGTGCCCATAATATGGGCGCCCTGGAAGCCCGCTGTGGTGGTTTGAACTCCTTCTGCATGCGAGGCGGGACCGGAGCTTGTTGTGGAGATGCCTTCGGCATGAGAGTATTGGCTGCTGGATTGCGTATAACCGTTTTGCGCGTGGGACGCCAGACCCGCTGCGGTGGTGTATCTTCCTTCCGAATGAGAGCCCAAATCCGTGGCCGTCGTATTGTCGCCCTCTGCGTGGGACGACTGCCCGGAGGCCACTCCTCCGATGCCTTCGGCGTGAGCGCCATCGGTAGGTGCGGATGTATTGGCTCCTTCCGCATGGGCGCCTATTCCGGCTGCTGCTGTATTATAGCCCTCCGCGTGGGACGCCAGACCGGAGGCGCGGCTTAAATAACCCAATGCCACCGCATATTCGCCCATGACATAGTCAAAATAAGTACCGATTCCGGCGAGAGAGCCTGCTGTACTTCCATCAACCAAATGCTCAAGACCGGTCCCGCGAAATACGATAAGCGAAGATTTTACTGGTGTGACGGTGGAATACCAGACATCTTTGCCGCTTTGATTAACCAATGCAATGGTAACCGGGGCCGCGTCTACGCGTACTATGGCATAGCCTGCCGTTGCCCCGGTTTTGAGTGGTGAGTTGCCAATGATTGCTCTTCCTTCACCTGCAACCGATACCGCAAATACCGATGACGCGGCTTCTATGGATGATTGCACCGCAACAAACCATTGGACGATAAAAGTTCCAACCTGGCTAAGGGCAATCTCGCCGGTAGCGGCGGTATACAGGATATCTCCTTCAGAATATAGGCTCGAATCAAAAATAACGTTGTTCCCTGCCGGGATGAAACCGGCCGTTTGCCGTTCAATCTGTAAAAATGCGTTCATTATAACCCTTCCTTTTCCTATTATAAAGACCAGGTATCTCTGCGAGGGTATAAAGTGAAAAGACGTTCTATATTTAACTTATGTCTGAGCAAGGGATTTGTGTATACCCGGATTGAGCGCCGGAAGAAAAGGCTGTGGATGAACTGCAAGGGACCTGTCCCTTGTTTTTGAAGACTTCCACATTACCGAGGAGCGGGAGAGCATTATGCATAAGCGGAGGTTAAACGACAGTGGCGCAGTGTTGCATAATGGTCTTCCGTTCCGGCCTTCACCCTGGCACATCTAAAGAAAGGGGGCTGTCGCAAAACATTTTTTAAAAATGTTTTGCGACAGCCCCCTCTTTTTATGATTTGGAAGTAAAAAAATGATTGAGAATATCAAAACGCCGTTCGCTATGATAACCGATGTAAGTTTTATTCTGCCACTGGCGATTACGGGGCTGATCACGGAAACTGGCCATTGCTTCCAGGCAATCGCCAACAATGGTATCGATGATTTTGGTAGTATGCAGCTGGCCTTTAATCGACGATCCCAGGCGGTAGTGGGGAATGGTGGTAGCCACATCAATTTTTAATTTGTTTTTACGCGCTAACGCCAGGGATACCGGCGGAATGGCCAGTTCCTGAAGCGGCAGAGTTTCCAGAAACCGGCGGGAGACGGCATGAGGGCCGTGAGCCGGAGTAGCCAGACCAATTTTTTTGTCCAGACTAAGCTCTTTGTTTAGGTTCATGCGCCACTGAAAAGTGGGGTTATAGCGTTCAATGTGGCGCGGCGGCGAAGGATAGCAGTTGGTCAAGGCCATATCTAAATGTTTTAATAAAACCCCGTCAACCAGTTCCATCAGACTTTCATTGAAGGTTCCAACCATGTCGCCATCGACAAAGGCTACAACATCACTGCCTAACGCCAAAGCGACTTTTGCGCCGATAGCGCGGGGAATGTCAATACCTAAGCAGTCATGGAAGTAAATGATTTGTAATTTTGGCAGTCGCATTTGCAGTACTTCATACATTGTAGAATCCTTGCTGCCATTGGAGATAAAAATGATATGATCGACGGGCAGTGTTCCCAGATTTTGCAGTACTGTTATTGCACGGCCGGCTTCGTTTTTTGCTGGAACAACCACAGAAATCATGCGCCTTCACCTCGTTTGAATTGACTGCGATGTCTGCGGCCTAGTCGGTTCTAGTACCGCGAGCAATGTCACTACAGTATATTGGGAGGGGCTGCTTTTTGCTACCGGCAAAGCACAATTAAAATTTTACCCCAATTGTTGCAAATGGTTTTACAGTCTCATAGTATGAACTAACGAGGGGGGGAGTACGGCTGTGACTAACATATCGGTTGGTGATCTAGTCATACGTAAGTCGCACGGCGGCGATATTGTATTTAAAGTTACAGAAATTATTCGCGATGACCCAAACAGTATCAAGTGTGTTCTGAAAGGTATGCACTTAAGGCTGGTGGCAGATGCCCCGGTCGCTGATTTGGAACCAATTGACGCCGAACATTTGCGTGATGAGATTGTGCGCATGGAAGGCATGCATAATGAGAGCTTAAAGCGGGTAATGCTCCGCCGGGGCATGGAGCGCAAGCAATTGGAATTGACGCGGGCTGAGCCTAAAAAATACTCTTTTTTTGATTTACCCGGCCGGGTGCTCCATCTCGACGGAGATGAAGAATATCTTAAAATGTGTTTAAAAACTTACAATCAATTAAATATTGAAGCCGTAGGCCGGTGCATTGACGAAGCCAAGCAGGCAGATCATGTTGTCGCTTTACTGGAGGAATATCGGCCGGATATTTTGGTTTTGACCGGCCATGACGCTTTAATCGGCGGCGGTAAAAAGGATTTTAAGGATATTCAGAACTACCGCAATTCCAAGTATTTTGTAGCAGGTGTGAGAAAAGCCCGGAATTTTGAACCATCCCGCGATGATCTGGTCATTTTCGCCGGCGCCTGTCAGTCGCATTTTGAAGCAATTCTGGCTTCCGGGGCAAATTTTGCCAGTTCTCCGACCAGGATTTTTATTCATGCCTATGATCCGGTATTTATTGCTGAAAAAGTGGCGTTTACGCCAATTAATAAAACGGTTGATGTCGGCGACGCCATTACCGCATCGGTCACCGGCGTAGAAGGTGTTGGCGGACTGGAGACGCGCGGCAAGTTTCGTCTGGGCATGCCAAAAACGCCGTATGGCTGAGGCCGGCTTAAAGCAGGCGCGATCAACGCTTAATGCTGATAAATGTAAAGAGGGAGCCAGAGGCTCCCTCTTTACTCGGTTTGACGGGTGATACTGAGCTGGTTGATTAATATGGCCTGCCGGAACATCGCGGACAGGCGCCGCGATGGTGGTGATAATCAAATTCATGCTTGCAGCGTGAGCAGACTTTATATAGGCGATACTGGCAGATCCGGTATAGTTTATAAAAACAGGTAAACGTTTTCACACATTCCTTCTTTGCATCGCAATGCATTTGGGGCGGGGCTGTACATGGGTCAAAATCATCCCAGTCGCAATCATCGTGGCATTTTGGTTTATCGCAGTAATCATAATCATATTTTTTACAGGTGCACTCTTTTTTAGGGTGGCCGCATTTACCGCACATTTAGTCATGACCTCCATATTTATGTTTTTTTAAAACCCGGTCAGGGTTTCTTCTATATACTATGAAGCAGCAGGTAAAAACGTTATGTATCATTGTGGGATTTTATAAAGTAAAAGAATCTAAAGTTCAACAATAATTGCCATGTTTTTTATCACATAAAATTTGAAGCAAGCATATATATAAATAGAAAACACAAAGGGGGGAATATGTGTGGCAGATAAAGATATTCGTGCAACTGGCGATCCTTGTACCTTAGGCGTTCAAGCCGGTCCGATTATTGTACGTCAGATCATCGGGGAAAAAGAAAAGCAAAAAGTGCTTGATATTCATGTTGTTGTTCCGGAGAGAAAGCCGTCAATTGAGCAAATTGTCGATGTGTTCATTAAAGATGTTGATGTAAATTGCGTTGATGTAATTACCGACAAAGTCATTGTGCGCGGTGAGTTTGAAATCAAAACCATTTATGTGGCCAGCCTGCCTGATCAGCCGGTTCATGCAATTGAAATCAGACATTATAAGTGGACTCAGGATATTGATCTCCCCGGCGCACGGCGGGGAATGGATGCTGAAGCCAGCGTTCTGGTGGAATTTGTCGATTACGATGTAGATGAGCATAGCCATGCTTACCGGCATAAATACGGCAAATACGATGATTGCGATGACGGGCATTCTCATCATCATCACCATGATGATTGCGATGATGATTACGACGATGACGATTGTGATGATGATCATAAGCATCACCATCACCAGCATTGCAACCGCGAGTTCGACGTCTCGGTGGTGCTGAAGATTACCGCTAAGGTTATGGCCGACCGTGAAGTGCAGCTGGCCGGCAGCACCTTGCCGACAACGCCAAAAGGCTGAGCGGGAAAAACGCACTAAAAGGGGGGAGAAAAGGATGGATGATGAATTAAGAGCTTCCGGATCAAGTACGGCTTCCAATACCACTTCCACAGCGGGAACAACGACGGTTGACAGTGCTGACGTTGTTTGCGGTTGCCCTGAGCTCGGCCCGGAGACGATTGAGGTCGAGCAGGTTCTGGCAATCGAAATGCGCCAGAAAGTGGTAGAGCTTGACATGTTTGTTCCAGATCCGAAACCTGATATTAGGCAGGTCATTGATGTGTATGTCAAGGATGTGTGCATCAAGAGCGTTGATATTATTCCCAATAAAGTCATTATTCGCGGCGATTTAGAAGTCAAGGTTATGTATGTGGCCGACTTGCCGGATGAACCTGTTCATGCCTTCGAGCGTAAGCATATTCGATTTACCCGGGATATTGATGTAGATGGCGCCGACCCTGACATGAAGGCTACGGCTGATGTCCAGGTAGAATATGTGGATTATGATTTTCACTGCCATCATGATGACCGTAAAGTTCATGTCACCATTGTCTTAAAGTTCTGGACCCGCGTGCTTACTACTACGGATTTGGATGTTTATGCCTTATCGCCAATTGATGAAGTTGGCGCTTTTGAAAATACAACAGCCAGTACGTCTTCTGATGATATGGCGGCGGCGTCCAACTTTGACGACGAAACTGTCTCCGCCACGCAGACGGCGGAGGGCGATGTCTTCGCCTCAAGTCCGGAAAATGTCCTGGTTTCCGGTCCGCTGACTTCAACAGCCGGCGTAAGTCAGTCAATTAACGGAACTGCAGGTACGGTTACCGGCAATAGTGTAAATGTCCGCACCGGGCCCGGCACTAATTATCCGTCAGTTGCCAAGGTTAACGCGGGTACAGCAGTTACCATTAGGGAACAGGCCTTTGGCTGGTACAGTCTGGTGTTGGCTGACGGCACTACCGGCTGGATCGCAAGTTGGCTGGTTAGCACCAATGGCACAACCGGGGCGAAAGGCTAGGAAAAGCTAACACCGTCTCCTACTTGGCGTAGGCGGCGGTGTTTTGCTTTGTTCCGCGGCCGCCGCGGCTGCGGACAACTGTCAATTAGAGTAATGATCAGGCCGTACGGTCATATACTGTAATAATTGCAGGGTAGTGCCAATTCGGTAGGGAGGCTGACAGTATGCTGATTGCAGTTGAGTATCTGGGGACCATTGGGGTGGGCGTTACTTCGCCCCGGTTATTCAGGGCCAATGACGGCAATGTATATGTGGTGAAACTTCAAAATAACCGCCTGGGGCAGAAGGTGCTGGTAAATGAATTATTGGCTTGTCAGTTTGCCGGGCTGCTGGATTTATGTTTTCCGGAGGGCGGGATCATCTGCCTGGAAAAGCCCTTTATCGAAAAAAATAAGCGGCTGAAAGCCGCCAGGGTACAAGCCGGCTGCCATTTTGCCAGCCGCTATTTAAGCAGTGTGGAGTATGTAGACCGCCGGAATTTAGGCAGGGCGGTAAATAAAGCGCAAATGGCGGGCATCATGTTGTTTGACCATATATTTCATAATGTTGACCGTACCTGGAACCGGAAGAATTTACTTCTCAGGCGTGAGTCGAATGCTTACCGTTTATATGCCATTGACAATTCCCACTTATTCCGCCGGGGCCGCTGGACGGTTGAGTCGCTGACCAAGCTGGCCGGCCGCATCAGGGTCAATAAGCGCCGTACGTTTGGCTGGCTGTTGAAACATTATCTGAGTAAGGCGGATTTTGATTTTTATATCAGCCGCGTAAAAGCCATCACCGACCATCAGCTCTGCTGCCTGGTTGCCCGGATTCCCCAGGAATGGCTGCCTGAGCGGCGCGAGCGGGAGGCGCTGACCGATTACTTGATTAAGCGCCGCGATATGATTGACCGGATTGCCGCTCCGCTGCTGCAATTAATCCCGGATGTAGACCGGGCAGCCAAGATTGATCAGAACAAATAGATCCTCGGCATGATGATTGTGCATCCGGATACAGCCGTTGGAAACCATTTTTCCAATGAGCCAGGGCCGGTTTGTGCCGTGAATCCCGTAGGCGTCATAGTTGAGCCCCATCCAGCGGGTGCCCAGAACTCCGCCCGGGTTGGTGATTTTACTGGCAATGGCGTAATTGCCGGCCGGGGTTGGCGTCGCAGGCTTGCCAATGGCGACCGGAAACTGACGGATCGGACTGTTGCCGTTAAATAAAGTCAAAGTGCGGCTGGATTTGGTAATTAGAATATTGGCCCTGGCAACGCTGGTTTTGGCCCGCTGCGTTGGCTGTCTGGTTTCAATTTGGCTTAGCGCGGCCGGGTGCAGCCGGCAGTAAGTTAAAGGGTCAACCGAACCTGTTGGCGGCAGGCCTTCCGCTTCCTGAAACTGGCTGACGGCATCGCGGGTAACTGCGTCGTAGATACTGTGGATCGTCGCTGTATACAGACCGTGTTTAGCCAATAAGCGCTGAATATCAGCGACAAGAGGATGACTTTCATCCTCACGCCAAAAAATCTCGGACAAGCGATGGGGCAAATACAAGGTGCGAAGGTTCACTGCAATCGACCTCCTCTGGATTATATAGCTTAAGCATTATATGAACAGAGCGGTGTATTGGTGTTTTTCCCAATAAAAATGTATAAAAAGCCTGATTTAATGGCAAATATAGTAAAGAAAAAAACTTGTACTGAGTCGACACATAGGCTGGAGGACAACATGCGGGAAAAAGCAGCAGGAAAACTACTGATTATTGGCGGTAATGAGGACAAGTATGGCGATTGCATCGTTTTACGCAAGTTTGTTGAACTTGCAGGCGGCCGTAAAGCCAGAATAGCTGTGATGACAACTGCGACTGAACTACCGCGTGAGGTGGGGGATGAATACCGGGTAATTTTCTCCGACCTGGGGGCCGAGGTTGTTAGTGTGGTGAATATTGACAATCGGGAGGAAGCAAGCGACCGCCGTCAAGTGAGTGAGCTGGAGCAAGCTGCCGGGATTTTTTTTACCGGCGGCGATCAACTGCGCCTGACGAGCATTTTAGGCGGCTCGCCGGTTGACGGTGCTATTCGGCGAGCCTTTAAACAGGGGACGGTCATTGGCGGGACAAGCGCAGGAGCCTCGGTAATGAGCACTACAATGATTGTCGAGGGCAACTCCAGTGATACACCCAAAAAACTGGCGCTGAGCATGGCCCACGGTATGGGGCTTATTGATGAAGTCGTGATTGATCAGCATTTTGCCCAGCGGGGCCGGATTAATCGTCTGCTGGCTGCAGTTTCACAAAATCCGCATGTTTTGGGGGTTGGCGTGGATGAAGATACGGCCTTGCTGGTTGCGCCTGATGGAAAGTGCGAAATTATCGGCTCGCAAACCGTGACTGTGGTTGACGGCAAGGATATTGGCTATTCTAACATTTCAGAATCCAAATGCGCCGATCCGCTGGCTATTTCTAATGTTATTCTCCATATTTTACCGCCCGGATTCGGGTATGATTTACGGAGCAGGAAACCATATATTAAGAGCTGAGCCGGATGTAGCTGCCGCTGGAGTAAACTCCGGCGGCGGCAGTCTGCTTTGACTAGGAGGATTGTACTGATGCAGATTTTACAAACCCGTATTCTGCAAGGACCTAATATTTATAGTTATAAGCCGGTAATGTGGCTGAAGCTGGCTTTGGGTCAATATGAGAATATTCCCAGCAATGCCATCGAAGGTTTTGTACAGCGTCTGCTGATGCTGTTGCCGGGCCTTAAGGAGCATCACTGCGCCAGGGGAAGGGTTGGGGGCTTTGTAGAAAGATTACATGAAGGAACTTATTTGGCTCATATTTTCGAACACGTTATCCTGGAATTGCAAAATATGGCTGGACATAAGGTTGGTTTCGGCAAGGCGCGCTCCAGTAGCCAGCGCGGCGTTTATGATGTCATTGTAGGGTTTAGGTGTCCGGCAGCCGCCCGGCAGAGTGCGATTGTGGCCGAACATTTGCTGTTGGCCGCCATTGATAATTTGCCGTTTAGCCCTGCGGAAGGCCTTGACGCCATCCGGGCGGCCAGTGAAAAGTTTCAGCTCGGGCCAAGCACCAAAGCTATCTATGAAGCGGCAATTGCCCGGAATATTCCCGTCCGGCGGCTGGATGATGAAAATTTGCTGTTGCTTGGCTACGGCCGGCTTTGTAAGCGGATTTGGGCTACCCTTACTGAACAGACCAGCGCATTAGCGACCGATCTGGCGGCTGATAAATATCTTACCGCGCGGCTGCTGGGCGCTAACGGCATCCCGGTTCCGCGTCATACGATTGTACGGGAGGCCGGGCAGGCTGTTCTTGCCTTACGGCAGCTCGGCGGCCGGGTAGTTGTTAAACCTCTGTCCGGCAATCACGGCAACGGGGTAACCATTGATCTTAAGGAAGAGGCTGAAGTGGAGCGGGCTTATCACATCGCCCGCGAATACGATGAAGCGGTGCTGGTGGAGGAGTATATACCGGGCCGCCAATATCGCCTGTGTGTGGTTAACGGTAAGCTGGCGGCGGCGGCTGAGCGTATCCCGGCATATGTGATCGGTGATGGACGGCATACTGTTGCTGAATTGGCGGAACTGGTGAATGCCCATCCGGACCGCGGTGACGGCCACGCCAAAGCATTGACCAAAATCATCATTGACGCTGTGGCGATAACCGTTTTGGCCAAACAGAATTTATCGCCACAGTCTGTTCCGGCGTTGCAACAGGTGGTGCGGATCAGAGACTGTGCAAATATCAGCGCCGGCGGAACGGCTGTCGATGTAACGGGTATTGTTCACCCTGATAACATTCAACTGGCCGAACGAACCGCTCGCCTGGTAGGGCTGGATGTGGCCGGCATTGATTTGGTTGCGGTGGATATCGCCAGTCCGGTAACGGCCGGAAGCGGCGCTGTTATTGAAGTAAACGCCGCGCCCGGCATCAGGATGCATCACTTTCCCAGCGCCGGTAAAGCCCGCAATGTCGCCGGGCATATTGTGGAGTATCTGTTCCCGGATAATAGCAGCGGACGCATACCAATTACGGCAATTACCGGAACGAACGGCAAAACTACGGTAACCCGCATGATCAGTTATATTTGGCAGCAGGCCGGCTACAATGTTGGTATGACCACAACTGACGGCATCTTTATCAATGGCCGGCGGATCTTAAACGGTGATACTACCGGGCCGGCCAGCGCCAGAATCATATTATCAGATCCCCGGGTTGACGTGGCGGTACTGGAAACGGCCCGCGGCGGCATCGTCCGGGGCGGACTGGCTTTCGACAAATGTGATGTTGGCATTGTCACCAATATTACGGAAGACCATCTCGGACAGGACGGAATTGAAAGCCTGGAGGATCTGGCTTATATAAAATCACTGGTGCTGGAAACGGTTCATGCAGACGGCGTGGCGCTGATTAATGCCGATGATCCGTATGCCGCCGACTTAGCGGCGAGGGTTCAGTCTGAAATTATGTATTTTAGTATTGAACCTGACAATATCGTCATTCGCAGGCATCTGGGGGTCGGCGGCAAGGCGGCGTTTGTTAAGGACGGAACGGTATATGTCGCCTGCGGCGGCCTGGCCAGGCCGATTATTGAGGTCAAGGACATACCGGCAACCTTGAGCGGTATCGCCCTGCATAATTTGCAGAATGCGGTGATTGCCGCCGCTGCCTGTTATTGCTCCAGAGTGCCGGTGAGCTGTATTAGAAAAGGATTGGCCAGCTTCGCCCAAAATCCCGGACGTTTGACTATGCTTACTGTCGGCAGTTTTAGAGTCTGCGTCGATTATGGTCATAATCCGGCCGGTTATCAGGCGCTGATCAGCACCGCCCGCCGGATGGGCGTAACCCGGCTGGTAGGAGTGATTGCCGCTCCCGGAGACCGCCGGGAGGATGTTACGCTGAATATTGGTAAAATTGCCGGACGGGGCTTTGACCATCTTTATATCAAAGAAGACCGTGATTTGCGGGGCCGGAAGTTTGGCGAAACTGCCGAACTCTTAAAACGCGGCGCTCTGGAAGCCGGCTTTCCGGCTGAACGCATTGCCACCATTCTGGCTGAGCCGGAAGCTGTTGCACAGGCTCTGGAAGATGGCAAACCCGGTGATTTAATTATCATATTTTATGAAGAGTATGAAGTGGTCATGAATGTGATTAGTGATTTCGCCGAACGGATTAGTTCGGAACAGGGCCTGGCGCACAGCAGCCTGAAAATGGAACAGGTTGTGGTAGCCGGGGCTAAAAATAGTTGAAAATGCCTTGACAAATGCAGGCAAATTTATACATAATGTCGAATAGAACATATTCAGATATTATGTGGGGGTGCTTGCCGCAATGGAAGATGTACTTGTAACAACTGAAGACCTGCAATTGGTTGTTTTCCGTCTGGCCAATGAAGAATACGGCCTGCCGATTACCAAGGTTCAGGAAATAAACCGTTTAACACCAATTACCAAACTTCCTCAGACACCGGTATTCATGGAAGGTGTAATCAATTTACGGGGGCGGATTATTCCTGTTATTGATCTGCGTAAGCGATTTGAGCTGGCAGTGGAAGAATATACGGATGACACCAGAATTATTGTAGTTGATTTTAGCGGGCAGACGGTAGGCGTAATTGTAGATGCAGTCACTGAAGTAGTGCGGCTGGCTGCCGCCAGTGTGGAACCGCCGCCTAACAATTCGGTGCTTGACGCCCGTTATATCGAAGGTGTGGGCAAAATGGACAACCGTTTACTGATTTTGCTGGCTGCAGATCAAATTTTTACCAGTCAGGAAGAATTTGCTATTCAACAAACCAATGGATAAAACCTTAACTTTAACGGCTAATGCCAAAATAAACCTGACGTTAGACGTGCTTGCCAAGCGTACTGACGGCTACCACGAGGTAGCTATGATCATGCAGTCGATTGATTTGGCCGACCGGCTGACCTTTAGGGAGCAGCCGTCAGGCATTGCCATGCAGACCAACGTTGCCGGTCTGCCTGTTGACCGGCGTAATCTGGCTTATCAGGCTGCAGAATTGGTTAAAAGTACTTTTCAGATAAAAACCGGAATACATATTGAATTAAATAAAGAAATTCCATTGTCCGCAGGGCTGGCCGGCGGCAGTGCTGATGCCGCCGGGGTTTTAACCGGGCTTAATTCTTGGTGGAAGCTGGGCCTTACCTTGGATGAACTGTGCGATTTAGGCGCTGTACTGGGTTCTGACGTGCCTTTTTGCCTGCATGGCGGTACCATGCTGGCGACAGGGCGTGGTGAATTGCTGACTCCGGTTGCCGCTATGCCGCCTTGCTATATTGTCCTGGCCAAACCTGCGGCCAGTGTTTCAACGGCCTGGGTATATCGGAATTACCGGCCGGGGGCGGTTGAGGTGCATCCTGATACGGCTGCAATGCTGGCTTTTCTCCGGCAAGCCGATTTGGCCGGAGTCGCCGGTAAGCTGGCCAATGTTCTGGAAAGCGTCACCATAGCAAGACATCCGGAAATAGGACAATTAAAGGCCTGGATGGTGCAGTGCGGGGCAATGGCAAGTTTAATGTCCGGCAGCGGTCCAACCGTTTTTGGTCTTGCCGCTGACCGGGAAGAGGCCGAGTCTATTGCAGCTAAGTTAAGGAATTTAAGCAATGCGCAGATTATTGTGGCTAAAACAGTGGGTGGAATGAGGGGAGAAAATGCAGCGAAGATTATCACCAATTAAGTTGGACAGTTATCAGCCGTTGCGCGAGGTGGTTTGTGAAACTTTGCGGGAAGCAATCCGGAGTGGCGTTTTACAGCCCGGGGAGCGGTTGATGGAGATTCAATTGGCCGAAGAATTGGGGGTCAGCCGGACTCCGGTGCGTGAGGCTATCCGCAAGCTGGAGCTGGAAGGCTATGTCATCATGCTGCCGCGCCGCGGGACTTATGTCGCCAATCTTTCCATTAAAGACATTAATGAAGTGTTTGAAATCAGAACTGCCCTGGATGTACTGGCGACGGGCCTTGCGGCTGAGCGGATTACCGAGGAGGAACTGGAGCAGCTCGAACGCCTGCTGGTTCAAATTGGTGAATTTATTGAACAAAATGACATGGAGAAGATCGTTGAAATTGATACGCAGTTTCATGACCTTTTATACCGGGCCAGCCGGAATGACCGGCTTGTCGGTATTATCAATAACCTGCGGGAGCAATTGACCCGGTTCCGTTCCATTTCTATGGCCTACCCCGGCCGTTTGAAGAAAACGCTGGAGGAACATAGCCGGATGGTGGAAGCAATTGCCCAGCGCAATGTTAAGCTGGCTCAGAAGCTGGCGGTTGAGCATATGGAAAACTCCGAACAAACATTGCTGCTGGACATGCATGATCTTAAGAAAGAATAACGCCCGGTGTTGATGTGGTTTGCTTTAACTAAATTCAGTGCAGGAGGTTGCGGTGAATGTATGATGCCATTATCCTGGCCGGTGGAACAAACAGTAAAAGCCTGAGCACTCTCAATTCTCAGCCGTATGAGGCTTTAATAGAAATAGCCGGCAGACCGATGGTTTCGTTTGTTGCTGAAGCGTTGGCTGCAAGTTCCCGGGTGGACAGGATTTTCGTCATCGGTCCGGCGACAGAACTGGCAAAATGCGAGTTTCCGCCAACTGCAACTATCCTGGAAGGCGGCCGGACAATTCTGGATACCATCAGTATCGGCATTGCGGCTTTAGGGCACCAGAACCGGGTGTTAATTGCGACAGCGGATATTCCGTTATTAACGACAGCTGCGGTTGATGACTTTTTGGTTCAATGCAGCAAAGTAACCGCCGATTTATATTATCCGGTTGTGGGCAAAGAAGTGAACAAACGTCATTATCCTGCCAGTAAAAGGACGTATGCCAGACTGAGGGATGGCGTATTTACCGGGGGGAACATTTTTCTGGTCAATCCGGCCATTGTACCGCAGTGCATGAAGGTTGCGGCCAAAATTATCGCTAACCGGAAGAATCCCTGGAAACTGGCCTGCATTATGGGATGGCTGTTCTTATTCCGTTTTATCATCGGCCGGTTAAGTCTAAAAGCGGCCGAAAGCAGGGTTTCGGAAATACTGGGCATAACCGGGGCGGTCATTCAGTCCACCTATCCCGAATTAGGCATAGATGTTGACAAAGAAAGCGATCTTGAGCTTGTCCGGTCTACATTTTCGCTTAGCAAGAACTAAACAGCAAGTACCCTGATTGGCCTTATTATTGTGAACGGTTATTAAGCTGAACGTCAGTTTGATAACTGTTTTTTGATTGCCTGACCGTGCCTCCTCGCCGGCTTATCCGCGGGGCTGTTGCAAAAGGGTTAAAGAGTGTCAGGCAGGCCCGGAGCGGGAGCGCATTTAAGTGCTGCGCCGCTGGCAAGCGTTCTGTTGCGACAGCCCTGTTCGGTTATCCAACTTTAAGCCCCAGTACTAAAAGCCGGGCATTGTGGGCATAATAATGCTATTGTTATTCAGGACGATACGGGAGGGGTGTTTGGTGAAGGCTTATTTGGGGATAGATGTAGGCTCTGTCAGTACCAATATTACGGTTTTGAATCAGCAGGGCGAGGTTGCCGACGCCTTGTATATCCGTACGCAGGGACGGCCGATCGCGGCTGTGCAGGAGGGCTTGCGGGAGATTGAACTGCGCAACCCCGGCCTGGAGGTTGGGGGCGTTGGCGCCACCGGCAGCGGCCGGCAGCTGACCGGGGTAATTGTCGGGGCCGACAGTGTTAAAAATGAGATTACCGCCCATGCAGTAGCAGCCATGCATTTAGTGCCTGGAGTGCAGACTGTGCTGGAAATCGGCGGGCAGGATTCCAAGCTGATCATTATCAGGAATCACGTGGTTACCGATTTTGCGATGAATACCGTATGCGCCGCCGGGACGGGGTCGTTTTTAGACCAGCAGGCGGCCCGACTGAATATACCAATTGAAGCGTTCGGGGAGCTGGCGTTGGAATCAACGGCGCAGGTGCGAATTGCCGGGCGGTGCGCTGTTTTTGCCGAGTCTGATATGATTCACAAGCAGCAGACCGGCCATTTACTGGCTGATATTATTAATGGCTTGTGCCAGTCCCTGGTGCGTAACTACCTTAATAATGTGGGTAAAGGCAAACAAATCACAGGGCCTGTTCTGTTTCAGGGCGGCGTTGCGGCCAATAAAGGCATGAAGCGCGCATTTGAGGAAGCGCTGAACTGTGAGGTTGTGGTACCGCCGCATTACCATGTAATGGGCGCAGTGGGGGCGGCCCTGCTGGCCAGGGAAGAGACTGCCGGCGGCAAACCAACCGCCTTCCGCGGCTTTGCTGTTGTGGACAGAGATTATACGCCCCGGAGCTTTGAGTGCAGCGGCTGCGCCAATATGTGTGAGGTTATTGAACTCAAAATGGACGGTGTTGTCATCGGCCGGTGGGGCGACAGGTGCGGCAAGTGGAGCGGCAGTATCAGCGTGGCTTGACTGGCGGGAACGGGAAATCCATCAAAGGATGATCAATATGCAGGCGAGAATAGGTTTGCCGCAAGGCTTATTATATTATCAATATGGGACGGTATGGGAGCGGTTTTTTCGCGAAATTGGGGCCGAGGTTGTGGTTTCCGGTGAAACGAGCAGGCAAACCATGGATTGCGGCAGCGCCCTGGACGAAGTTTGTCTGCCGGCTAAAGTATATTATGGTCATGCGGTCAGCTTGTACAGCGAGGTCGACTATTTATTTGTCCCGCGGATCATCAGTGTACATAAGCAGCAGTATACCTGCCCTAAAATTATCGGCATGCCGGATATGCTGCGAACGAATATCGGCCAGTTGCCGCCGCTTATTGACGTTAGTGTCAATCTGCGCCAGAGCAGCCGGGATTTGTACCGGGCGGTAACAACGGTGGGCCGGATGGTCGGCAAAAATGCTTTGACCAGCCTGCGCGCCTGGTACCGGGCCTGGCACAGCAGAGACGGGGCTAACGGCTGCAGTCCTGCCGGAGATGGCCGTACGCCGGTGGCTTTGATTGGCCACCCTTATCTGATTTATGACCGGCAAATCAGTATGAATATCATGGCTAAAATGCAGCAAATGGGCCTGACCGTGCTGACGCCGGAAATGGTGGATACGAAAACGGCCGACCGGGCGGCAGCTGTTTTGGGCAAAAAGATATTCTGGAGCGGCAGCCATCATTTGGCCGGCGCTGCTTTGGCGCTGATGACGGCGTCCAGGCCGGTGAAAGGGGTGGTTTTTATGACTTGTTTCGCCTGCGGCCCGGATGCTTTAATTGGTGAACTGATTGCTCAACGCGCCAGTGCGCTAAATATTCCCTGCATGAATTTATCAATTGATGAACATACGGCTGAGGCCGGATTCATTACGAGGCTGGAAGCTTTTTCTGATATGCTGACCCGGAGGTGGCGGCCATGCTGATCACCTTCCCTCATATGGGCCATTTGCATATTGTGCTGAAGGAATTGCTGACCGGTTTTGGCTGTACGGTAATGACCCCGCCGCCGATTTCTAAACGGACGCTGGAGCTGGGCGCTAAATATTCGCCGGAAACGGTATGTTTGCCGTTTAAACTGACCCTAGGAAATTTTATGGAAGCTCTCGAACAGGGCGCTGACACGATTATCACCTGCGGCGGAGTTGGCCCCTGCCGTCTGGGCTATTATGCCGAGGTGCAGCAAGGTATTTTAGCTCAGCTTGGTTATCGGTTCAGGCTGATTACCGTTGAACCGGACCTGTTTGATGTTATCGGCAAATTGCGGCAGGTAGCCGCAGGCCGCGGCTGGCGTGAAATTTACCGGTCTTTTCAGCAGGCCGGGGCCAAAATGGCGGCCTTGGATCATATTGAACAGCAGCTCAATGCCATCCGTCCCAGAGCGGCATTGCCCGAATGTGCGGAAGAAATCTGGCGTCAGGCGGCGGGCGGCATTGATGCGGCGCAGACGATGGCTGAGATAAAGTTCGCTGAGACGGCTGCCTTAAAGGCGTTGGAGGCTTTAGAGCGGAAGCCGGACGTGGATTTGCTGAAAGTGGGCCTGGTTGGCGAAATCTATGTTATGCTGGAACCGTTTATTAACCAGCAATTAGAGCGGCGGCTTAGCGAAATGGGGGTCGAGGTTGATAAGACGATGTATTTAAGTCAGTATGTCCAGGCTCATTTGCTGCGCAGCCGCAAATATCAGGAACTGTATAAAGTATTATTCGCTTTGGCTAAACCTTACCTTGGCCACTATGTGGGGGGGCATGGCCTGAAAAGCATCGCGCGGACGGTGCAGATGGGCCAAAACGGGTATGACGGCGTAATTCAGGCTTATCCGTTTACCTGCATGCCAGAGGTAATTGCCAAAAATATTCTGCCCCAGGTCAGCCGGGATCTGGATATACCCGTGCTTACGCTGGCTTATGATGAACAATCCGGAGAAGCCGGAATTGCGACCCGCCTGGAGGCCTTTGTTGATTTGCTGAAATACCGCCGCCAACGTAAAGCCGCCGGTGGCTAATATTGACCGCAGCCAGCGCGAGTTTATCGCGCTGGCTTTTTTGGGTCCTGCGCGTATTTGATTTTTACAGGAATAGTATTGGTTAAGTGGAAATAATAAATGGTAAGGGCTTGGTTCTAAATTATTATCGGCAATGGGCAGGATTTGTCGGGAATGCAGAGAATGTGAATAAAATTAATACGATAAATGATAATATTCGGTTTGTTCCTGACAATGGAGGAATTATGAATGAATAAAGTGCGGAGAGTCGAGCGGATTGTCGCTTTAACTAAAATACTTGTGGATATGCCGGGACGGTTGTTTTCTCTTGGTTATTTCAGTGAATTGTTTGGTGCGGCAAAATCCACTTTGAGTGAGGATATGGCGGCAATTAAGGCCGCAATGCAGCAATTTGGCCTTGGCACTTTGGAAACTGTAGCCGGAGCGGCAGGCGGAGTACGCTTTGTCCCCGTCAGAGCAGAGCGGGCCGTGAACTGTTTACTGCAGGATTTGGCTGCCAGGCTGGCTGAGCCGGAACGGATTATTCCGGGCGGATTTTTGTATATGACTGACATCCTGTTTAATCCGGCGCTAATGGTTCAAGTCGGCGAAATTTTTCGCCGGCAGCTGGGCCGGCTGGAGCCTGACTATATCATGACGGTCGAGACGAAAGGGATACCGCCGGCCTTGATGACAGCCAGGGCGTTTGACTTGCCGCTGGTTATTGTAAGGCAGGGCAGTAAGGTGACGGAAGGCCCGGCGGTTAGCATAAATTATGTCACCGGTTCTTCCAAGCGTATCCAAACGATGTCTTTGCCCCGCCGGGCAATTCAGGCCGGCGCCAAGGTGCTGGTGATTGATGATTTTATGAAGGCCGGAGGTACGGCCAGAGGCATGAATGATCTGGCCCGTGAAGTCGGGGTAGAGGTTGTGGGGACAGGCGTATTGGTCGCCACTGCCGAACCGGCCGAAAAACTGGTTCAGGACTATTTTGCGCTGCTCATTTTGCATAGTGTGGATCAATATGCCAAGACGATAGATATCAGGCCGGCGCTTTAGAAAAAGCAGACACCCGTCGGCCGACAGGAGGGAACGGACTGTGTTATCGGCACGTGATGTTCAGGAAGCAGGCAAGGCTTTAAGGGGAATTATTCACCAAACGCCGCTGGATCGCAGCGCTACTTTTAGTGCTATGGCCGGCTGTGATGTGTATTTAAAACTGGAGAATTTACAAAAAACCGGCTCGTTCAAAATTCGTGGCTCTTATAATAAAATCCGCTTGCTGACTCCGGATGAGAGCGCCCGCGGGGTGATTGCGGCCTCAGCCGGAAATCACGCGCAGGGGGTGGCTTATGCCGCCCGCAGGGGCCGGGTCAAGGCGACCATTGTCATGCCCGAAGCTGCTCCACTGGCGAAGATTACCGCAACAAGGGGTTACGGCGCTGAAGTGGTGTTAAGCGGCGCCGGTTATGATGACGCTTATCTCAAAGCCCAGGAAATTCAACAGCAGACCGGGCAAACCTTTGTGCATGCGTTTGATGATGACGCGGTGATTGCCGGTCAGGGAACCGTTGGCCTGGAGATTTTAGAGGCGCTGGCGGATGTAACGGCCATTGTTGTGCCGATTGGCGGCGGCGGGCTGATCGCCGGAGTGGCATTGGCGGTAAAGGAAATGGCCCCTCATGTGAAAATTTACGGGGTTCAGTCTGAAGGCGCTCCGGCGGTATATATGTCAAAACGGGAACACACCATTAAGACCACTCCCGACGCAGTAACGATGGCTGACGGTATTGCCGTAAAAGTTCCGGGTAATCTGACCTTTTCGATTATCGATCAATATGTCGATGATGTTGTGGTGGTTAACGATGAGGCTATCGCCAATACTATTTTAATGGTTTTGGAGCGGGCTAAACTCATGGTGGAAGGCGCCGGAGCCGTTGGCCTGGCGGCCATTTTAAACGGTAAAATTCCGGCTGGCGGCAAGGTGGCGAGTATTATTTCCGGTGGCAATATCGATGTTAATTTTATTTCGCGAATTATTGAGCGCGGCCTGGTAAAAGCCGGCCGGAGGGTAAAAATAACCACATTAATTGCCGACCGCCCCGGCACACTGCAGAACCTGCTGGCGGTAATTACCAAATTAAAAGCTAATGTAATTCATGTTTATCATGACCGGGTGGAGCGTAATGTTCCTATTGGCCAGGCGGTGGTTGAAATCAGCCTGGAAACCAGGGACGCTTTGCACACGGAAGAAATTATGGCCGGTTTACGCCAGCAGGGCTATATTGCCAGGATTATCTAGGACCATACTGTACAAGGCCCGGCGGTATTTTCTGACTACTCACCCTATTCTGCGATTATTTTTTTTGCAGGAATACAGCCAATAATGTCGAAAAAATCTATGTTCTGGCTAAAAGTAAAGCTTCGTACTGTCGATTAACCAAATAGAGCTTGGTGGAATTAAAGAAATGGGGGACGGTAATGTCACAATTATTGGCGGTGATTTTGGCTGCCGGCAAAGGCACCCGGATGAAATCGGCGCTGCCCAAGGTTCTACACCGTGTAGGCGGGAAACCGATGGTTCAGCATGTTCTGGATGCGGCTAAAACGGCTGGCGCGGTGCGCAGCATTGTTGTTATTGGCTTTGGCGCTCAAAGTGTTGCAGCCGCGCTAGGCGAGCAGGCTGAATATGTTGTACAGGCCGAACAATTAGGCACAGGCCATGCAGTGCTGCAGGCCCGCCGGTTACTGGCGGAGTTTGACGGCACAGTCATGATCCTGTGCGGCGATACTCCGCTTTTACAGGCCGGGGTGCTGGAAAAATTATATGAAGGGCATAGTAAAGCCCATGCGGCTGCTACCGTTCTAACCGCCCAAATGCCTGACCCGGCCGGTTACGGCCGGGTTATTCGCGATTCCAGCGGGCGGGTGATGAAAATAGTAGAGCATAAGGACGCCAGCCCGGCTGAATTGGCGGTGAATGAGGTCAATACCGGTATATATTGTTTTGAAAGAGCGGCTTTGTTTGAGGCATTGGCCGGACTTAACTGCAATAATGCCCAGGGAGAATACTATCTTACCGATGTCATTGATATTCTGACCCGGCGGAAGGCGGCAGTTTATGCGGTTACCGCTGATGACTGCCAGGAAACGCTGGGGATTAATTCGCGGGTACAGCTTGCTGAAGCCGAAAAGATATTGCGTAAGCGCAAATTGCAGGAACTGATGGATAACGGGGTAACCATCATGGATACTGACAGTACTTTTATTGATGCTTCGGTGACGGTAGGCGCCGATACCGTCATTTATCCTTTTACCTGGCTGGAAGGGGCAACCGTGATTGGCCGTTGTTGTGAGATTGGCCCCAGCACCCGGCTGCAAAATACTAAGGTCGGCGACAACACAGTTTTGCATTTTGTATACTCACATGACTGCGAAATTGAAGCAAATGTTACGGTCGGACCATATGTGCATTTGCGTCCGGGCACTAAGCTGGCGCAAGGCGTAAAAATCGGCAATTTTGTTGAAGTTAAAAATTCACAGATCGGTACAGGCAGCAAAATTCCCCATCTCAGTTATATTGGCGACACTGACATGGGCCAAAAAGTCAATATCGGTTCCGGCACGATTACGGTCAATTATGACGGCGTCAATAAGCACCGGACCATCATTGAGGATGGGGCGTTTGTGGGCTGCAATACCAACTTGGTGGCGCCGGTGACGGTCGGCCAGGGCGCTTACATTGCCGCCGGTTCGACGATTACGAAAGATGTTCCGCCAACCGCTTTAGGGGTGGGCCGGGCCCGCCAAACCAATATTGAAGGCTGGGCCGGAAAACGGCGCTAAGTTAAATATTTTTATCGTCCGCGTCAGCGGGTTTTTTAGGAGGTATTTGCAAAATGGTGTTAGAGGATAGTCAACGTTTGCGTATTTTTACCGGAAATTCCAACCCGGCTTTAGCGCACGAAATTGCCACCCATATTGGAGTGACGGTCGGGGATGCTTTTGTGGGACATTTTAATAATGGCGAGACCCAGGTTATCATTGATGAAAGCGTGCGCGGCAAAGAGGTATTTATTGTGCAGCCGACTTGTTACCCGGTTAATGACAGCCTGATGGAATTGCTGATTATGGTTGATGCCTGCAAGCGCGCTTCCGCCCGGCATGTTACGGCGGTCATTCCTTATTACGCCTATGCCCGGCAGGACCGGAAAACTCGCGGCCGTGAGCCGATTTCGGCCAAACTGGTGGCTAATCTTTTAACAACAGCCGGCGTTAGCCGGGTCGTAACAATGGATTTGCATGCCGGCCAAATTCAGGGATTCTTTGATATACCACTGGACCATCTGATTGGCGTGCCGATTCTGGCGGATTACATCGAGTCAAAAAAGCTCACTGATTTAGTGGTTGTATCGCCTGATCTGGGCGGTGTTACCAGAGCCAGACAGTTTGCCGACCGCCTGCATGCGCCAATTGCCATTATTGAAAAGCGCCGGCCAATGCCTGGCGTGGCCGAAGTGATGAACCTGATTGGCAGTGTTGAAGGGAAAACTGCAATTATTATTGACGATATTGTCGATACTGCCGGTTCTCTGACCGAAGGGGCCAAAGCGCTGGAGCGGTTTGGCGCCAAAGAGGTTTTTGCCTGTTGTACGCATGCTGTGCTGAGTGACCCGGCGGTTGAGCGTATTCTGGCTTCCAATATGAAAGAACTTATTATAACAAATACCATTCCGCTGCCGGCAGCAAAAGTGAATCCGAAGATTAAAGTTTTATCTGTTGCGCCGCTGTTTGGTGAAGCTATTGTACGTATTTTCAGTGAATTGTCGGTCAGCAAACTGTTTGATTGATGTGCGCGGAATTGGTGCTTATCTAACTGAATTCAGAAATGATGTTGAACCGCAAAGGACTCAAAGTACATAAAGTGGGAACGCTAAAATTCAGGCGCGATAATTATCGCGCCAAATATTTTCGTAATTCCTTCGCGTACTTTTCGGTTCATCCATTCAGCAATTTTCAATTCCAGGCTGCTATGATATAATCGCAGTGAGGTGAGCGTATGCTCTGTCAGTTGACCATTGGGCGGGCCGTACCGGAAGATATTCCGGGAATTGCCGCTGTTTTTAGCGAAAGTTTTGAGGAAAGCGTTTTACATCATTGCGGACAAATGCCAAAGCCGCAAGCGATGCAGGACGTGTTTCAACTGGTGTATGAAGCGGAACCGCAGGCTGCTTTGGTGGCCAGAAGCAGCGATGGGGCTGTGGCGGGCTATTGTTTTGCGCCGACAAAGCTGCCCGGGTTATGGGTTAAGGCAGTGCTTGACGGGCATGTATTCAAATGGGGCTGGCGCTGGCTGACCGGACAGTACGGCTTTGGCTTGCAGCCGCTGCAAGTGATTGTATTAAACAAAATGACCTTTTTGCGTTCGGCATTTACACCGGCCAAATCGGCAAATGCCCGTATTTTATCGATTGCAGTTGCCAAAAGCTGCCGGGGACAGGGTGGCGGCGGCGCATTGATGGAGGCAGCGATCAGCTATTTTCGTTCCCGCAAAGTAAAGCGGGTCCGGCTGGAGGTCAGGCCGGACAATGCAGCGGCAATTAAAGTTTACAGCAGATTTGGTTTTTATAACGGCGGTTATACTGCCGATTCACAGGGACAGTGGCTGATCATGTTTAAAGAAATGGAGCAGGGATGATGTTAGATGTCAACATGCGCCTGATTAGTATGCTGGGGTTGCTGACCGGAATTGTAATTATCGGGTTGGCGCTGGATTATCTCTATATTGCCCGGCGACCGGTGCGCTGGGGGCTGTATGTAGCTATTGCGGGCATACTTTGCGGGGTAGGACTGACGTTAACCGCGGTATTGCCGGAGAATAATATTTACGGCCGGGTATTCTGCCAGGGCGATATAAAAAACAAGGTGGTTGCCCTGACTTTTGATGACGGCCCTTATCCGCCCTATACGGAGCAGATTTTGGATATATTAAAAGCGGATGATGTTAAGGCTACCTTTTTTATTGTCGGCAAAAATGCCGCCCAGCATCCTGATCTTGTCCGGCGGATATTTATGGAAGGCCATCAAATCGGCAACCATACCTATCACCATATTGACTTACTGAAAGCCAACCGGCAAACGGTGATTGAGGAGCTGGAAAGAACCAATGACGTGCTGTTGTCTATTACTGGCGTTAAGCCGCATATTGTACGGCCGCCCCACGGTTTTCGCGATCCGGTGGTTTTGGAAGTCATGGCCGGGTTGGGACTGAAAGTTGTTGAATGGTCGGTCATGAGCCGGGATTGGACCAATCCCGGGGTGGAAAAAATAGTCAACCGGACGCTGGATAAGATAACGAACGGTTCGGTGGTTTTATTGCATGACGGCGACGGCATCAGGTCAGAGGCGTCGCGGGCGCAAACGGTTGCTGCAGTCAGGCTGATCATTGAACATTTAAAAACAGAAGGGTATAGCTTTGTTACTGTGGATGATATTCTCGCTAACATGAAGGGTGTGAGTCGTTGAAAATTGTTGTTGGACTGGGAAATCCCGGTCAGGAATATTGCGCTACCCGTCATAACGCTGGTTTTATGGTGATTGATGAACTTGCCCGGCGGTGGGAAGCGCAGCATTGGCGCAGGAAATTTGAAGCGGAAATTGCCGAAGAACGTTCAATCGCCGGCGGGCCGGTGCTGCTGGTTAAGCCTCAGACCTATATGAATCTCAGCGGCGATGCCGTTGGCGCTTTGGCAAAGTGGTATAAAGTTTCCGCCGAGAATATTACGGTTATCTATGATGATATGGACCTGGCGGTTGGCCGAATCCGGCTGCGCGGCAAGGGCAGCTCAGGCGGCCACCGCGGCGTCGAATCGCTGATCAGCCAACTGGGCGCTGATTGTTTTAACCGTGTACGGGTCGGCATTGGCCGGCCGCCGGCCGGCTGGACGGTCAATCATTACGTGCTAAGCCGGTTTGACAGCGAGGAACAGCCGCTGATCAAGGGCGCCGTGGAGCGTTCGGCTGAAGCTGTCGAATGCGTAATCGCCCACGGGCTGGCTAAGGCGATGAATAGTTTTAGCAAGTAGGCTGTCCTGAAACGCCGGGCAGCTTTTTTGCCCGCAATTCAAAGGGGGTTTGCGGGTTGATGTTCTATGGCGGCAAGTGTACTACTACAATGGTAGTAGAAGAGTGAATCGCAGTTACAACAATGAAAGAAGGCTTATTCAAGATGCTTACGCGCCGTCAGTTTTTAAAAAGTGGTGCAGGTGTGCTCGGTGCTGCAGCCGGGCTGTCTTTTTTTTCAGCAAGCGGAATCATCGACCAATTTTCACAAAGTCTGCCAGTGCTGTTATATCACCGGGTCGGTCCGGAATCTGACGATCTGACCGTCAGTACGGAACGCTTTGCGGAGGATATGGCCTATCTTGCCAGAGAGGGCTATCACACGATCTCGTTGGATCAGGTCGGACAACAGATCAGAGGTGCAATAAAATTGCCGGAAAAACCGGTGCTGATTACGTTTGATGATGGTTATTTGGATAATTACACCAATGCTTTTCCTATTCTGCAAAACTTTGGCCTGCAAGCGAGTTTTTATCTTATTACCGGAATGATCGGACAGGTAAACCGGATGTCGGCGGCGCAGGTTCGTGAAATGCAGGCAGCCGGGATGAGTTTTGGGTCCCATACGGTAACTCACCGGCCGCTGGCGGGATTAACGCCAAATGAAGCCGCGGCCGAACTGAACAATTCTAAAACGTGGTTAGAGCAAATGCTGGGCAGGGAAATCGCTTTTACTGCGTATCCCTGCGGCAGCTTTAGCGCCCAAACGTTAAGGCTGGCGGCTGAAGCCGGTTATATTGGCGGATTTTCAACGCGCTCCGGGCTGGCCGCTTTTCGCAACAGGCTGGCCATTCGCCGGATTCCAATTTTTCATTTTGACCGGTCCATCGCCTATGTAATGCTGAAAAAAGGTTTTTTGCCAACCCTGTTTGGGCAGTAGTGGTGCCTGATACGGTACTGCTGGCTTATCCTGGCGGTTTTTTTCCGTTGTCGTAGGGCAGCGGAATGTACTGCACCGAGGGCCGCTGCTGGGCCGGCTGAGGGTAAAGCTCCATCAGTTCGTATACCTCTAACGGCAGGTCGGTGCAAACGGTAGCCAGGCCCATCGCGCGCAATTTATCGCAAGTAATGGGATAATCATGCGTCCAGCGTCCCTCGGCCAGGGTTTTGGCTAATTCACCGGCCTGTTCGGGCGGCATTTTATCCAACAGCAGGGAAGTGACGAAGTCCTGTACCTGGCGCACTGCTTTTTCCGCCATATCGGCCAGGATGAGGGTATTATCGTCGATACGGTCAATGTTCTTTTGTTTCAGAACCTTAAGAATAGAGGCCGCCGGATACTGGCCAAGCTGCGGATCGACCGGTCCCAATACGGCGTTGGGGTCCAGGATGATTTCGTCTGCGGCCAGCGAGATCATGGTTCCGCCGGACATTGCATAATGGGGGACAAATATGGTTACCTTGGCCTGGTGCTGCTGCAGAGCGCGGGCAATTTGTTCGGATGCCAGAACCAGCCCGCCCGGTGTATGCAGGATCAAATCAATCGGCATATCGACCGGAGTCAGGCGAATGGCCCGCAGGATATGTTCGGAGTCCTCCACATTGATATAGCGGGAAATAGGAATGCCCAAGAAACTGATTGCCTCCTGGCGATGAATGAGGCTGATGACACGGGAGTGCCGTCTGGTCTCAATGCGGCGGAGCAGGCTTAGTCTTTTTTCCGCTATGCTTCTTTGCTGGATCATGGGCAGCAGGGTGATTGCCAGAATAAACACCCACAGGATATCGGTAATACCAATGTTCATTATTTCACCTCTTATGTTAGAATTTCACCTCTTGAATTTCAGAAACTACAGGAACCTTCTGCGCATTGCTGATCGACATTTAATTCAGCGGCCAAACTGGCCAGCTTGCGGAATTCTGCGGCAACCACGCCAAAGCCCCGGCCCTGCCCGCTGAAATAAATGATTCAATAACATTGGTCGTCAGTCACAGCAGTCGCATCCTGCCAAATGATCCGGTTTAATACTTCTTTATTTCGATATTTACCGCGTTTACCCCTCCGGAGGTTAAAAGAAATTTGGAAATAAACCGAAGCCGGCCGGTTAGCAGGGGCGATTTAGGCAGACCCTGCTTCACAGAGCGTGGACGGGGTGCCGGAGGCTCTGCTGGCTGGACGGAGTATGCACAGGCGTACAAAATGTGTATAATAAACAGCAGTATTACGTTGATTAAAGGTGGTCTGATGTGTGTGCTGACAGCGTTATTTGCTGACAAAAACGGGGAGATATATGATGCGCCCGGCTACCAGGCCACAGGGCGGACCGGCGGCAAAGTGGCCGGATTGCTCCCGGACGATTTGATTGCTCTGCCGGAGGGCGCTGATTTAATGTATTTACCGGGCCGTACCGCTCTGGGCATTGCGGATGGACGGCTGGCCCCTTTGCCTGGGCAGGCGCTGGCGGTTGCGGCTATTTTGCCGGCCGGATACACCCGTACCCATTTGCCGGCCTTCGCTAAGCTGGCCGGCGCGCCGGTTTTACCGCTGTATGGCTATGCGGCGGTGGCCTTGTGGCAAGACGAGTTGTATGTAGCGGCGGTAGCCAGCGATGACAGCGCTAAATGGCGGCCGGGCGATTACAATACTGCTCGATTAAGAAAGCTGGTCGCTAAAGTGAGGAAAGAGCTGCCTGGAAACAGGCTTGTTGAACAATTGGCAGGTTGTTCGCTGAAATGGCGTTGCGCAACAGCGCAGAATTTATTTTACCGGCGCTGGGAAGCCGGTATTCCGGCCTCGCCGGTCTGCAATGCCAACTGTTTTGGCTGTATTTCCCTGCAGCCGGCGGAATGCTGTCCCTCGCCGCAGAGCCGGATTGACTTTAAGCCGACGCCCCGGGAGATT